>JAIJUV010000124.1 GCA_022732315.1 Prevotella sp.
TTATAATAATGTACCAGATATGGGTCCTCATTCTTGTTCACGCCACTAGCCGAGAAATAGATTTCTCCTTTCTCTTCATCTACACGCTGGATGCCGCGAACAAACCATTCGCCCTTTGTAATCTGGCGGATTACCTTCGATTTCTGCACATCGTAGAGATAGAGATGATTCCAGTTGTCGCGCTCGCTCATCCAGAGCAGTTGCTTGCCATCCTTGATAAACTGACGCCACAGACGACCATAGTTTACGAAAGTATTGGCACGCTCCTCTACCACGGTACGAAGCTTGCCGGTTTCAGCATTCATCGCCAGCATCTGATAGAGATGGTGTCCACGCTGGTTATACTCCATCGTCACCTCCTTGCTGTCAGGAGTCCATTGCATCCACTCCAGTTCATACTGGTTTTCTATCTGATGCCTGTCAGCCTCCACCTTCTTTCCGGTAGTCACATCGATGATGACCGGATAATGCTGTGGCAAGGCATCGCCCGGCTTGGCATACTCCTGCTTGTGGAGGATAGGCTGAAGCTGGTCGGCAGGCGAAGATTCCACATAGTAGGCATAGCGCTTCTCTACCGGAACACGCTTGCATACGAAGATGTGCTTGCCGTCTGGGCTCCATTGGATGCGGTTGCTGTAATAGCAGCCGATGGTACCATCCTGAGTAAGGATTCGCTTGGCTTCGGTATAAGGTTTTCCTGCCTCATGAACCACCACGTTGTAACCTTCGATGTAGGCTTCCATCTTGCCGTCTGGCGAAAGTACCGGATAAGCCTCCTTCTCCTCATCCACCTCCATCCAATGGCGTTCATGGCGTCTGCCAAACTGAGGCTTGTAGACAGGACGAGGCTTGATGCCCAGCGCCTTCTCCATCGCTTCCTGCGAATCATAAGTCTTCATCTCATCCTTGTCGGCATCATAGGATACAAACTTCTTGCCCTGAGGAGTAGATATCTGATAATGCAATACGTGGGTGGAATCGCACCAAGCCGATGAACGTGCCCAATGGAACACGGAGTCGGCTGAGAACTGATGACGAAGAGCATAAGCTCTGTTGTAATCTTCTAATGTGCCCTGTGCTGATGCTGTAGCTGCCGGCATCGCCAAAGCTGCGCTCAACAGCGAAAGAGCTAAAATCTGATTCTTCATTATGCTTGATATTTTACTTGTTGACTTCTTTATCGTATATGGGAAGTTAGAGAAGTTAAGGGAAACTTCTTTAACTTCTATCAATTCCCATCGCTTACAAAACTTGATTTATTTCCCAGTATAGAAATCGGTAATTCTGCGGATGGCACGCTGGCAAACCGGACAGAAATCATCCACTTCGTTGATTCTCATACGGCAAACCTGTGCCGGACGGTAACATCCATTGCTCTGGTTACCCGCACCCTCGAACACACCAATCTTAAATACAGCTTCGTTGAGTTTCTTCTGTTCTTTCGCGTTTCTGATATTCTTATGATCCGGAAGTTTGGCAAGCGGCGTTGGAATCTTCACACCCTTCGGCATCATATCCGCCCACTTGCTCTGGAAATCCTTCAGCGTGGTGAGGTTCGGCTCCCAAGGCTCGGTATCACTAGGATACATCGGATCGTACTCATCGGTACTGTACTCATCACCCAAACCCGCATAGCCATGACCGAACTCATGTACCAGCACCTTCTTGAACGTAGGATGATCAGAGGTAGAAAGCGTAACCTGGTTGTAGATGCCGCCACCACCATACGTAGGCGAATTCACCAATACGATGATCTGCTCGAAAGGCACATTACTCAAGGCATCATAAATGCGATGAATCTTGCTTGTGGTGAGATAACGGTTCGAATAGAAAGTATCGTAATGAGAACAAGCCATCGTGCTCTTCCATTTCCCTTCGTGCGGAATACTTGGTCCCTCATCGAGCGATGGAGCCGCAACAGCCACCACGTTGAATCTCGACTTGAGCGAAGCGAAAGGTTCGCGCTCGAAGATGGCATCGGCTGCCCGCTGCGCATCCTGATAGAACTTATCCATCTGGTCCTGGCGATAACCCTCGGCGATGATGGCGAGGTCAACACAGTCGGCAGCCTCTCCGCTCTTCACGATGTAGCGGTAAGGGATGCCATTCTCGCCCAATGGTCGGATGAGGATATCCTGTGGATTGATGGTATGGCGAAGTTCTGCTGTCACCTTCTGATGCGTATCGCTCAGGGTGATGCTTACATCCACCGGCTTCTTCGGGAACGGCACGAGGAAACTGCTCTCGAATGATTTCTGCAGATGCTTCGCCTCCTGTGTAAGCTGCCATTCCTGGAAGAGTGTTGAGAAAGTATTTACATAGAGCACCTTGTTGGTACCATGCTCATACACGGTCACCTGTCCGTTTCCGTTCAGGAATTTCTCATCCAGTCTTGTCTTTCTTCCCGCCCAGGTAGGGTTGCTGTAAGCCTGTTCAAAATAGATAGCCTGGTTCACGCTATCGCCCGCCACGATGTAATCCAGTCGCAGCGTCTTGTCTTCGAAGTTATCTTCAAAGCGCTGTGCCTGCATCGGCAAAGCCATCATCAAGGCGAGAGATGCAGCAAATAAAGTCTTATTCTTTATAAAAGTCTTATTCTTCATAAGCTATGATATTTTTTATGTAGATGATTTTTATTCGATTCGTACTTCACTCTTATTTCACTCTTACCTCATAAGGGAAACGGCGGGAAGATGGATCGAGCGAATGATTCGAAGGAGCACCCATCACCACGAGATAGAGCGCCTTGAGAGGCTGGAGCTTTGGAGTCACAAGTGAAACCTTTCCATTCATCGCTTCGCCCATCGGGCTGTAGATACATTCATCGATATCGGCGGTTACTCCCACCAAACCATAACGGTAACCGATGGTTCGTGCCATCTTGTCCTTGGATGCCTTGAATGCCTTACCCTCGGCATCGAGAGCTCTGAAATCTACTGTAACCTTCTTGCCAGCCTTCGGGATTTCCAACTTGATGGCATTGAAACCATAGTTCTCAAGAACCGAAGCTGTATCCGGACGGAGATAACCATTCTTCTGCTTCAGCATCCTGGTATCAAAGGTGCAGGCATAAGGTCGGGTCTCCTTACGGGCATAACCGAAATCGAAGTTCACGAGATGGCGGTAGCAGTCGAACATCTCATCATTAAACTGCTTCTGAGTCATCTTATACTTCCGCTTGTAGGTAACAACCGGATCCTCTCCTATTTTTCCCTCCCGATAGAGCTGGGCGATGCTTTCCAATCCATGCTTCTCAGCCCACCACTCTATCACGTATGGCGAATGATAGATGTTGTCCAGATGCAGATAACCTTTGTGGGTAAGCTGTCTGAAGGCATCGAAATGATACTTCTCATCCGTCAGCCAGTCAGGATTCACTCTCCAGAGCATCCATTGGGATGTCATCTCGAAGAAACCGCTTCCTCCCCAGGCTTCGCCCGTCTTGTCTGCCATGATCTGAAGCTGGAAACTGTGTCCCAGTTCGTGAGCCAGACAGTTGAGTTTCTTATCTTGAATACGGTTAGGTGTTACCCAGAGCGCTCCGATAAAGTCATCGTAAGTTCCGCCGTAAGCAGTTCCTTCCAGCGAATAGTTCACCATCACCATCATCTTATACTTGTCGCAGATGCTGCCCGGCAGAGAGAACTTCAGGGTATCACGGAAGAAACGATAGAACCGTTCAACCTGAGTCTGCAGATTACCCAAGTCGAATTTCATCGGCTTACCTTCAAGCGAAGGAGGATTCTGCGGATTGTCTCCGAATGGCTTTTCCCAGAAATACACGATATTCTGGGTCTGTGCACTATGTCGCCAGCACCATCTCTCATCATCCTTATTGAAATCATAGGGTTTCAGGGAATCCGGTACGAAAATGAGTTTCTGTGGTGCAGATACGGGATTTACGGGTCTGGTGGCAGGAGCCTCAGATGGGTTCTGCTGTGCCAGGACTGCAGTAGCCCAAGGCAAGGTAGCTGCTGTAAGTATCAGCGATAAGAATATTCGTTTCATTTCGGTTATGATTTTTGCGTTATTTATTATTTCGCCACAAAAGTACTGATAATCTTGCAAAAACGCTCGCAATATCGTCTAAAATGATACAAATATCGTATCTTCTCAAAGAACATCTTAGAGATTTGTCAAAAATTACATCAAAATGATAGATTTAGGCCAAAAAACTTGGGAGATATTATAAAAAGTCGTATCTTTGCCAAAAGAATTCTATAAAAAGAACAGATTATGAGATTATCAGAAGAACGATATATCAGCTTACTTACCGACTTTGGTTTCAAACAAGAGCTACGAGAATATGAAGACAGCCTCAAGGCTTACCGAGATATAAAAAATTCGATCGATACTGCGAAGGAAGAAGGCAGAGAAGAAGGTAGAGAAGAAGGCAGGAAAGAAGGCAGAGAAGAAGGTATTGCCAAAGAAAAGTTGGCTACCGCAAAGCGTCTTCTCGGCATGGGACTCACACAAGAGCAAGTTGCCAAAGGTACAGGCCTTTCTATTGAAGATATAGAGGGACTTGTTTAGACAATAATAATACTATAAAGCCATCCGATAGCTTGGATACAATCGGATGGCTTTCTTTTTTATTTCGCTTTCTTAGAAAGTCTCACCATCAATACACCATGAGCAGGAATGGTTGCCTTGGTATTCTGTGCAGTAGTACCAATATCTTTATGTTTCCAAAGGTCTCTGATTACATATTCATTGGCATGAATGTTCACCTCGTTGGCGAAATAGATAGTTTGGGCTCTCCAATTGTAGTCCAGTTTCCAAGGGAAATCGGTACGGTTCAGGAAGCAGACTGCCAGTTCGCCGTTGCTCAGAGGCTTTGCCCAGATTTCCTTCTCTCCCATATCCATGAATCGGCGTCCCTGCTCGCCCATAGGGTCCTGGTCTACGGCTATCACTTCCTTGTTAGTCAGAATCTCATGGGTATCCTTATCCATCTTGGTCAAATCGTTGCCCGCCATCAGCGGAGCTGCCAGCATACACCACATAGAAAAATGAGTGATATACTCATCCTTGGTCATACCGCCATTACCCACTTCCAGCATCTCGGCATCATTCCAATGCCCCGGTCCGGCATACGGATAAAGGTCAGCCATCTTGTCGATGACGTTGAGCACTCCTACGCCACCCCAGTCAAAGAGGCATTGGTAGCAATCTCTGATATCGGCAGTAACGCGCCACAGATGTCCGATACCCTTACCCCATTTCCAAGGTTCATGCTCGCCCCATTCGCAAATACTGAGAATCATAGGTCTTCCCGACTCCTTGATTGCATCGCTCATAGTAGCATAAGCAGCTTGCGCATTCTGTCCCTCATCAGAGCACCAGTCATACTTCAAGTAATCTACACCCCATTTGGCATACATCAAAGCATCCTGAAACTGATGACCACGGCTACCAGGGCGACCTTGACAGGTGTAGCTTCCGGCACAGGAATAAAGTCCGAACTTCAAACCCTTGCTATGAATATAATCAGCCAGGTATTTCATTCCGTGAGGAAAGCGGTCAGGATCTGCCTGGATGAAGCCAAGCGAGTCGCGTTCTACCTGCCAGCAGTCATCAATAACAACATACTGGTATCCCGCATCCTTCATACCAGTCTCCACCATTTTATCCGCCATATCCATAATCAGCTTCTCGCTGACATTACAGCCAAACTTATTCCATGAGTTCCATCCCATAGGAGGAGTTTGGGCCTGAGCCAGATAAGCAGAATCAGAAACTTCCTTTGGCTTACCAAAGAACATCTGGCCATTTGCCGGCTGCGCCATAGCAATCGCTAATGACGCAGCCAATAAATACTGAAACTTCAAAATAATAAAAATTAATAAAGTTATACCTAAATCAACTTTGTACCATTAAACTTCACTTGATAAGGCCATTGTGCCAATGGCAACTGAGCCAAACTCCAGTGTCCATCCTTTGGACCAGCCGTAACTACAAGCCACAAATGAGCCAATTGCTCATTTTTAGGCAACTCAAATGAAACAGAAGCATTACGGTTATCAAAGTCTGCAGTTCCTATTTCACCATAGACAGACTTACCCGACTCTGTTACGCCGACAAATCCAAAACGGTAACTACCACACCACCACCAATCACAAGTGTAATTAGGATCACCCATGATGTTGTTGAAACTTACAGATACAGTAGAACCTGCGGCTGGAACTTCTAATTTCAAAGCATTAAAGCCATAATTTTCAGGACAGTGGCTTGGATCTACCTGTAACCAACCATCACCAATCTCATTCATATACTCCTTAGCACTAGGCAAAGAGTTGGCATACTTGCGGGTTACATCACGCACACGGTCGAAATCAAAGTTTACCAAACGAGCATAACAATCATACATCTCATCAAGGAACTGCTGCTGAGATGTTCCTGTCACATTCTGGTATACAACAACTGGATCCTGGTACTCTTGAGCAGCCTTCCAAAGTTTCGCCATAATATCTTTACCATGCTTTTGACTCCAATACTCTAATACATATGGAGAATGATAGATATTATCGCCATGCAAGAAAGCTTTGTGAGTCAATCCCTTGAAAGCATCCCAATGGTAAGTTTCATCATCTATCCAGTTTGGATTAATCTGCCAAAGCATCCATTGTGAGGTCATCTCATAGATACCACCAAACGTACTATCGAAACCATGTGCTCCATCAGCCTGCAATTGCAACTGGAAGCTATGCCCCAACTCATGGGCAACAGTATTGAGTTTTGGATCTTTCAGTCGGTTAGGAGCTGCCCAAAAAGCTCCTATTGTATTATCATAAGTACCACCATACGCAGTACCATCCAAAGAATACTGCAGCATCACCATCATTCGATACTTGTCAGCCTTAGAACCTTCAGTATGGAAGCCAAGGTCATCACGATAGAACTTATAAAATTTCTCCAACTGAGTTTTGAGATTTTCCAAGTCTACACTCATATCTGTACCTTCCAAAGAAGGTGGAGATGCTAAGTCCTTGCCAAATCCGCTCTCCCAAAAAATGGCGAGATTATCAGTATAAGCGGCACGGTCATAACAATACAGGAAAGTTTCATTACGCCAATCTTGACCAGAGAATTCTCTTGGACGATACAATGATTTGCCGTCTGGGATAGGATAAGTTACTGTATAAGGGTCGTGCTCAGTATAATCAGTACATGAGGCCATTCCCAAGAGTAAGGCAAAAGCCCCCAATATATATTTATTTTTTTTAAACTTCTCGCGCTATCGTTTTAAAATTTTCATATTGTTTTC
>JAIJUV010000540.1 GCA_022732315.1 Prevotella sp.
CGTGAAGTGGATGCAGTTCAAGACCGATGAAGGAAAGATCGGCTTCTCTGGTCTGGCTGCCGATGAGCACATGGGCGTTTATACCCCTCGTGATGGTCGTGATGGTCTGCTCTATACCTTGCCACAAACCGGTCTGGCAGTCTTCAAGGTGATACCTTCAGTAAGAAACAAGGTGAATACCACCGACCTCAACGGACCTTCAGCCCAGCCAAAATGGCTGAACGGCAAGGGCAAGGCTGTGTTTACTTTGAGCTTTGAACTTTGAACTTTGAGCTGTTAACTTTAAACTGTTATGAACTGTTATGAATAAGAAAAAACGATATACGGTGATGGCATTGTCGGCACTTCTGGTAGCGTCGACAATGGCTCATAATGACGAGGCTAAGCCCTGGACCTTCTGGTACTGGATGTATGGCGCCGTTTCCAAGGCAGGTATTCATGCCGATCTGGTCGGTATGAAGAATGTTGGTTTGGGCGGTACCTATCTGATGCCAATCCGTGGTGTCAGCGAACGTCCGGAGTATCAGGGCGAGGCGGCACAGTTGTCACCTAAGTTCTGGGAGATGGTGGATTACTCTTTCCAGCAAGCCGACTCCCTGGGCCTTGACATGGGCATTCATATCTGCGACGGTTTCGCCCTGGCAGGCAATCCGTCTATCCTTCCTGCCGAATCGATGCAGAAGGTGGTATGGACCGATACCATTGTGGGTGGCGGTAAGAAGATAGAAGGTATGCAGATGTGGCAACCCGAAAGTTATAAGGACGGGAAGTTGCAGCCTGCCGGAAGCGAGGGTGGATATTATCAGGATATTGCTGCCTTTGCCATCCGATGCAAGGAGAAACCCCAACTCTTCAAACCGGAGAAGATAGAATATACCGAGGCTGTTTCTACCGCCAAGGGCTATTATCTGGCAGCGAAACCTGCCTCTATCACCTATTCGTTTCATAAACCCGTCACGGTGCGCAGCATGCGGGTGGTGCCTAACGGCAACAACATCCAGTCGCAGCGCCTTCTGGTGCAGGCTTCTGATGACGGCATCAACTTCAGAGACATCAAGCAACTGGTGCCTCCCCGTCAGGGTTGGCAGAACACGATGTGTGATTATACCTTCAGTTTGCCGACTACCACCGCCCGCTATTTCCGATTCTCATGGACTCCGGAAGGTACAGAGCCGGGAGCAGAAGACCTGGATGCAGCCAAATGGAAACCGCTGCTGAAACTGGAGAATATCCTTTTGAGCAACCAGCCGATGATTAACCAGTATGAGGGAAAATCGGGTGCCGTATGGCGTATCG
>JAIJUV010000125.1 GCA_022732315.1 Prevotella sp.
GCAGAGCAGGAGGCTAAGGCTCAGGCTGCCGCTGCCGAGAAGGGTAAGGTTGCCAAGGAGGCTGGTGAGAAGTTCCTTGCCGAGAACGGCAAGAAGGATGGTGTCATCACTACTAAGAGCGGTTTGCAGTATCAGATTTTGCGCGAGGGTAACGGTAAGGCTCCTAAGGCTACCGACCAGGTGGAGTGCCACTACGAGGGTACACTCATCGACGGTACTAAGTTTGATAGCTCATACGACCGTGGTCAGACAGCTACCTTCCCATTGAACCAGGTAATCGCTGGTTGGACAGAGGGTCTACAGTTGATGACCGAGGGTGCGAAGTATCGTTTCTTCATCCCTTATCAGTTGGGTTACGGCGAGCGTGGTGCAGGTGCATCTATCCCTCCATTCTCAGCATTGATTTTCGATGTAGAGCTCGTTGCCGTGAAGTAATTCTCACGGATGAGACGTATATAATATAGACGCATATATAAGAGAACAAAGAATATAAACATAACAGAAAAGATGAAAAAGTTATTTTTCGGAGCCCTCGTGGCTTGTGTTGCCGCTACATTCGTAGCATGTGGCAATTCTACTCCAAAGGCAGACCTCAAGAACGATGTTGATACAATGAGCTATGCTATGGGTATGTCTCAGACTCAGGGTCTGAAGGAGTTTATGGTAGAGCGCATGGGCGTGGATACCGCTTACATGGATGATTTTATCAAGGGTCTTAACGACGGTGCCAACGCTGGTGACGACAAGAAGAAGGCTGCTTACTACGCAGGTATCCAGATTGGTCAGCAGATTTCTAACCAGATGGTTAAGGGTATCAACCACGAGGTGTTCGGCGACGACTCAACCAAGACTATCTCTTTGAAGAACTTCATGGCAGGTTTCATCACCGGAACTACTGGCAAGAAGGGCTTGATGACCGTAGAGCAGGCTGCTAAGGTGGCTCAGGCTAAGATGATGGCCATCAAGGCTAAGAACATGGAGAAGGAATATGGTCCTAACAAGGCGGCTGGTGAGAAGTTCCTCGCTGCCAACAAGAAGAAGCCAGGAGTGGTAACTCTTCCTTCAGGTGTTCAGTATAAGGTAATCAAGGAGGGTAACGGCCCTATGCCAAAGGATACATCTATGGTAAAGGTTAACTACGAGGGTAAGACTATCGACGGTAAGGTATTCGATTCATCTTTCAAGCGTGGTCAGGCTGTAGATCTCCGTGCTAACCAGGTTATCAAGGGTTGGACCGAGGCTTTGGTTCACATGCCAGCAGGTTCTGTTTGGGAGGTTTACATCCCTCAGCAGTTGGCTTACGGTGAGCGCGAGCAGGGTCAGATCAAGCCATTCTCAGTATTGATCTTCAAGATTGAGTTGATTTCTGTAGGTGGCAAGTAATTTTTGTGGGAACTCATTTTGAGTAGAGGACTTATAAGAAATGAAGAAATATTTAATGACAGCACTCGTCCTCGTGGCGAGTGCTTCTTTGTTTACTGTTAGTGCAGCAAAGAAGAAAAAGAATGTAAAGAAGGTAACTCCTGTGGTTCTTGCCACAGAGAGCGATTCGTTGAGTTATGCAGCTGGTGTTCATGCCACACGTGGCTTGATTCCATTCATCCAGCAGAGTTATCAGGTAGATACTGCTTACATGGCAGATTTCATCCGCGGTTACGAGGAGGCTATCGCCAAGGCTAATACTCCTCAGGGCACTGCCTACATCGTGGGTATGCAGATTGCGCAGATGGTGAACCAGCGCATCCTGCCTGGAACCCGTGAGGAATTGAAGAGTGCCAAGGATTCTATCGATGCAGCCATGTTCAGCCGTGGTTTCGTGGCTGCTCTTGCCAACGATACTACCCTCTTCACAGAGAAGAAGGCAGGCGAGTTCAAGACTCAGATCTTGGCGGGCGCTGGCGAGAAGTTCCTTGCCGAGAATGCCAAGAAGCCTGGTGTAAAGGTGTTGCCTAGCGGATTGCAGTATAAGGTGATCAAGGCTGGCCAGGGCGAGGTGCCTAAGGCTACCGATGAGGTGGAGGTTATCTACGAGGGCCGTCTCATTGATGGTACCGTATTCGATGCAACATCCAAGCATGGCGGTGCCAAGACCGATAAGTTCCGTGCCGGCAATCTGATCAAGGGTTGGACCGAGGCGCTCACTACCATGCCTGTAGGCAGCAAGTGGCAGCTCTACATCCCTTACAAGTTGGCTTATGGCGAGCGCCAGGCTGGTCAGATTCCTCCATACTCTACTTTGGTCTTCGACCTGGAGCTTGTCAGCATCGTTAAGCCTGAGGTTAAGGCTGAGCCTGCTGGCGAGTTGAAGGAAGATGTAGCCGTAGGAGCAGAGAAGAAGGTGGCAAAAGCATCAGCTAAGTCTGCTGCCAAGAAAGCTGGTTCTAAGAAGAGAAAGTAATGGTCTTTTAGAAGAGAAAAACTGATTTTTTGGTTAAAATCAGTATAAAAAACAACAAAATGCACGGATATTGCAAAATATTCGTGCATTTTGTTGTCTGTTTCGATAGTTTTTATTAATTTTGCTATCTGGTATAGAAATACCTTAAAATAGCAAACATAATAATAGAAAAAGAAATGGAAAAAATAGACAATCTTGACAGAAAGATTCTCGGCATCCTTTCAAAGAATGCCCGTATTCCTTTTAAGGACGTAGCCGCTGAATGCGGAGTTTCTCGTGCAGCCATCCATCAGCGTGTACAGCACTTGATGGAGGATGGTTTCATCACAGGTAGCGGTTTCGATGTAAACCCTAAGAGCCTGGGTTATTCTACCTGCACATACGTGGGACTTAACCTGGAACGTGGTAATATGTATAAGAAGGTGGTAGAAAGACTGCAGAATATTCCTGAGATTGTGGAGTGTCACTTCACAACCGGTTCTTACACCATGCTTCTCAAACTGTATGCCCGCGACAACGAGCAGCTCATGGACCTGCTCAACAACAAGCTCCAGGCTATCCCAGGCGTAGTTTCTACCGAAACTCTCATCTCGCTTGAGCAGAGTATCAAGCGCGAGGTGCCTGTTCTTTTGGAGGAAGAGTAATTTTTTTGTATTTAGAAATAAACAAATGGAAACATTTGACTTGGAGTCGCATCTCAAGGGTGCGTACTCTTCTTTTCCCGAAGCGAAGCGTCAGCCCCTGATTGGCATCTCTGCCAACTATGAAGGCATTGATGCTACGCTTCGCGACCGTTATTACAAGCAGGTGATTGCGGCGGGCGGAACGCCTGTCATCATTCCCCCTGTTGCCGACAGCTCAGTCATCGTCAATACCCTGGAGCATCTGGATGGTCTCATCCTCACCGGTGGCGGCGACCATAACCCGCTGTGGATGGGCGAAGAGCCTTCGCCTCGTCTTCACAACATCAACCAGGAGCGTGATGCGGCAGAACTGATGCTCACCCGTCTGGCGTTCAACCGTCAGATTCCGATGCTCGGCATTTGCCGCGGCATCCAGACTCTGGCCATTGCCCTGGGCGGAAAGGTGTATCAGGACATCAAGCAGCAGGTGAAGCACAGTCAGGATGCCGACCGTTCGGAACCTACCCACAGTGTTGAAATCAAGAAAGATTCCACCTTATATAATATATATGGGGCGGAGAAGATTTTCGTCAACTCGTTCCACCATCAGGCGGTGAGCGAGCCGGGCAAGCACATGCGCATCATCGCCAAATCTACCGATGGCATCATCGAGGCGATAGAGAGCAGCGAGTATAAGCAGATTCTCGGTGTACAGTGGCATCCGGAATGGCTCGGCGAGGAAGGTGGAAAGCTTTTCCTGTGGCTTGTAAACCAGGCAAACAATTTCTATGCAGCCAAGCAGTTGCATAAGCGCATCCTTACCCTCGATACCCATTGCGATACGCCGATGTTCTTCCCGCAGGGCGTCAAGTTCGACCATCGTGATTCCCGCATCCTTGTGGATTTGCATAAGATGACCGACGGTCATCAGGATGCCACCACCATGGTGGCCTATCTGCCGCAGCCTAAGATAGGCGAGAGCTTCAGCAGCAAGGTGGCTTTCGATGTGCAAGGACCGGCGCAGTATGCCGACCTCATCTTCGACAAGATAGAGGAGATAGTGAGCAAGAACAGCCAGTATCTCAGCATCGCCCGCACGCCTACCGATCTCTACAGCGATAAGCGAAAGGGCAGAAAGAGCATCATGCTGGGCATAGAAAACGGTCTAGCCCTGGAGCATGACCTGAGCAACGTGAAGCATTTTGCCCAGCGCGGCATCGTCTATATCACCCTCTGTCACAATGGCGACAACGACATCTGCGACAGTGCCCGTGGCTGCAACACCCACAATGGCGTGAGCAGTTTCGGAGCCAAGGTGATTCAGGAGATGAACCGCCATGGCATTATGGTAGATTTGAGTCATGCCGGAGAGAAGAGTTTCTACGATGCGCTCGAAATCAGTCAGACCCCTATCGTGTGCAGCCATAGCAGTAGCCGTGCGCTCTGCGATGTTCCCCGCAATCTGACCGACGACCAGATGCGTGCCCTGGCGGCTCGTGGCGGTGTGGCGCATACCACGCTCTACCACGGATTCCTGCGCAAGGAGGGAGGAGCAGACATCATGGATGCCATCGCCCACCTGGAGCATGCCATCGACGTGATGGGCATCGACCACGTAGGTCTCGGTACCGATTTCGATGGAGATGGAGGCATCCGCGGACTTGCCGATTCTTCTGAACTCATCAACTTCACCCTCCAGCTGCTGCGCCGCAAGTACAGCGAGCAGGACATCGCCAAGATTTGGGGAGGCAACTGGCTCAGAGTGATGACGCAGGTACAGAACTTTGGAAAGTGAAGAATGAAGAGTGAAGAACGAAGAATTCGATAGTTATTAAGTAATCATGAAGTTCAAAGTTCAAATCTGAAAGTTCAAAGTAAATACGATGACGAAGAAAATGAAGATAATTTTGGGCTTGGTGGTGGCTGCCGGAGTGGTGGCTGGTACCATCAGCTATAAGAATGCGAACAGTTCGAGTTCGCCAGATGTTCAGGAGGTAGAGGAAGCCGAGAAGCTGAATCCCGTAGGTCCTGCCTTCAATGCCGATTCGGCGCTGGCTTATTGCCAGGTGCAATGCGATTTCGGTCCTCGTGTGATGAACAGCGAGGCGCACGATAAGTGTGGCGAATGGATTGTGAGCAAATTCAAGCAGCTTGGCTGCGAGGTGGAGACCCAGAAGGCCGACCTGAAGGGCTATGATGGCACGATATTGAAGAATACCAATATCATCGCCCACTATAACCCGAAGGCGCAGACCCGCATCCTGCTCTGTGCCCATTGGGACAGTCGTCCTTGGGCTGATAACGACCCCGACAGTACCAATTGGCGCAAGCCTGTGCTGGCTGCCAACGATGGTGCCAGCGGTGTGGCCGTGATGCTTGAGCTGGCCCGCCAGTTGCAGGCAGACAAGAAGTTGAATCCGAATATCGGAGTAGATTTCGTATGTTTCGATACGGAAGACTGGGGTACGCCTCAGTGGGCTGATGTGCAGGATGATGGCGACTCTTGGGCATTGGGTGCGCAGTATTGGAGTGAGAACAAGCCGGATAGTTACAATCCTCGTTACGGCATTCTTCTCGATATGGTAGGCGGTCAGGGTGCCAAGTTCTACCGCGAGGGCATGTCGATGCAGTATGCCGGTGGCATAGTGAAGAAGGTTTGGGCTGCAGCCCGCCAGGCTGGTTACGGCAGTTATTTCCCTAAGAGTGATGGCGGTATGATTACCGACGATCACATCCCTGTGAATCAGAAGGCGAAGATTCCAACCATCGATGTGATAGCGTATTACCCAGATTGCCAGCAGAGCAGTTTCGGTCCTACCTGGCATACGGTAATCGATGACATGGCTCATTTGGATAAGAATGTGTTGAAGGCAGTGGGTCAGACCATGATCCAGGTGCTTTATACGGAGGAATAAAAAAGGAAATGAGGGTGGGGCATAAGTACATGACACACCCTCATTTCTTTTTGTCTATTTTGGCAGTAGCGTAGAAGAAGGAGGTAATAATTCCTTTATTTGATTTTGTTAAAGAAAATAAAAAATACAACGATAATTTGTTTTGTATTTGTATTTTTACTATATTTGCAACATAAATAATAAATTGAATAAAAATAAAATAAAAATGTAACAACTATGCAGTATGTGCCGAATATAAAACCAAAATCATTAGCATTTGTCACGACGAACAAATGCACTGCTGCTTGTCGTAATTGTTGCTTTAACTGTAGTCCCAAAAATAATAAGCGACTTAAGTTAAAAAATATTCTAGCTATAATAGGACAAGTTGTAGAAGATTTTTCCTTCTGTAGAATCGTGTATCTTCACAGAAGGAGAATGTACTTTGCTTAAAGAAGACATCTCTGAGTTTTTAAAAGGAAATATACTAATTTAATTTTATCTTTTATGATTTATCATTCTTCATATTCAAAGCAACTGTTAATCTCAACCATTTTATTTATGGTTATTCTGATTTCAGCATTGGTTTATATGATATATCAATTATCGTATATACCAAAATTTTCGGCGAAATTTTATATCATTTGTTGTGCATTTCTAATCGTTTGTTCAACTATCATCCATAGTTTTTGTCACCAAATTCGCAATGTTGAATTTAGGGATGGTGTACTTATTCTTCATAAGTTTTGTGGAGCTATAGATATTCCTGCAAAGCATATTATTGCAATTGGAAGAAAAACGCCTATTGCAAAAGATATTAGGTTGTTTGCTGTAGGTGGATTATTCGGATACATTGGAACATTCAGAGGGAATGATTGTGGGCAGTATAAGGCATACGTTAACAATGGTTCAAATGCATTTTATGTTAAAACGGAAGATGGAAAATGCTATGTTGCTAGTTGTAATAATGCAGAAGAGTTAATAGAATTGGTTAAACAACGGATTCATTAGAAAAATAAGAGGGTATATCATAAGTTTTGCAAATGGGGTGACCCCTGCAAGCACTTATGATATACCCAGTGAGTTAATATTTCTCACTTCTCATGCATATAGTGTATAACCATTCCATCTTTTTTAGCTATATAAATAGAGGCGACACCACCGTAACTGTTTGGTGGTAAGCTTCCCTCCATCAGCCAGCTATGTTGAAACTCTATAATGTTGAAAGGAGTTTCCTCCTTTATGACATCTTTGCCATAAATGTCATTTAGGTAGCAAATGCCTATTTGGGCTGCTACCTCAGATGAGTTAATAAGCTCTTTTCCGAATC
>JAIJUV010000541.1 GCA_022732315.1 Prevotella sp.
GGCAAGGAGGCAGGCAAGTGGGCTTACGGCTACAATGCCTTCCGCATCGACATCACACCATTCATCCAGTTTGGCAAGAAGAATCTCATCGAGGTACATCTTAACAATGTAGAGGAGAGCAGCCGTTGGTATCCGGGAGGCGGTCTTTACCGTCCGGTTTCCGTAGAACTCTATGGCAATGAAAACTTCTCTACCTGGGATACCTTCGTGCGCACGCTGAAGGCTGATAAGCAGGAAGCTGAAGTTGAGGTAAACGCCCTGCTGGAAGGAAAGATTGGTAAGTCGGGCAAGACCGTCATCGCCCTGTTGGATGAGGCTGGCAAGAAGGTTGCCGAGCAGACCGTATCGGGTGCAACTCCTGCCGTCAAGACTACCCTGAAGGTGGTGAATCCACAGCTCTGGTCGCCGGAATCTCCTTATCTCTATCAGGTAAAGCTTACCCGATATGAAGGAAAGAAGGTGGCTGATGTCCAGACCCTGAAGACCGGTATCCGCACTATCTCGGTATCCAAGGACAATGGTTTCCAACTCAATGGCGTTACCCGCAAACTGAAGGGCGTCTGCTTGCACCACGACCTCGGTCCTCTGGGCGCAGCAGAGAACAAGGCTGCCCTCATCCGTCAGATCAAGATGATGAAGCAGATGGGTTGCGATGCCATCCGTACAGCCCACAACATGCCTTCTACCCTGCAGATGGAAATCTGCGATTCCCTCGGAATGATGGTGATGGCAGAGAGTTTCGATATGTGGATTTATCCTAAATGCAAGAACGGCTATGCCAAGTTCTTCAAGGAGTGGAGCGATAAGGATATCACCAATCTGGTAAAGCATCACCGCAACCATCCTAGCATCGTGATGTGGAGCATCGGTAACGAGATTCCTGAGCAGTGGAGCCAGGAGGGCGTGCAGATAGCCAAGCATCTGCAGGACCTCTGTCATCAGTACGACCCTTCCCGTCCTGTAACCCAGGGTATGGATAGGGCAGAAGATGCCCTGAAGAGCGGTTTTGCACAGACCATGGATGTGCCGGGCTTCAACTATCGTGTACATAAATATTATAAGAATATTGAGCAGTTGCCTCAGGGCTTCCTCCTCGGTTCAGAGACCGCCTCTACGGTCAGTTCCCGTGGCGTATATAAGTTCCCGGTTGTCGTAAGCGATAAGGCTACCTATCCTGACGGTCAGTGCTCAAGCTATGATACGGAATACTGTTCATGGAGCAATCTTCCGGATGATGACTGGAAGATGCAGGATGACTACAGTTGGGTAATCGGTGAGTTTGTATGGAC
>JAIJUV010000542.1 GCA_022732315.1 Prevotella sp.
AAGATGGAAGGTATTCCTGATGAGTGGGGTACTGCCGTTTCTGTGATGGCGATGGTATTCGGTAACATGGGCGAGACTTCTGCTACAGGTGTTTGCTTCTCTCGTGATGCTGGTAATGGTGAAAACCTTTTCAATGGTGAGTACCTGATCAATGCACAGGGTGAGGACGTTGTAGCTGGAATCCGTACACCACAGCAGATTACAAAGATTGGTTCTCAGCGTTGGGCGGAGCGTGCCGGTATTTCTGAGGAGGAGCGCGTAGCTAAGTATCCTTCTATGGAAGAGGCTATGCCTGAACTTTACAAGGAGCTCGACGCTCTCCAGGATAAGCTGGAGCACCACTATCACGATATGCAGGATATGGAGTTCACCGTACAGGAAGGTAAGCTCTGGTTCCTCCAGACACGTAATGGTAAGCGTACAGGTACCGCTATGGTGAAGATTGCTATGGACCTCCTCCACGAAGGTATGATCGACGAGAAGACTGCTATCCTCCGCTGTGAGCCTCAGAAGCTCGATGAGCTTTTGCACCCAGTATTCGATAAGCTGGCTCTCTCTAAGGCTAAGGTCATCACTCAGGGTCTCCCTGCTTCTCCAGGTGCTGCTTGCGGTCAGATCGTATTCCACGCTGACGATGCTCAGGAGTGGCACGAGGATGGCAAGAAGGTAATCATGGTTCGTATCGAGACTTCTCCTGAAGACCTCGCAGGTATGTCTGCTGCTGAGGGTATCCTTACTGCTCGTGGTGGTATGACTTCTCACGCTGCCGTTGTGGCTCGTGGTATGGGTAAGTGCTGCGTGTCGGGTGCTGGCTCTATCAACGTTGACTACAAGACTAAGACTGTTGAGATTGAAGGCGTAGTTTACAAGGAGGGTGATTACATCTCTCTGAACGGTACTACAGGTCAGGTTTACGCTGGACAGATTGAGACAAAGGCTGCAGAGCTTTCTGGCGACTTCAAGGAGCTGATGGACCTCTGCGACAAGTATACTAAGATGGAGATCCGTACCAATGCAGATACTCCACACGATGCTGAAGTAGCTCGTGCATTCGGTGCCAAGGGTATCGGTTTGACACGTACAGAGCACATGTTCTTCGATGATCAGAAGATCGTTGCCATGCGTGAGATGATTCTGGCTGACTCTGTTGAGGGTCGTGAGAAGGCACTTGCCAAGCTCCTCCCATATCAGAAGGCTGACTTCTACGGAATCTTGAAGGCTATGGATGGCTGCCACGTGAACATCCGCTTGCTCGACCCACCTCTCCACGAGTTCGTACC
>JAIJUV010000126.1 GCA_022732315.1 Prevotella sp.
GCGAACTCAAAACCCTTGTTTGAAGTCTGACCAAAGTTCTGATACTGGTAGTTGTAACCTGAAACGGATGTGATAGGTACCTGCATCAGCAAGTCCTTGGTAGTGTTCCAGTACAAATCGATTGTACCATTAATCTTGCCGTTAAAGAAACCATAGTCGATACCGAAGTCACGGGTAATGGTTGTCTCCCATTTCAAATCAGGGTTGTAAAGCTTGCTCATATCGAGAATGGTAGAAGACAAACCTCCGAAGAATGGAGTCTTGTCTGTTGCTGTTCCCAATGCATAGGTTGGGTCGATAAGACCAGAGCTGATACGGTTGTTACCAGCTGTACCATATGAGAGACGGAGCTTCAGGTTTGACAACCAGTCTTGAGTATCCTTCATGAACTTCTCATCGCTCATTCGCCAAGCAAAAGCTGCTGATGGGAAGTAACCCCAACGGTTGCCCTTAGCAAACTTAGATGATGCATCAGCACGAAGTGTAGCAGTAAAGAGATACTTTTCGTTGATGGTATAGTTTAAACGACCGAAGAAAGAGAACATGTTGTCTTTTCTTGCGATATTGTTTGAGTTTGCCAATGCTGTACCAGAGTTTTGGTTAGCAAGTGCTTCCTTAAGACCGAATGAGGTAGGGAATGCTACAGTTGTAGATGTATATGTCTCATCCTGTGAGCTAGACCACTCCTGACCCAAGAGGAAGTTCACCTTATCTTTCTTGAAGAAGATACCCTTGTTTTCGTAAGTGAAGGTGTTGGCATTACGCCAGTTCTTGTTGTCCTTGCGGTCAATCTCTGTCTGAGGCATACCTGCATAACCGAACTTAGAGTTACGGCTTGCCTTTGTACCCCATGCCTGTTCGGTCTTGGCGAAGGTCCAGCCATACCCAAACTCAGAGCGGAAGGTAACATGTTTCCAAGGCTTCCAGTTCAAACCGAGGTTATAGTTCTGACGGAATGTGCGCTGCTGCTTGTAAGTATCAAGCATACGCTCATAAGGACTAGCCTCATAGCTAGAACTTGATTCGTCATCATCTTCAATACCTGCTGTGATTGGATCGATTGGGCGGAAAATGACAGTACGTGCAACGATAGAATTAGCAGCGTTGCTCTCGTTGGTGTCTGCACCAGAACCGAGACCGTTCACCTTCTGATAACTCAAACGGGCATTGAAGTCAAGGGTAAACCATTTGTTGAGTTTAGAATTCAACTTAGCATTGATATTGTCCTTGCTATAATCAGAACCCATCATGATGCTCTTGTCGTTGGTGCGGGCATAGCTGACGTTGAATTTGGTATCCTTAGAACCTCCGCTGATACCTACATTGTAAATCTGCTGCAAGCCAGTACGTCCAAAGAGGTTGTCCTGATAATCGTTGCCCTTTACAGATTTCCAGATGTCGAGATCGTCATAACTTCCATAAGCTGAAGTCTCACCCAACTCATACTGATATTTAGCATACTCGTATGGGTTAAGAACAGCAACTTCCTTGATAACTTTTCTTACACCTACAGATGCACCAAAGTTAACCTGAACCTTACCTTCCTTACCACTCTTGGTAGTAACGATGATAACACCATTGGCACCACGGGCACCATAGATGGCAGTAGAAGAGGCATCCTTCAATACGTCGATAGTCTCGATGTCGCTAGGAGCGATATCGCTGATAGAATTTACTGGAAAACCATCAACGATGTAGAGTGGAGAGTTGTCCTGTGAAAGAGAACCACCACCACGTACACGGATTTTTACATCAGCATCTGGTGAACCTTCTGTCTGCATGACTGAGACACCGGCCATTTTACCCTGGATAGCCTGTGCTGCACTTGATACTGGCACATTGGCAATATCCTTTGCTGATACTGAAGCCACTGAACCAGTAAGGTCCTTCTTCTTCATCGTACCATAACCGATTACTACGACATCATTGAGGGTGGTGTTGTCATCCTCAAGCTTTACATCGATAGTTTCTTTACCTGCAACGCTTACTTCCTTAGCTTTCATACCAATGTATGAAATTTTCAGTTTCTTGCTTTTGCCTTTTAAGTTTACTGTGAAGTTACCGTCAATGTCGGTCACGCCACCATTGCCAGCTACACCTACCTCCATGACAGATGCGCCGATGATTGGCTCGCCCGTATTGTCAGTAACAACGCCTTTTACTGTTTGTGCAGATACACTTGTTACTACGAACATCAGTGCGCCTGCCAAAGCAATTTTCTTTTTTCTATAATTACCAGACATACACTTTAGGTTTAGATAAAACTTATTCTAAATTACTAATATTCTAATGTTTTTTCTTAATGTTTTTAAGTAGAATTCCAGTTCTGAGCAGATGCTTGCTGAAGGGATGTTCCTCTTGGAACCCGAAGGCTCCGATGGGGCAACCTAGATGCGTAGCAATAGCTAAGTCGTGGTTTTCTTGTTGCAAAAGTATATAAAAAATATGAGAATATAGGTATATTGGGGGTAAAAAATTACGTAAACGTTTACAGATTTTTGCGTAAATACTATGTTTCTTACATTTCGACGGTCTGTTTTCTCAGTTCCCGTTTTTGCTGTTTCGGGAGTTGAGGGAACAAAAAAAGTGCAATATCCGGCACCCTTCTGAAAGAGGATGGGGATATTGCACTCCGAATGTTATCTGTCAATCTAATTACTTATGGTCTCTGCTTCTTTACTTTACGATGACCTTGCTTGTCTTCTTGCTGCCATCTGCCAGGGTTTTCACAATGATGTTGATACCCTTCTGAAGATTTGAGAGCTGGGTGCCGTCGGCTGCATAGATGGCGGTCTTGATGACTGCTGCTGTAGCTGAGGTGATGTTGCGGATGCCGGTGCTTACTGAATTGGTTGTTGCACCGAAACCTCCCATCTGGTTGGCTGCACGTACGGTGAATGTTCCCTTCTCGCCGTTGAGGTTTACTGACTTCTCTGTGGTCAGGGCGAAGAACTTGCCGTCTTTTGCTACGAGATACATCTGGGCATCACCTGTCCATGAAAGCTTGTCGTTGCCCAATGTAGCCGCTGTGGCTGTGGTCTGAGAAGCGAGGTCGGCTGGCTTCCAGTTGGTAAATACCTTGTTGAGGTTGAACTCTGCTGCCTTCTCAGCAGTGATGATAGTGTTGTACTCGCTAACTTCCTTATCCTTTGTAAACTTCACGATGTTCTCAGCAGGAGAAATTACCTTGCCGTTCTCATCAACAGTGTTGTACTCGAAGAAGTTCTTGGCAACCACGTTCATACCATCTGTTGTCCAGCGGGTTGAAGCAATGTTGGCTGCTGCGTTCTTGTCGAGGATGGTGTTGAGGAATGCACACTTGGCTGTTCCACCCCAAGAGCGACCGAAGGTGAAACTGTCAGTAGCTGAACCTACAATCTTACATCCGTCAAATACATAACCATAATCAGTTCCGTCTGTGTAAGGAGCTGTGATGTATGAACCCTTACCAGGTTCCAATGTCAAGGTACACTTGTTAAAGAATACATCTCCACCACCGCAGATGAAGTCTACGATTCCGTGGATATCTGAACCTTCGAAGTAGTACTGGCCATTATTGTTGTTGCTGTAGTAAGTGTCCTGGTAAGAAAGCATCTTCACATTCTTGCAGATGGTCTGTGTACCCCTGTCCTGGAGACAGACGGCACGACCGGTGCTATTGTTGAATGGATAAGCATTCTTCAGGGTGAGATTCTGCATGTAGAGACCTGTGCTGGTGTTGAACAATGTTGCCGTAACACCGATTCCCTCTACCTCTGGCTTGTTGACGATGATGGTGTTGTCCATGCTCTCGCCGATGATAGAGATGTTGTTACCGCTGATTGGGGTAAGACACTTGTCTCCGAGATCGTATGTGCCGTTAGGCAAGAAAATGTATGTGCGGGCAGCGTTGGTTTCAACATTGTTGCCGTTTGCTATTTCGAGGGCTGTGATGAAGCTCTGTGCGTCGCCAGCCTTTACCTCCATCCAGTTGCCGTTCTGTGTGTAAGCAGGAGTTGTCATGTTTACGATGCTGAGGCTGTGGATGTAAGTATCTGCATCGAAAGTGAGGGTATATTCTCCGCTCTCGGTAGATTCGTTCTGGAGGATGCCGAGGTTGCCGTCCTTTGTTGGCTTTGCATCAATAGAACTTACTTCATTTCCCTTAGGATCGAGAAGGATAATCTTACCTGTCTTAGAATATTGGCAGAGATTCATCTTGATGTAACCCTTGCCGCCCATCAGAATCTTTATCTTGTCGCCAGCAGTAAAAGTCCAGCCGTGTGTGGTATCATGCCACTTGCCTTTGCCTTCTACAGAGATTGCCTCGTGGTCGTTGATGTCGAAACCTTCCTTCTGGAGGTCGTAATCGTAACGGACTGTTTCACTTGCGGTCTCAATATCTGTAACGACTGCATAGAGGTTAGTATCTGCTGTAATGACAGAAGAGGTGGTGAACTTCTTGCTGTCTTTCTTCAGGTCGGTAGCCCAACCGCGGAATTTCTTTCCTTCGGCTACGGTTACCTTATCTTCCATGCTTTCCTTGAAATTCGCAATGTTGGCATCCTGCTCCACCTTTTGGGTTCCGATAGCTGTTGTGCCGTCTATATTATAATAGGTGAGGGTGAAGTCTGGTTTGAAGGCTACGGTGAGTTCGTAAGTTACCTCATCTCCGTTAGATTCTACAACGCTGGTTACCACGGTCTTCTGGTCTGCACCTTCTCCGGTGGTAGTATATGTTGTACTCTTGATGGTTCCGTTTGCAGCAACGAGGTCTTTCAGCGGATTGGTCTCGCTGATGAGGTTTGTCTTCTTTGAAACGAGGAGGGTAGCGAGCTGCTTGCCTGATGCGTCTTCCTTGAAGATGTCAACGGCTGAATATTTGGTGCCGTTGAGGCTGAAAGTGCCCAGCATTGGAGTCTTGCTCATATCTACATTTCCGTAGATAGCGAGGTCGGTAACAAATGCGTTCTGGCTCAATTTAAAGCCCTCGAACTTAATCTGGCAGTTGGTGCGGTTTACGTCGAGTGTCAGATCTTCACCGCTTGTGGTTACAATTGATACGTTGTGGATGGTTACCCAGTCAGCATCGCCGTCGCCCTTTACGGATACCTTGATACCACGTGTGCCACCTGTAGCTGCCTGATGGAGCATAATCTTGGTGATGCTTGCTAATGGAGAGGTTACTGCGCTTGGTTCTGCTGTTGAGTATTCGCCGGTGTACTTTAGGGTCTTCATATAACCGGTACGGTCAGCGAACTTAGCGTTTGTTCCTGTTGGATTTATCTCAACGCCATTAAGAGTCATGCTAAATGCCTCTTTACTATAGAGAGTTTTGAGGTCTACCAAAGTGTTGTTGGCTGTTTTGCCATCTATCTTTTTCCACTCGGTGAAGTCGGTAGTGTAGAGTGCCTTCTCCTGGATGGCGCTTACGTGTACCACCTTAATCTGATAAAGGTAGCTTTGACCTGTAGCAACAACTTCTAC
The DNA here is from genome assembly GCA_022732315.1 of Prevotella sp. The sequence goes on from JAIJUV010000126.1 coordinate 5,467, forward strand.
ATATCCTTTAGCTACTTCGGCTGATGTTGCGTTGTATTCTGTTACGTCTTCAGTAGCAGCCTTTCCGCCTACGGTGAGGTTGTGGTAGTTTGGGTAACTTGTTACGGTTACAACATCATTTGCTGATTTTACTGGAATCTGCAGGATGGTTCCTGCGTTAAACTGTACATCAGATGTTCTGCCCTTCAACTTACCTTGTGTAGCGTTTACGTGCATAGAGATGCCTTCTACGGTAGAAGCGAGGTCGCCCTCCTTACCTTGAAAGTTAGCTGCAGTGTTGATACCTTCAGGAAGATTGTTCTGAAAGTCCCAAACAGCAGTGACATTTTGTGCCTTTGCGATAAAAGCAAAGACAAGCAACAGGCTGAGAAGCCCCAATCTTAGTAGATTTCTTTTCATTTGTTTGCCTTTTAGGTTGTTATACTTATTATAATTTTTATTTTCGATTTATTTTTTAAGTTTGTTGGTGCAAAAATACACTTATTATTTCTATTTAAGAACTTTTTGTTTCAATTTTGTTGTAAAAGCTACGTAATCGTTTTCGTACATTTCCGCCTTTTTATCTCTCTTTGCCAAATGAGAATTAAGTCGTACTTTTGCAGGCAAAAACAAACTACTAAACTTTAGTAAGGTATATAGAGGGTGCTTTCATTTCTTGATAAGTGAAAGTTAAGTTATTTGATTTTTTCTTTGGTTAATTCAGATTTTCTTTGTAATTTAGCCGCGCAAAACGTAAAGCATGTAGGAATATGGTAAAAATAGTAAATAAATATCCTGTAGGAATTCAGACTTTTGAAGAAATTCGCGAGAAAGGCTATCTCTATATAGATAAGACTAAATATATCGTGGATTTCAGAGAAAAAGGTATGAAGTATGTCTTTCTGAGTCGTCCAAGACGATTCGGAAAGTCGCTTTTTGCCTCTACCCTCCAAACCTATTTCGAGGGAAGAAAGGAACTCTTCGAGGGATTGGCGATTGCTGATTACGAGAAGGAATGGGTGAAGCACCCTGTACTCCATTTCGACTTGAGCGGTGCCAAACACTTTGATGTTGATGCCCTGAACAGTTATCTGAATCTACGACTTTTGCCCTACGAAGAACTTTATGGTAAGGGAGAAGGTGAAAACTATCCTAACGAAAGACTGGCTGGTATTGTAAAGCGAGCTTATGAAAAGACTGGCGAAAAGGTGGTAGTCATCATCGATGAATACGATGCTCCTTTGCTGGATGTGGTGCATGAAAAGGAGAACCTGCAGCCCCTCCGTCGCATCATGCAGAACTTCTACAGTCCGCTGAAGATGCTCGACCCGTACCTGGAGTTCACCTTCATCACCGGCATTACCAAGTTCTCGCAACTCAGCATCTTCAGCGAGCTCAATAACCTCGACAACATCAGCATGTTCGACCAGTACTCGGCAATCTGCGGTATCAGCAAGACCGAGCTTACTACGCAGATGAAACCAGATATAGAGGCATTGGGCGAAGACCTTGGCATGACGTATGAGGAATGCCTGGCAGAGCTGACAAGATTCTACGACGGCTATCATTTCAGTGAGAAATCAGAGGATGTTTTCAATCCGTTCAGTCTGGTAAAGGCACTGAATGCACGAAAGATTGCTCCTTACTGGTTTGGCTCGGGTACGCCGACTTATCTTATCAAGACGCTGCAGAAGTATCACGTCAATGTGATGGATATTGAGAAGAAATCATGTGAT
>JAIJUV010000543.1 GCA_022732315.1 Prevotella sp.
GGCGGTGAATATACCTACACCGTCTCCCTCGCTGCGGCAAAAGACCTGGGCTATACCATAGAGAGCGACGGCAGCTACACCGTGACCTCCGCCGATGGCTTGATGAATGTAGCCGAATTAGTGAACGGAGGTAAGACCGACATTAACATTACCCTCGACAAAAACATTGACCTCACAGGCAAAGACTGGACGCCGATAGGCACAAACTACGACAACTCATACAAAGGCACTTTCGACGGCGGCGGCCATACCATCACGGGGCTGACCGTTACGACATATGACAAATATGCGGGTTTGTTCGGCTGGCTCAATAGTGCTGGTACGGTGAAGAACGTGGTGATGGAGGGCGTACAGATAACAAACAATCACAGTTCGGGCTTTGCCGGCGGCGTGGTAGGAAATAGCTGGGGCACCATTGAAAACTGCTCGGTATCGGGCAGCGTCAACGGCGAGGTGTACGTCGGCGGTGTGGTGGGTAAGCAAACGAGCGGTTCCATGACCGGATGCAGCTCCTCCGCCACAGTGAAGGGAACTGTCAATGTCGGCGGTGTGGCAGGAGAAAGCTGGGGCAGCATGACCGCTTGCTATGCCACGGGCAACGTGACCTTAGAAATATACCCCGGTAAGGATATCTCTGGCGGCGGTGTGGTGGGATTCAAAGGAGGAAACAGCGTCCTTGCCTGCTATGCCACGGGCAACGTAAATAGTAAGGGTAGCAGCACTGGCAATGTGCATATCGGCGGCTTGTTTGGATATAAATATGCCACCGCGATCGCCTGCTATTGGAAGAATAATAAGGAACAAGGCATCGGCTACAATAAGGAAGGCATCGTCACCGAAGCCACGAAGGTGGACGGCACTGACGTTACCTGGCAGAAAGCCGTTGATGCCATGAACACCGCCTTGCAGAACGCAGGCTCAGAATGGCGTTACGAACTTAAAGGAGCATTGCCTACCTTGAGGAAGCAGTAAGCCGTTGCGGGCGGAAATGTTCCGCCCGCAACGAACATTAACCGAAGTATAACCCCAATAAAAAAAGGAGGACGTGCTGGAACACACGGAGAATCCACCATATAGGTTTTGGCATCAAGGCATTGTTAATAATAATATAGACTCCAGTGTAAATATGGAAGCTGTAAGCCGGACATTGCCAAGATTGGTGCTCATTAAAGGCAACAAATCAAGTAATTAAATTAAAAACATGGGACTTTTTCACAGAGACAAGAAAAATAATGACGATGAGCCGGACAGTGTTCAAACCAATTCATTCTC
>JAIJUV010000544.1 GCA_022732315.1 Prevotella sp.
CGGTCGTCTTCTCCAGGATAGCCTTCGTATGGGAAACCACCATAAACCTTCACGTTGTCTCTGATAACGAATCCTTTGTAGTCTGTATAGATGCCTGCACCTACCCAAACCACTACCTGGTCGTTCTTGTCTTTGATATTCTTATTCAATTCAGCTGCTCTTTCCACAGCATATTGTAGACCGCTGATGTATCGTTCGTCTCTGTTGTTGGTGATTTTATTATATGATCCCCAGCCAGAGAGATACTGCTTGTCCAGATTTCCTGAGTTAGTCCAGAAATTACCGTATGAATCTGTCTTAGAACGATACTTGCCGTTAGCCAGACTATACTCCTCGTTTTCGATGGTTGTATTGAGCAAGCTTCCATTGTCTGTTACATAGAAGTCATTGCCCGTTCTTGCCTTATTATTATCACACATGGCGTTACCGATGATAGCCTTGTCCCAGCTGCTTCCGTCATATTCGGTATTTGATTCATTCAGAAGATTGAAGTCCGGGTTGCCGTCTTTGTCGTCTTTGTTGGCATCGCTGTTGCTTTCATAGTCCTGGTTGTACGAACGCACGTAGATAATCTTTCCTGCTTTTGGCAGGAGAGCTTCGTATGCACCCAGGTCAGGAGCACCACCAAGGTTGCGGTCTTCGCCGGTGATGTCCTTGGCTGTTGCGTTGCTGGCTTGAGCGCTGTTGATGATGTCTCTCACCTGTACAGAACTGGTCAACGGACGGAAGGATGAATAGCCTCCGTAATAAACGTTGCCGCTCATCTTGGCACCCACTTCATTGGTTGGGTTGCTGAAGTTCATGGCTCCGTTTTTTCCCAAAGTGTTGATATCCATGCTGTTCTTGCATTCCGAACCATCCCATGTGCCGTTGATGTTCAGTTTGTTTCCTACAGCATACGAGGTTCTCTTCACAAGGTCGTAATCTGGTGCTACTCCCTCATTGTTGATGATGCTTACATGGTTGAGCGTGAGAGAGTTGTTGCTGCCTGGACTCTTGTTCATATAGATGATGGAAGGCAGTCCTGATGGACTTGCATTGAGCGGATCCTTGCTTGTGTTGTTGTTGATGACGCAGTTTTCCAGCTCCAGTTTCACATTCACGGCATCCGGCATGGTTGCGATAGCACCGCCATCTGTCGCTGTATTGTTCTCAAAGATACAATTCTTCAGCTTCACGGTGGTTGGTTCACTGCTCTGGTCCATGCTTCCTATCAGTACACCGCCACCATAAGGCATGTAGGCAGTACCGGCAGCGTATGCATGGGTAA
>JAIJUV010000545.1 GCA_022732315.1 Prevotella sp.
CCGCTGCTGGATGTGGCGCATGAGAAGGAGAAACTCGATGAGCTCCGCAACACGATGCGCAACTTCTATAGTCCTCTGAAGGGAAACGAGTCCATGCTGCGCTTCGTCTTCATGACGGGCATCACGAAGTTCTCGCAGCTCAGCATCTTCAGCGAACTGAACAATATCAAGAATGTGAGCATGGACGAGCCTTATGCCGGTATCTGCGGCATCACCAAAGAGGAACTGTTGACCCAGATGAGCGATGATATCGACGTACTTGCCGAGCATCTGGAACTGAGCAGAGAGGAGACCATCCAGGAGCTGAAAGACCATTATGATGGCTATCATTTCTGCTGGCCATCTCCTGATGTCTTCAATCCTTATAGCCTGTTGAATTGCTTTGCTGATGGCAGAATGGATGATTATTGGTTCGGATCGGGCACACCTACCTATCTCATCAATATGATGAGAAAGTATGATTTCCTGCCAACTGACCTTGGCGAGGCCATAGAGGTGGGCAAGAAGGACTTTGATGCCCCCACCGAAACGATGACCACCATCGTACCTTTGCTCTATCAGAGCGGGTATGTCACCATCAAGGGATATGACAAGCCTACAAAATTGTACCTGTTGGCATTGCCTAACCAGGAGATAAGGGTGGGACTATATGGAAGTCTCTTGCCTCATTATCTGACGGATAAGTCGGCAAAGGCTAACACGACCATCGCCAAGATGTCGGTATTGGTGAAGAAGGGGGATATGGATGCCGCTTTCTGCCTGCTGAACAACTTCCTGGAGACGGTGCCTTACTGCGACAACACACACTACGAGGGGCATTGGCAGCAGACGCTCTACATCATGTTTGCCCTGCTCACCAACTATGATATCCTCGTGGAGCAGCATACGGCGAAGGGCAGAATCGATATCACGATGGAGACTGCAGATACCATCTACGTGATGGAGCTGAAATTCAACAAGAGTGCCGAGGAGGCTCTCGCCCAGATAGAGGCAAAACACTATGCCGATGCTTTCAAGATGAGCGGCAAGAAGATGGTGAAGATAGGCTTGAACTTCTCGGTGAAGGATGAGGTGAACGGCCTGGAATGGAAGATAGAATCTTAAAAAGAAAAATCCCATCGCTCTTGCGAGTGATGGGATTTTAATTCTGTTAAGCAATGTGTCTGCTTTCGCTGATTACTTACGAAGACCGAGGGCCTTGATGATAGCACGATAGCGATTGATGTCGCGATCATACAAGTAATCGAGCAATGCACGACGCTTTCCTACA
>JAIJUV010000546.1 GCA_022732315.1 Prevotella sp.
GATTCGGAAAAGAGCTTATTAACTCATCTGAGGTAGCAGCCCAAATAGGCATTTGCTACCTAAATGACATTTATGGCAAAGATGTCATAAAGGAGGAAATTCCTTTCAAAATTATAGAGTTTCAACATAGCTGGCTGATGGAGGGAAGCTTACCACCAGATAGTTACGGTGATGCCGCCTCTATTTATATAGCTAAAAAAGATGGAATGGTTATACACTATATGCATGGGGAGTGAGAAATAAAAAAAGCTCAAGGCTGATAGCCCTGAGCTTTTTTAAATATCATAATTTCTGTATCATTACTTCTGGCACTCTGTGCAAGGAGTCCAAGGCTTCAACTGCTTGAAGAAGTCGTTGCCCTTGTCATCTACGAGGATGAATGCTGGGAAGTCCTCTACGGTAATCTTCCAGATAGCCTCCATACCAAGCTCAGGGTACTCTACGCACTCGATGCTCTTGATAGAACTCTTAGAGAGAACGGCAGCTACACCACCGATAGTACCGAGGTAGAAACCACCATGCTTCTTGCAAGCCTCTGTAACAACATCGCCACGGTTACCCTTGGCAATCATAACAAGGCTAGCACCGTGATCCTGGAACTCATCTACGTATGGGTCCATACGGTTGGCTGTGGTAGGTCCCATAGAGCCACATGGATAACCCTCTGGAGTCTTGGCTGGTCCTGCATAGAGGATAGGGTGGTTCTTGAAGTACTCTGGCATCTCCTCGCCTGCATCCAAGCGAGCCTTGAGCTTAGCATGAGCGATGTCACGAGCTACGATGATGGTACCCTTCAAATTAACACGGGTACTTACAGGATACTTGCTCAACTCAGCACGAACGGCGTCGATACCCTTGTCGAGGTCAATCTCGATACCCTTGGTACCCTCACCTGGGTTGCGGAGCTCCTCTGGAATCAACTCTGTTGGGTTCTCGTCCATCTTCTCCAACCAGATACCGTCCTTGTTAATCTTAGCCTTGATATTGCGGTCGGCAGAGCAGCTTACACCCATACCGATAGGGCAGCTGGCACCATGACGTGGCAAACGGATCACACGGATATCGTGAGCCAGATACTTACCGCCGAACTGTGCACCCAGACCAATCTTGTGAGCCTCTTCGAGAAGCTTGTTCTCCAAGTCGATGTCACGGAAGGCACGGCCAGTCTCATCACCTGTTGTAGGCAACTCATCGTAGTACTTGATAGAAGCCAACTTCACGGTGAGGAGGTTCTTCTCAGCTGAAGTACCACCGATAACGAAG
>JAIJUV010000547.1 GCA_022732315.1 Prevotella sp.
GTTCTGGAGGAGACTACCGAGTATCCTTGGAACGGCGACATCAAGATTGCTGTGAAGAAGAGTGGTGTGAAGAATGCCAACCTTCTGGTTCGTATTCCGGGATGGGTTCGCAACCAGGTGGTTCCTAGCGACCTTTACAAGTATAGCGATGCAGAGAAGCCTGCTTACACAGTAACCGTAAACGGCAAGGCTGTAGAGGCTGATCTCGATGCCAACAAGGGTTATCTCCCAGTCAAGAACATCAAGAAGGGCGATGTAATTCGCATCCACTTCGATATGCCGGTCCGTACCGTGGTTGCTAACGGTAAGGTTGCAGATGACAAGGGCAAGGTTGCCGTAGAGCGTGGTCCATTGGTATATTGCGCTGAGGCTGTAGATAACGATAACGAGCCTGTACTCCGCTCCATCATGGGTCAGAAGCCAAACTTCACTTTGGTAGATAACTACAGCATTGAGAACAAGGAGACCCAGGGTGCTCCTGCCTTCAATGTCAAGGCTATCAGTACACCTGCTCATATCTTAGACCAAAAGAAGGAGGGTGTCATTTCTGTCAAGGTTCAGGACCTCACTCTGATTCCTTACTATGCCTGGAATCATCGTGGCGCCAACCAGATGAATGTCTGGTTCTATCAGGGCTTGTCGTTTATGGATAAGTAATTGAACTACAGTAAGTAGACTCCACACGCCCTGAAAGGGCAGAAGCTCATAGCCCAGGGCAACGCCCTGGGTTTTTAATGGATGTAAACCTGTCGCCCTGTAAGGGCAAAAGCTTTAAAACCAGATAATTAGTAAAGCTTTTGCCCTTACAGGGCGGTATGGTCCGTCTGGAATATGATGCGCAGTATCTCTCTGCATCTGTAGAAAAGGTGCAGATGACGGATGGCATCATGAAGACCCAGTGGAAGGATAACATCTACCGCATTATCTTGCGTCTGAACGATAATTATCCGATGGCGAAAGTGAAGTATCGGTTCGTAAATGCTAAATAAATTCTGCTCGAAATGGTGTTTTTACCCCATTTCGAGCAAAATAGCGTTCGTTTATTCTGCTCGAAGTAGCAAATTTATCCCATTTCGAGCAAAATAGTGTTTGTTTATTTTGCTCGAAACGATATTTTTTGTATATTTGCAGCAAAATAAACGCAAAGATTATGGCACAGAATGTCTTATACGTGAAAAAGTTGTCACCTTTAGGATGGTTAAACTAAATATGTTACTATCTATTTTTCTTATCACTAAATGAGTTACGCATTTTTAA
>JAIJUV010000127.1 GCA_022732315.1 Prevotella sp.
CGAAATGCCGTTAAGACTCATGTTCTGAGTAATCTCAACGGCATTCGTACTCCAAGGAGTAATCATTTCACGGCGTGGGCCGACATAGAAGCCCTGCAACTGCTGGGCGTCCTCTAAAGTCGCGTCACCATAAAGCCAACAAAGTTCATTGATTTCGTCCTGAGATGGTTTGTGATCAATCTCGGTCGCAATCACACTCTTAGATGGAGTTCTGAAAAAAAGAATCATACTATTTCTCTTTTTATAAGTTTGTTAATGTATTCATTCTACCTCGGTAAAAAGCCCACATGATACATGTTTGGGCTATTCGCCTGCAAAGGTACTATATTTTTCTGACTTTGCCGCAAAGAATACACAATAATTTTCTTTTTTTAGTTAAAAAGGTGATAAATAGTGATTTAGAGGTTAAAATTCTATAAATGGTTTAGACAAATATTGTTTTGTTGAGTCTTATCTGTAACTTTGCACCACGAAAGCGGTGTTTTGAAAGCAAATGAGAGAATTTCGAAAGATTTCCTTTCAGATGCGAAACTGTGAGTTTAAAAATAGAATAGTAACTAGAAATTAAAATAAGAAAACAATATGAAACAGACTAAGTTTTTGATTATGGCATTGATGGCAAGCACCTTGATGATGTCAAGCTGCGCATTGAAGAAGGATCTTCAGAATTGCCAGAGTGAGAATAGAGAATTGACTCAGAATTACCAGGATACTAAGGAGAAGTTGGCAGCTGCCGAGGCTCGTCTCGCTTCTCTTCAGGAGCAGCTCTCTGGTACCAAGAAGGATTATGCCAAGTTGCAGAACTCTCTCGATAAGAGTTTGACCAATGCTAACCAGAACAACATCAGCATTGAGAAGCTCGTTGACCAGATTAACGAGAGCAACCAGTATATCCGCCACTTGGTTGAGGTGAAGAGCAAGAGCGATTCGCTCAATATGGTTCTTACCAACAACCTGACCCGTTCCCTCAGCCGTGAGGAGATGAAGGAGGTGGATGTTCAGGTGTTGAAGGGCGTGGTTTACATCTCTTTGGCTGACAACATGCTCTATCAGAGCGGTAGCTACGAGGTGAACGACCGTGCCAAGGAGACCTTGAGCAAGATTGCCAAGATTATCCAGGACTACAAGGACTACGATGTACTCATCGAGGGTAACACTGATAACGTGCCTGTAAGCACAACAAGTGCCAAGATGAAGAACATCCGTAACAACTGGGACCTCTCTGCTCTCCGTGCAGCTTCTGTTGTTCAGTACTTGCAGGATCACTTCGGCGTGAACCCTAAGCGTTTGACAGCTGGTGGCCGTGGTGAGTACAACCCTGTAACAACCAACAGTACAGAGGTGGGCAAGATGCGCAACCGTCGTACTCAGATCATCATCACTCCTAAGCTCGACCAGTTCATGGACTTGATCGACAAGGCTCCAGAGGAGTAGTACTTTGATTAAGAATTAGGAGGCTAGCGCCTTCTTTCATATAGCATAGGGCACCAATGAGCTTCGGGCTTGTTGGTGTTTTTTCGTATATGTATATAAATAAGCATAAAACGAAAAAATCATATCAGGATATGGATGGGCTATAGCTGGTGGACACTTAATCTTGGATACAGGCGTTGAGTTATACACAGGGAAAAGTATTGGTGAGCATCTAGATGACTATGTTAGAGAACAACATGGTATCAATTCATTAAATATATATAGTTTTATTTTAAATAAAAATATGATTTTAGACTATCTTTTTTTTCAGCTTTACAAAGCATATAAAAAATACAAACACGAAGGAGATCCCTTTGAAAGAAGCAAGGGATGCCTTTTAGTTATTTTACAAATTGTGATAATTCCATTATCACTAAACATTTCAGTCCTGTATGGCGAACCCAACCGTTTAACAAATGTGATTCCATATGCCATAATCAACGCATTGTCATATTGGCAAATTCACAAAAGGTATAACAAGCAAAATGCCAAAAGTATTCTCGGTCGGTACGAATCAATAAATAAAAAGGACATCCCAATGTTCTTCATCTGGATAATAGTTGCCTTATCAGCAGCACTAGGCTTGATATTTACAGTATTATTCGATTATTACGTGATGAGACCATTAGGTCTTGTAGGAATCTTTAAATAATTGTTGACTATGACATTTGATTATATTTTTTATAGACTATTCAAAAACCATCGCTTTCACAAATATAAAGTAGAAGATTCAAGAGAACGGTCTTGTTGGATTATAACATTATTGCTGCATATTGTCATTTTACCAATATGCTTTAACTTCACACGTATATTCACTGTTAGAGACAGCTTCTTCCATGTTGTCCCGTATTTTATATGTCTTGCCACAACATACAAGTATATAAACTGGCGTTATTCACAGAGTAAATACAAAGCCATAATACACAAATATGAGAAGAAAGAGCCTCTGCGAATACCTATATTTTTTATTTGGCTATGGCTTATCTTTTCCATACCTCTAGGATTTATCCTTGCTGGTGCCATTTCGCATTTTATTATGCAGCCACTCGGTTTATATGGAATTTTAAATAATTAGGAAGTTATGAAACAGTACTTATTCACAATATTAGCAATACTAGCCATGCCTCTTCAGGCACAAAATAAGTTTAGGATTGGAGATGTTTTACATTCTCAACAGGTTACCTGCAAGTATTGATATGCTGATATTTCGCATAAATATGCAGGATATATGAAGAAAAGGAAGAGAATGGAAGATATTTTCGTCATTTTGCAATTATATTTCTGATTTTTCTTTCTTTTCTTGAATATTTTTATTAATTTTGCAGGCAAAATATTAATTTATATAATAGTATTGTTATGGAAAAGATTAAGATGACGACTCCATTGGTAGAGATGGATGGCGATGAGATGACAAGAATTCTCTGGAAGATGATTAAGGACGAACTGATTCTTCCTTTCGTTGATTTGAAGTCTGAGTATTATGATCTCGGTTTGCCTTACCGCGACCAGACCAACGACCAGGTGACCATCGACTCTGCCGAGGCTGCCAAGAAATATGGTGTGGCTGTGAAGTGTGCTACCATCACCCCAAATGCACAGCGCATGGACGAGTATAAGCTCCACAAGATGTGGAAGAGCCCTAACGGAACTATCCGCAGCATCATGGATGGTACCGTGTTCCGTGCACCTATCACCATCCCTAGCATCCACCCTTGTGTGAAGAACTGGGAGAAGCCTATCACCATTGCCCGTCATGCTTATGGCGACGTATATAAGAGTGTGGAACTCCGTGCCGATGAGCCAGGTACTGCCAAGCTCGTGTTCGAGGGCAAGAGCGGCAAGAAGCAGGAAATCGAAATCCATAGCTTCGATGGCGCTGGCGTTATCCAGGGTATGCACAACACGGATAAGAGTATCCGCAGTTTTGCACACAGCTGCTTCAAGTTTGCCATCGATACTAAGCAGGACCTCTGGTTCGCTACCAAGGATACCATCTCAAAGACCTACGATGCTCAGTTCCGCAAGATCTTCGAGGAAGTATATGAAAGCGACTACAAGGAGAAGTTTGCCGAACTCGGCATTGAGTACTTCTATACATTGATTGATGATGCCGTGGCTCGTGTCATCCGCAGCAAGGGCGGCTTCATCTGGGCTTGCAAGAACTATGATGGTGATGTAATGAGCGATATGCTCAGCACAGCCTTCGGTTCGCTGGCAATGATGACTTCCGTTTTGGTTTCTCCTGATGGCAAATATGAGTATGAGGCAGCCCATGGCACCGTAACCCGCCACTACTATCGCTATTTGAAGGGTGAGGATACATCCACCAACCCAATGGCTACCATCTTTGCATGGAGCGGTGCGTTGAGAAAGCGTGGTGAACTGGATGGCATCAAGGAACTGCAGGAGTTCGGCGACCAGTTGGAGGCAGCTTGTTTCGATACCCTGAATGATGGTATCGCAACCAAGGACCTCGTCAACCTGATGGAGGGTGTAGAGGCAAAGGCAGTTAATTCAGCCGGCTTCATTGCTGCTATCCGCGAAAGACTCGAAAAGAGATTGGGATAAAATGTTTTAAAGCATAAAAAAGCCTTGCCAGGAGTTCTCGTGAGAGAAACTGCTGGCAAGGCTTTCTTTTTTGTTTGTATCGACTTTATTATATGGATTCTTATAGTTTCTTCTTCAAGGCATCAGAATAAAGTTTGAAGAAATCAACCTTGAGCAGTTGGCAGATGTGGAAAAGCATGCCAGAGTCAATGGTGGATCTATCATAAATCTTATATACGTTGGTGCGATGGCAACCTAATTCTCCGGCAAGCCATACGGATGTCTTGCCTTGCTTCTTGAGTTCTCGCTTGATGAGCTCACCTATAACAATGGATGTCTTTGATTTATCTTTCATAACAACACAGATATTTAATCCTAAACTTTTTACCTTATCGGGTGCAAAAGTAGTATTAAAGTTTTTAACTAGCAAACAAACTTGTAGCCAATTAGGTGACACCTAGTTAAAAAGTGTAATGATTTTATTCTCTTTATCATTTTTTAGCAAAAAAATAATCGCTGTCACATAATTGTAACCCTATGTAATGCTTATTACAAGATAAAATTCGTATTTTTGCAGCAAAATTAAGAATTTAATCAGTTTAGATAAGATGGAAGAGAAGAATAAACGAATTTTGGTCGTTGACGATGAGCAAGACCTGTGTGAAATATTGAGTTTCAATCTTGAGACGGAAGGATATCATGTAGATACCGCCAACTCTGCCGAGGAGGCGCTGGAGATGGATGTGCCTTCCTATCATCTGCTGTTGCTCGATGTGATGATGGGTGGAATGAGCGGTTTCCAGATGGCGAAGAAGTTGAAGGAAAATCCTGTTACGGCAAATATCCCTATCATCTTCCTCACGGCTCGTGATACGGAGAATGATACGGTGACGGGATTCAACCTGGGGGCTGATGACTATATCTCAAAACCGTTCTCTATCCGTGAGGTGATGGTGCGTATCCGTGCCGTGCTGCGCAGAACAGCTGAGCAGAATGGCACTGCCGAGGAGCCTGCCATGATTGGCTATCAGGGATTGCTGCTCAATCTCGATAAGAAGACGGTGAGCATCGACGGGGAGAATGTGCCGTTCACCAAGACGGAGTTCGAGTTGCTACGCCTCCTGCTGGAGGAGAAGGGTAGGGTGTTCTCACGCCAGGAACTCATCGACAGAGTATGGCCTAAGGATGTGATGGTACTCGACCGAACGGTGGATGTCAACATCACCCGAATGCGTAAGAAGGTGGGCAGATTTGCCAAGTGCATCGTCACCCGCCTGGGTTTTGGTTATTATTTTGATGCGTAACGGTTATGTTTAAGATAAGTAATGTAGGTAGAAAGTTGTATTTCAGTGTGCTGACGGTGTTTCTCGTGTTCGCCGTCAGTTTTATCGTATTTCAGCAGAACAGGGAGAAACAGTTTAAAATCAATACTTTGACGCTGAAGCTTGCCAACTACAACGAACTGCTGATGGAAGACCTTCTGCTATCCAACTCGCAGGGCATTCTGATGTCGGATAGCGTTGATATGGTGGATAGCGTGCGGGTGGCTGAGGCTAAGCTGCAGGAATTCGTGCGTGCGCACGAGAGTAAAGACCTGCGTGTAACCCTGGTCAAGCCCGATGGCAAGGTGGTGTATGATAACATGAGCAAGGACTATCGCCATTTTTCCAATCATGCCAAGCGGGAAGAAATAGCAGAGGCATTGAAGGTGGGACAGGGTACTAGCGTGGAACGACAGTCGAAGACCTTGAAGCAGGATTATTTCTATGTGGCTTCTTATTTTCCAAAATCGCATCTCATTGTGCGTACGGCACTGCCTTATAATAATGATCTGGCAAAATCGCTTCAGGCAGACCAGCACTACATCTGGTTTGCCATCATTGCCATCATCCTTCTTACCATCGTGCTCTATCGCTTTACCTACCGATTGGGCAAGAACGTCTCCAAACTTACTATTTTCGCCTATAAGGCAGATCACAACGAGAGTCTGGAAGTGGAAGATTTGGCAAAATTCCCGAATGATGAGCTGGGCGAGATTGCCGAGCGCATTATAAAAATGTATAAGCGTGTGCAGACTACCCGAAAGGAACAGGATGTGCTGAAGCGCCAGCTTACACAGAATATTGCGCATGAATTGAAGACTCCAGTGGCAAGTATTCAGGGATATCTGGAGACGATTTTGGATAATCCTCATATCAACGAGCAAACCAAGGAACAGTTCCTGCAGCGTTGTTATGCGCAGAGCGAGCGACTTACTTCCTTGCTCCATGATATCTCAACGCTCAACCGTCTGGACGATGGATCGGATATGATTGATTTTGAGGCGGTGGATATTACGCAGATGGTGAATGACATCACGAGAGAAACGGCATTGGTACGCCAGGAGCGCAAGATGGCCTTTGATAATCAGTTGCCTGAGCGCATCGTGGTGAAGGGAAACCGCAGTTTGCTCTATAGCGTATTCCGCAATCTTACTGATAATGCCATAGCCTACGCCGGTGAGGGACGTACGATAACTTTGGAGGCAAAGGAGCAGGGGAACAAGTGGCATTTCATCTTCCGGGATAATGGTCAGGGTGTACCGCCGGAGCATTTGGCTCGACTCTTCGAACGATTCTATCGGGTTGATAAGGGACGCAGCCGCAAGATGGGAGGCACAGGTCTGGGACTGGCCATCGTCAAGAATGCCGTATTGCTGCATGGGGGTACCATCAGGGTAAGCAATTTGCCAGAAGGTGGCTTGAAGTTTGAGTTTACTATTAAGAAATAGGCGGATATTCATTACGCATAGAAAAAGTTTTTTTTCGAAATATCTATCACATCCCTCACGATTTCGAATTTTGAAATGCTAAATCGCTGAAAGAGAGAATGTTGTGATTCGGTGTAAGCGTGATGGATGACGGATTTGTTTACAATATCCATCACTCATCCCTCACTTATCCCTCACGCATCCAAGATGCATCTTTTATGCGAAAATGTCTTTTTATAAATATGGTTGACTCCTAAAGTTTCAATTACATGAAAGAATCATTAGAAGCAACATTGAAAGATGTCGAACTTACCAAGGAAGTGTAC
>JAIJUV010000128.1 GCA_022732315.1 Prevotella sp.
ATCCGTCAATCAAGAATATTCTGTACAAGATGGAATGGGCTTGATATGACAAGTGGATTGGGCGAAGCTTTGGATGACGCAGAGTTTGAAGGAAGTGTCATTGGGCAATTGCAAGATGCCGTAGCATTTGTCAGAAATAACTCGCATAAGAAATGGTGGAAAGAAGCTACTTACAGAGAAGAACTTCCAGACTACCCAGAACGTGCCGTAACAGAAGTGATAAGTAACGCCATCATTCATCGCAATTATTTAGAACTTGGCAGTGAAATCCACATTGACATATATGATAATCGAATGGAAGTATATTCACCAGGTGGTATGATGGACGGAAGTCTTATCCAACATCTTGATCCGATGAACGTACCTTCCAAACGTCGTAATCCTCTCCTTGCAGATTTCTTCAATCGACTTGAATTGATGGAACGCAGAGGGAGTGGCATGAAGAAGATAGTCAAGGAATACAAACATTTTGAAAAGTTCCCTGGGTACAAAGCACCAGAATTCAAATCTAATTCTGGAGAATTTCATGTGACTCTATGGAATCTCAATTATGACGAGAAACAGTTCGCCAACGACACCAAAGAGTTCGCCAACGAAAAGAAAGAAACAGCCAAAGAAGTCAAGCAAAGAAAAGAGTTCGTGAAGGCTAAAAGAGCCATCTACAAACTTATCACTTCTAATCCAAAGGTGACAACTGCGCAAATAGCAGATAAACTAAACGTATCTACACGCCAGGTACAAAAATACCTCAAACGATTGATAGAACAAAATCTGATTGTGAAAGAAGGAAGTAGAATAAATGGTTCGTGGAAAATTCTCGATGAAGAATACACGGATTTCTTTGGACGCATATAAAATTGAGTACATTCGTAGATTTGGAATTAGAAAAATTACGGCTCAGGGGAGGTTGTCTATCCACGGACAATCTCCCTTGAGTCGGTATTTCTGGACGTTCAATTAATAGGCGAGATTGAGTTAATCTGTCAATTAGTTTGACTCCTTCTCCAATTGCCTCTATAAGCATACAACTAGCTGCAAGATTCTTCATTCCCTCAGGTGTACAATAGTAATCATCAACAGTCTGTACATCTTTGTTCCAATCTTGCAATTGTTTGATAGCGTCCTTAATTTGTATTAAGGTGCCAACTATTCTATTTGATGATGTATATTCCGTCATGTTCTATTTCTTTAAGAAGGAATGGATTTATATGCTTGTGCATTCTTACTATGTCAACAGAGCATTCTAGTAAGTTTTCTAAAAATCGCTTTAATCTAACCACAAGGAACATTTTGGGTTCCATATCTACACATATATCAACATCACTACCTTCTTTCTGTTCATTTCTGGAAACTGAGCCAAAAAGGCGCAATGACTTTACTCCGAAGTTCTTTTTCAGCTCTTCGGCATGAGATAAAATCAGTGATATATAGTATTCCTTTGACTTCATAATCATCATTTTTGTTTCTACCGCAAAGATAAGATAAAAACTTGAAACAACCAAGCATAAGTCTTCTTTTTTATGAATTATTACACGATTGTAGATTTGATTCTATGTGATATTCGATTTTGGTATATCCGATAAAAGAATATATATTTGCGCCTAAAATTAAAGTAAAAAATGGACAAGAGCATACATTCACATTTATATCACCAAGTCATTGGTCGCTTGCGTAGCAAGCGCGAAATGGGGGGGTAACACAGGCTCAACTCGCTGAACTACTGAAAGTTAATCAGGCGTTCATAAGCAAGATTGAGACTTGTGAACGCCGCCTTGATATCATAGAACTTCATCATATTTGCCAGGTTTTAGGCATCTCGTTTGTCGACTTCATCCAAGAAGTCGATAGGGATATTCTGTGCAAAAATGAAGAAGAAAGTTACATAACTATTAAAGAATTAAAAAAATAAGGTATGGAAAAAAATAATAAAAAAGAAATTCATACCTTTACTTTTGTGGATTTATTTGCAGGTATTGGTGGTTTTCATACGGCTATGCATAGTGTGGGAGCTCATTGCGTTTTTGCAAGTGAATGGGATAAATATGCACGTATATCCTATGAGGCAAATTATAAAGATATAGAGCCAAATCTTTTTAAAAAAGACTCATTGGGAAATTATAAATATTTTAATGAAGATATAACAAAGGCAAATCCTGCAGATATTCCTGATTTTGATGTTTGTTGTGGTGGATTTCCTTGCCAGCCGTTTTCCGTAGCCGGACTCAAAAGAGGTTTCGAAGACACCAGAGGTACCTTGTTTTTCAATATAGCAAATATTGTAAAATACAAAATAGAGCATGGTTGTCCTCCAAAGGTCTTGTTTTTAGAAAATGTTAGAGGTTTGAAGAGTCATGATAAAGGTAATACTTTAAAGGTAATTCTAGCAACCTTGGAAGAGTTAGGCTATGGTGTTTCATATACAGTACTTAATGCTAAATATTTCGGTGTTCCTCAGAACAGGGAAAGATTATTTATCATTGCATGGTATAAGAAAGCTATCAATGTAGAAACGTTCAAGTTCCCATACGGTATTGATGCAGATGGTAATACCATATATGACAAATCAAAGTTAAAGGAAGGAACAATGCCTACTAAGGTTTCTGATATATTCGAACCAGATGATGCTGTGGCAGACTTTACTATTTCTGATAGAATGTGGGAAGGTCACCAGAGACGTAAGGAACGTAATATGGCAAACGGCAAAGGTTTCGGTTATCGTAAATTCTTCGGTGATAGTGAGTACTGTAGTACGATTTCAGCAAGATATTGGAAAGATGGAAGTGAAATCTTAATAGACCAAGCTGATAAAAACCCTCGTACATTATCACCAGTAGAAGCTGGAAGATTACAGGGGTATAGGATTTTAGGAAATGGATGGAAATATCCAGAATGCGCAGATAATCAGAATTACAATTCTGCTAACCCTGAATTCCGAATAGTAGTTTCAAAGAAAGAAGCTTATCATCAATTTGGAAATAGTGTAGCTGTACCTGTGATAAAAAGGTTAGCCCAAGAAATAGTCAATCAATTATTAAATAAGTCTTAGTATGGATGAGTTGTTAGATTTAGGAATACTAAAAGCAGGTTTGAGTGAGCTTATTGCTCATTCAAACATGGATGACTGTGTTTTGCCTGATGAGTTTAAGGCAAAATTTCATGCCTTTGGTGATTATAAGATTGAGCAGTACAACTTGTACACATTGCAGGTAAGTTCCAAAAAGTCTTTATTGGTAATTCCTAATCAATGGGTATATATTGCTGCATGCTGTTGTCAGTATTATGTGGAATTGATTAAGTATAAGGACAAGCTAGATGCTTTGGGCTTTTCGTCCGACATGTATGAGGCTTGTCATCCTAGCAAAGATAATAGTAGTATTCCAGAGGACCAGAAAACTAAAGATGCTTGCAAGGAAAAGGCAGAGCATTTTCTCAATTCTTATAATGGTGCTGATAAAGAGCTTCTGGTAAATTTCTTGTGGAATTATGAGTCTTGGGGTGGTGGTAAAAATATAAAGCGTTCGAATGATTTTACCGATTCTCCTGTTCTTAATATTGCAAATACGATTAATGCTTCTAGCAGTTTGATTGGGGCTATAGTAAAAGGGCTGGCAAATCAAGATTGCCTAAACTTACTTCTTCAATCGGAAGGATGGAAGTCTTTCGATAGCCCATCAATTAGTTCTAGTATTGGTAAGAGGTCTTCGGAAAACAAAAATGCATTGCAACAAATCTTCTACGGAGCACCAGGAACTGGAAAATCGTTTAAGATTAAAGGTGAAACGAAAAGCCAAAGCAAGATTCGAACTACATTCCACCCTGATAGCGATTACTCTACATTTGTTGGATGTTATAAGCCGACTATGAATGAGGACGTAAAGTATGATAAGGATGGAAACGAAAAGAGTTGTACAAAGCAGATAGAATATGCATTTGTGGCTCAGTCTTTCTTGAAAGCTTATGTTAAAGCGTGGAAATTCTATTGCTGTGCTGGAGATGAAAAAGCTAAGGCTCAGTATCTCATTATCGAAGAGATAAACCGTGGTAACTGTGCTCAGATTTTTGGCGACCTTTTTCAGTTGTTGGATAGAAATGAGGATGGCTACTCTACATACCCAATTGTTGCAGATACAGATATCCAGAAATATCTTAGCAAAGAGTTTGAAAAGGTTAATATTCCAGACTCATTGAATGTGATATACGATGATTATGATGGGAATATAGCAGAGGATATTAAGAACGGCACTGTGCTCACATTGCCTAACAATTTTTATATCTGGGCAACCATGAACACCAGCGACCAAAGTCTTTTCCCAATTGATTCTGCCTTTAAGCGTCGTTGGGACTGGAAGTATATGCCTATAGATACTCAAAAAGAGAATTGGAAAATTGAGGTTAATGGTCAGAAATATTCATGGACTACATTCTTGGAGAAAGTTAATAAACAGATATTTGATGTAACGAAATCGGAAGATAAGAAACTTGGTTTCTATTTCTGTCGTGCTAATAATCATGTTGTTGATGCAGAGAAGTTTGTCGGCAAGGTTATTTTCTATCTGTACAATGATGTATTCAAAGACTACGGCTATGACCGCAAGATATTCCAAGGCGAGGATGGCAAGACCATTCTATTTCATGAATATTTCCAAAGCAACGGAGATATAAATGAACAGAAGGCTGCCCTTTTCTTGAATAATCTGGAGATCAATCCAATCGGTGATAATAACGTCGAATAAAAAGTACTTATGTATATTATCATAGAGGAACATAAATATCCTATCAAGGTTTTAGGAAAGACACTTGATGGAATCACAAATCTGAGGGACGTTAACGGTATGGTTAGCGTTAACTACGTGGGGTATTACTATAACCCTACGCTGAAGGACTGTGTGTTTATACTTCCTAAGGTTTTGATGGAGGATGTAGATGGTAAAGAGCTTATCTTTGGGCATTGTAAACCTGAGGATATTGTAAATTTAGAACGGCAAAATCTGTTAACCCGGGAGGAGCATGATTTCATCTATGAATTGTCTGTTTGGATATATCGTGCGATTTGCGTTTTTCGTGATAGTAAGGTTGATAATACTATAGTAAGACAGCAGAACTCTCAACAAATGGGTCATGGAAGATTGCATCAATGTAATACCTTCCTCGATATTTTGTTGGCTTTGCAAAAGTTTAACAGGGAGAACCAGAACTTCTTTTTCTTTGTGCTAAGAAACGTTCATTCTGGATATAATAAGATTAATTGGGCCAAAACGATTAATAAGTCAATGGCTATCATCCAAAACAACCAGCCTGTTTATCTGAATCCTGTCAACAAGAAACGCCAGATTAATTTTGATGAAGAACTGCTTGTCGTCTTTTTCTCTATCTTGCGTTATATACATGATAAATATGGCTTCCCTGTTCAGATAAATGTAAACTTTCCTCTGATTACCGGAGAAAAGTTTAAGATGTATCTTAATGGTATGGGCGAGGTGCGTTTGATGCAAATTAAATATAAGTACTTTTCCGATAAAGCTTTGTATTTATGGGAACTTTGTCATGCCTTCTTTGCGCATAGCAAGGATATCAATGTCGAGATGGATGATAAGGAGTATCTGCTGGTTAAGAACTTCAATATCGTGTTCGAAGCTATTATTGATGAATTAGTGGGTGATAAAAAACTGCCTGCTGATTTGAAAGACCAGGGTGATGGTAAGAGGGTAGATCATATGTATACTTACCAGAACCTTACCAATAATGAAGAGGAGAAAGATATATATTATATAGGTGATTCTAAATATTATAAGCGTGGGCATAAGATAGGAAAGGAATCTGTATATAAGCAGTTTACTTATGCAAGAAATGTTATTCAGTGGAATCTGGATTTGTTTAATGATGGGGATAAGGAAGAGCAGAAAGACCATTTTAGACTCCGTGATGATGTTACGGAAGGTTATAATGTAATTCCTAACTTTTTCATTTCTGCAGAGCAGAAGACGTTGAAGGCTGAGGATGATATCAAGTTGACTGATAATAGAAAGCAGGACTTCTTGTCTCGCCAATTTGACAACCGTCTGTTTGATAGAGACACTTTCCTGATAGCTCACTATGATGTAAACTTTCTTTTCGTTGTTGCCTTGTATGGGCGTAATGAGCAGGGAGAAAAGAAAGCGTGGAAAGATAAGGTGAGGTATATGTTCCGAAAGGAAATCCAACAGATGCTTAATTCTAAATTTGATTTTTATGCGATGACAGCTAAGGAGGGAGTTAGTGCTGTGGGATATATACAGGACCATTTCCAGCAATTGTTAGGCAAGGTCTTTACACCTTATGATGACAGAGAGACTCAGAAGTACTACTCTTTAGCTTTGGATAATGGCGAGCAGTTTGCTGGTGAAAATGCCACTATATTGTCTCAATTAAAAGATTCTTTTTATATAGTGCCATGCAAGATTGGGGATGATCCCAAAAAGTTGTTGCCAGAGGTTTCTCCTTTGGCAGAGGGTATGTTGGTTCCATCTTCGTTCTTGACGATGCATTATCTTGAAAGGTATCTTGATAAGACAATTTTAGTAGGTTGCTATCATGATGAGGCTCATCTCAATTGGATTCTAGGACAGAATGACAAGGGTACGCTTATCTATAATATTCGTGTTGGTAAAGAACGTGAAGGTGGTCAGATTAAGGCTCAGCTTGATAGAATGGCGGTTCCATTTGTTGTGCTCTATGAATATGGATGTGAACATGAAAATAAGTATCGTGTGTTCCATGTGCACCACCATGCTTATATCAAAGAGGATAGAATGCGTGAAACCCTTTACCCAAGGGAACCAAAGGGTAACTATTTCTGTTATATCTTTGATGAAGAAGTAACGCTAGGTAATCTTGATGTCCATCGTTTAGTTTCCCAAAAACGAATAGATGACAGGGAATATATTGATGGTGCGCCTATATTTATGAGTGGCAATGAATTGATAAAATTTAGGAGATAAAAGATATGAAAAAGAAATACGGAACATCTTTGATAATAGGAAATGGCTTTGACTTAAATTTAGGCATGGTCACCGATTATCGTTCTTTTTTTAATAAGTTGA
>JAIJUV010000548.1 GCA_022732315.1 Prevotella sp.
GGTTGCAAGCTCGATGTAGCCAACAACATCATCTACAACGCCTGCACCAACGCCTTCAAGCTTTCGAATGCTGGCAATAGCGAGGTGATTCCTCTCTCTGAGATGACCGCCTATAACAACACCATCATCAACTGTGGCTGGCGCCGTTCCAAGAACAAGAAGGGTGGTTCTGTCTGGGTAGAGAAGGCAGCTAAGCCAATCTTCGTGAACAACCTCATCTACGATTCCCGTTTCGGTCTGAAGCAGCCAAAGAAGGATGGTGTAGATATGGAGCACAGTCGTCTTACTCCAAACTACTACTTTGCATCTACAGAGACAGGCGTAGCGCAGATGGCGAAGGGTGCAGAGCTCGGCATCTGGTTTGATACCGATATCAAGAGCAGCGTGGCAGGTCAACTCAATCCACTCTTCAAAAACTTCAAACAGAGCGAGAAGATGAATATCAACTGCGAAATTGATAAAGTGGAGAATGGTGCTCCATTAGCATTCGACAAGAGTTGGAATTTCGATTATCAGGCAGGCAGTCCTGCTCTTTCTGGTGGTGTAACCGATTTTACTCCGCTCTTCCCAGAGGGTCTGCCATTCTTCGGTATGAAGCAGGTGAATTTTCTGGATAAGAATAACGACCAGAACTATTACTTTGCCGCCCCATTGCCAAGCGCAAGATTCGGAGCGAGATTGTAAAAAGCTATTATATATCATAGCGCGATTAAATAAAAAGAGGATGCGTGCAGGCGACAGAGATGTAGCTTGCACGCTTTTCTTGTATAATCGGTTTAGTTCAAGATAGAAACAACGTCTTTTCTTCATCTCTCTTACCTTCTTTCTTCTTGTATTAATAATGTGTTAATCTCGGGAAAAGTCTTGGTTGATTATAGGATAAAATGTTCTTTAACCCTATTGAAATCTCCGTTCATAGACGTTGAACGGCGGTTCAACGTCTTTGAACGGACATTCAACGTCTATGAACGGAGATTTTATCTAGTTATAAATGCTTTTATTCTTAGTTGAAAGAACTGTTTTAGTAGGTTAAAATTCTTGTTTTACCCCTCTTTTTGTTCTAATAAAAAAAGAAAAAGCTTTGAAAACAATCTCGTTTTCAAAGCTTTTTCCTTATTTATGCCTCTTTCTTCTTCGTCTTAGGAAGAACGAGGTTGAGTACTACGCCGATGACGGCGGAGAGACCGATGCCGGAAATGGCGAAGGAACCGGATGAGAGAACGGCGCCACCCAAGCCCATCGTCAGCATCAC
>JAIJUV010000549.1 GCA_022732315.1 Prevotella sp.
CGAATGCAGAAGACAAAGGACATCGTGCATAACCCAATCAGTGAGGAAGCCTTGGAACTGATAGGCTATTCACCGGATAAACGAGGCAAGGTGTTCCCTGATTTCAAAGACTCCATGACACAGGCACCGCTGAAAAATTGGCTGAAAGATGCAGGGATTACCAAGCATATCTCCTATCATTGTTCACGCCACAGCTTTGCCTGTCTCCAGTTGGACGCAGGAACAAGTATTGCGGTTGTGCAGCGTTATCTCGGTCACAAGAATGTGGCAACAACAGAGGTGTATGCCAAGATTTCCGATGCCCAGAAGCGTGCTTCGGTTGGCTGTATCACCTTGAAGAAGTAACCATTTGACTATAACACGCAGAAAAGGACTGTTGGAATGATAGTGTTCCAATAGTCCTTTTCTCATTTTGTTGGTTCTATTTGCTGTCATGGATAGAACCAATTCGACAAATTCATTCCAATTTCTGTTGATATTGAGGAGGAACTGCAAATATCCCTTTTCTTTGCCCTTACCTTTGTAGTCAGCAATTGGCAGCAACTGGCACTAATGAGCAGTTTAAAGTATGATTCAGAGTCTGATATCATATTAGAACGCTAATAAAGCGTAAAAGAAAGAGTGCCAGAGAACGTAAATGCGGTTTTTACATGCTTCTGCATCTAACTTTGTGGAAGTTTTTGAACGAATAACAATAAAACGAATACAATAATGATAGAAACCAAGACAACTTCAGATTGTACCATCTACGCTTTTGTTGGTACTGCAATTCTCGCCATCTCTCTTGTCGTGGCGATATATGTAGGCAATGACTTTCACCAAAGTCTGTTTGTCGAGTCAATCATCTTTGTAGGGAGCAACATCCTGCTTTGGGCGATATTCATTTCTATGGTGAATTATCCCTATGAACTGATGACCATTGGTAGCAACAGCAAGACAAAGAAAAACGTTGTAGAAGCAGAGCCAGCAACAGAACAAGAACAGCCAATGCAAACATTACCACAAACAGAGTCAGCACAATACAGTCATGAAGACTATGCCAAGCGTGTAGAGGCACAAGAAAAAGAAGCACAGGAGATAAAGGAAAAACGAACGAGGGCCGTACTTGACTATGTGCATCGTACCATGTCAAGGTTTCTTTATGAGGAAGATTTGTACAAGGTAATTGAGGCTGTCAAGGAATGGAGCAACGACACCAACTATACCCCGACAGCAATAAACCGTTTCAAGGAAAATGTT
>JAIJUV010000129.1 GCA_022732315.1 Prevotella sp.
AGCTTGACACAAGCCATACCAGCACCTTCCTGGCCACGGTTGTGCTGCTTCTCCATCATCAGATAGAGTTTGTTGAGTGCGTACATCCAAGTACCATACTTCTGCTGGTAATACTCCAGTGGCTTGAGCAATCTGATCATTGCTACACCACACTCATGTTTCAATGGTTCCATCTCTCTATTATCCTTATCTTATTTAGTTAAATTTGAATATACCTATCCGAGGGATTCCCCTCCAAAAAAAGGGAAACGTCAAGAAATGACGAATCCCTTTATATATTATTCTACAGTAACTGACTTGGCCAAGTTTCTAGGTTGGTCAACGTCCTTGCCCTTACATACAGCTACATGGTAAGCCAGGAGCTGCAAAGGAATGGTAGCCAATAATGGCTCCAGGCACTCCAAGGTCTCAGGGAGTTCAATCACTTCGTCGGCAATCTTAGAGATAGTTTCGTCGCCCTTGCTCACAATGGCAATGACACGGCCCTGACGGGCTTTAATCTCCTGGATATTAGACAAGACCTTCTCGTACATGAAGTTGTGGGTAGCGATGACTACCACAGGCATATCGCTGTCAATCAACGCGATAGGGCCATGCTTCATCTCCGCTGCAGGATAACCCTCAGCGTGGATGTAGCTAATCTCCTTCAACTTCAATGCACCTTCCAGGGCTACAGGATACTGGAATCCGCGGCCCAGATAGATGAAATTGCGAGCGTATGTAAACGTACGGCTCAAGTCAGCTATCTTATTGTTCAGCTTCAACACTTCCTTCATCTTTGAAGGAATGTTCCAGAGCTGCTCTGTAATCTTCTGATATTCGCTTTCGCTGATGGTTCCTCTCTCCTTACCGATGGCGAGTGCCAGGAGGATGAGAACGGTAACCTGACCGGTGAACGCCTTGGTAGAGGCAACACCGATTTCCGGACCTACGTGAATGTAGGTACCGGTATCTGTTTCACGGGCGATGGAAGAGCCGATGGAGTTACAGATACCATAGATGAACGCACCATTTTCCTTGGCAAGCTTGATGGCTGCCAGGGTATCTGCGGTTTCACCACTCTGGGAGATGGCAACAACCACGTCGTCCTTGGTTACCACAGGATTGCGGTAACGGAACTCAGATGCATATTCCACTTCCACCGGAATGCGGCAGTAGTTCTCAATCATCTGCTTGCCGATGAGTCCGGCGTGCCATGATGTACCACAGGCCACGATGATGATTCTCTTGGCATTGAGGAGCTGCTGGCGATGGTCGGTGATAGAACTGAGCACTACGCCCATCTCCGTCTCCGTCTTGCTGGTAGAATCGTCGCCGTCGGTCATCACGCGGGTCTCCACCGTGCGGCTCACCACACGGCCACGCATACAGTTGCGCAGGCACTCTGGCTGCTCGAAGATTTCCTTCAGCATGAAGTGAGGGAAACCGCCCTTCTCAATCTGACCGAGGTCGATATCCACGGTCTGTACCTCAGGGTTAAGCTTCACGTTCTGGCTGTTCACCACCTGCAATTCCTCTCCGAGGCGCATCACAGCGATGTTGCCATCCTCCAGGTAAACCACCTTGTCGGTATATTCGATGATAGGGCTGGCATCCGAACCGAGATAGAACTCTCCGTCCTCGCCGATACCTACTACCAATGGGCTCTGCTTGCGTGCAGCAATAATCTGATTAGGGTTACGCTTGTCAAGAATAGCGATGGCGTATGCACCAATCACCTGGCGAAGTGCCACCTGAACGGCTGTCAACAAATCAAGCTCCTTCTTTACCTGGATGTATTCGATGAGCTGAACGAGCACCTCAGTATCGGTTTCGCTCTTGAACTCCACACCCTTGGAAATCAGATTCTTCTTGATATCGGCATAGTTCTCGATGATACCGTTGTGAATCATGGCGAGGTTCTTGCTTGAAGAATAATGAGGATGAGCATTCACAGCAGAAGGCTCTCCGTGAGTAGCCCAACGAGTATGAGCGATACCCACATGTCCAGAAATATCCTTGTCCGAGCAGAACGCTTCCAGATCTGCCACCTTGCCCTTTGCCTTATACACGTTCAAAGAGCCATCATCACTGATAAGGGCTACACCAGCGCTGTCGTATCCGCGATACTCCAGGCGCTTCAAACCCTTTATAAGGGCTGGATAAGCCTCGCCCTTACCTAAATATCCTACAATGCCACACATTTTCTTATAATCTTTTATGTTGTAATTCCGTTCGTTAATCCTGACCTTGTTCCCTATTCAAGTCTTTTTTCTTATCGCAAGATGTTGACAATCAATGATGCGATAGAAATCAATGTACTCACAGCAGAGAACCACAATGTGGTAGAAGAGCCGATGGCAGAGTTCTGTGCCTTCACCTTGTTAGGCTCTACATAGATGATATCATTTTGCTGGAGATAGTAGAAAGGAGAGTTAATGATGTTTGCATCATTCAGATTCATACGATAAGTATGCTTCTCTCCTGCTGCGTCCTGACGGATGAGCAGCACGTTGTCACGCTTACCATAGATGGTCAAGTCGCCACACTGTGCCAAAGCCTCGAGCACGCTCATCTTCTCCTGTGGAGCGTAGATGATGCCTGGCTTTTCTACTTCGCCGAGCACTGAAACATGGTAGCTACCCATTCTTACGGTAACGATTGGATTTTCCTGTTCAGACAAGTAAGGCTTCACCTTACTCTTGATGAGATCCTCAGCCTGCTTCTTGGTCAAGCCGCCTACATGCAAGGTACCCACCACTGGGAACTCGATGTTGCCGGCATTGTCAACCAGATAACCCTGCAAGGAACCGCTGCCGTAACTCAACTGGCCACCGGTGCCGAGAGTCTGTGAAACCGAGAGGTTGAAAGGCATGGCAGCCTGAGGGTCTGTAGTAATGACGGTGATGGTCAACTCGTCCTTTGGCATGATCTTAGCCTCGTAAAGCATCTTAGAAGCCGCCAAACTGATAGAATCTGCGTTTTGGAAATAAGCCACGTTCTTGGTGCTACCGCAACTGCCGAGCATCAAGACCATTGTTAAAGCGACAAGCGCTGAATAGATGAATTTTTTCATTATCAACAAATTTCGTTTATAAAATATCGGTGCAAAATTACAGCATTTTTTTGAATGCTGCAAATATTTTGCACCAATATTTACTGAAACGTATTATTTTTTAGAAAATAATAGCCTTTTTACTTGTCTTCAACGCCATTTGAAGGCAAATTAAAGCTATAACTGTTATCGAAAATCTTCTTCACCTTGTTGATTTCAACAAAGGTGGTACCGCCACCTTCTCCGAAACTACCGCTCAGGTAAGCTATCTTGTCCTCCTCACCCAGGTAGCCCTTCTGGCGAAGCATGCGTACCGCTGCAGTAAACATAGCCTTGGTAGAAACCTGATCCTTCTGATGGATTGGAATGATACCATAGCTCAGGTTCAGCCAGCGCTGAAGCTTCTCCTTGTAGCAGATGGCAAGCACTGGGTTTGGACCACGGAAGGCGGCAAGGTCGCGGGCGGTCTGACCGGTCTCACCGTCGGTGATGATACCTGCTACGCCCAACTGCTTGGTAGCCTCGATAGCTGCGTGAGCAAGGAAGAGTTTCTGGTCTATCTTGCCATCCTCCATTGGGTTGATGTCGTTCAGAGGCGACTTGTCCTTCTCTGCCTGCTCGGCAATGCGGGCCATGGTCTGCACAGCCTCTACCGGATACTTACCGCTTGCCGTTTCGCCTGAAAGCATCAGGGCATCGGTGCGATAGAAGATAGCGTTGGCGATATCGGTTACCTCGGCACGGGTAGGACGAGGGTTCTTGATCATGGTGTGGAGCATCTGTGTAGCCACGATTACTGGCTTCTGGGCCTTCACGCACTTGGCGATGATGCGGCGCTGGATGCCAGGAATCTTCTCGATAGGCACCTCGATACCCAGGTCACCACGGGCAATCATGATACCGTAGCAGGCGTCGATGATCTCGTCGATGTTGTCAACACCTTCCTGGTTCTCAATCTTTGAGATGATCTTGATGTCGCTGTTGTGGGCGTCGAGGATATCCTGAACAGCCTTTACGTCGGCAGCGCTACGCACAAAAGAGTGAGCGATGAAGTCGATGTCGAGCTCGATGGCAAGTTCGATGTTGCGGCGGTCCTTTGCCGTGAGTGCAGGCAGGTCGATGTGCTCACCTGGCACGTTCACGCTCTTGTGCGCACCGAGTGTACCCTCGTTCTGCACCTCAGCCACGAGCATAGGTCCCTGCACCTCCATGACCTTCATGTCGAGCTCACCGTCATCAAACAAGATGTCATCGCCCACCTTTACATCGGCAGCAATATCAGGATAGCTCAGGTTCACGATGTCGTGAGAAGACTCCATCTCTGGGCGACCGAAGATTTTCACCACGTCACCAGTATGATACAGTATAGGCTCCTTCACGTCGGTGGTGCGCACCTCTGGTCCCTTGGTATCAATCATGATACCGATGTGTGGAGATACGGCTCTAACGTTCTTTACAATGTTACGGATACCTTCCTCTGTGGCATGTGCGGTGTTCATACGAACCACGTTCATGCCAGCAAAAAAGAGTTTGCGGATGAAATCCTGATCGCATCTACGATCGCTGATGGAAGCGACAATCTTTGTTTGTTTCATATTTGTATTAACCTTATTGAAATTTCAATTATTTTCGTGACATTTCTATCACTTTTCTCAAATTTTGTGCAAAGATACAAAGAAAATCTGAAATATGATTCATCTGAACTACAAAATATATATAAAATGTTGCGATAGTAACAGATTGAAAGGGGGCGAAAACAAAAAAAATCCAGCCAAAAGGATGTTTATCTCCCTTTGGCCGGATTCCTTACTGGTTCATCCGGTGACTAGATATCCAAATCCGGTGCCTTCTCGGCACCTGCGGCTGCCTCGAACTTTGGCATCACATTGAAATGGAAGAGACCGGCGATGATGGCGTTAGGCATCTTTCTAACGGTCTGATTATACGACTGTACCGCCTCGTTGTACTTGCGGCGTGCCTCGCTGATACGGTTTTCCGTGCCTTCCTCCTGCACCTGAAGGGCCTTGAAGTTCTCACTCGCCTTCAGCTCAGGATATCTTTCTGCCACCAGCATCAGCTTGGAAAAGGCATTCGCCAACTCGCCCTGGGCAGCAGCATACTGCTTCATGCTAGCCTCGGTAAGGTTGTTTACATCCAGTTTCACCTGTCCCACAGAGGCACGAGCCTTGGTCACCTCCTCGAAGGTCTCCTTCTCATGCTTGGCATACGCCTTCACAATCTTAGCCAACTGAGGCATCATGTCGGCACGGCGCTGATACTGAGCCTGCATGTTAGACAACTCGGTGGTAGCAGCCTCCTGCTCACTCACCATTCCATTATAACCACTGAACACCCACAGCACCAACACTACGATGACGCCCACGATAATCCATCCTGTTTTCTTCATAATTCTTTCTTTATTTATTGATTATACATTATTATATTAGTGTTTATTGATTAGTGATTAGTGATTACCTGCGTAAACTATAAACTATCAACTGTTAACTATAAACTATTAACTATAAACTATCACCAGCTTCCTCCGGATCCGCCGCCCGAGAAGCTACCGCCGCCGAAGGAACCGCCAGAGAAGCCGCCTCCTCCACCTCCGGAGAAGCCGCCTCCACCCATGAAGAACGGCGGCAACCAGTCGTCATCATCGTTTCTTCTTCTATTCCGGCCCCTACCCTTTCCCTTAGGTCTTGGCTTCAGCACACCCACCTGCTCCAGGATATATCTGACGAGGTGATAAATCGGAACTCCGAAGAAGAGAAGGAAGAGGATGATAACCAGCGCCCAGTCTTCTTCTCCATTCACCGTACCCTCGTCTACCGATTCGATTCCGGTGCGTCCGCTCTTCACCTTATTATATATAGCACGGCTCACGGATGCCACAGCCTCGCCGGGGTCATCCTCTCGCATGTATTTCACGATGCAGGCACGGGCAATGTCGTCGCAGTCAACATCCGTCAGCTCGCCTTCCAGTCCGCTACCCGGAGCAATGAAATACTTATGGTCTTCCACTGCGATGACGATGACCAGTCCTCTTCGGCTCTTCTTATATCCGATGCCATACTTGTTGCCCACATCCTGCGCCATGCGGAAGGCATCCTGGTTCTCCACCTTGCCCACGATGATGAGCACGTTCTGCACCCCGCATTCCAGTTTCAGTTTCTGCAGGTACAGGTTGGCAGAATCCTTCTGCGCCTTCCCCACCAATCCATCCGGATCGGAAACATACTGCGTGGAATCCTTGAGGAACGGAATCGGCACATTCTGCGCGCTCCACTCCCTGCTGGCAGCCAGCGACAACACGCTGAAAGCCACTCCTATGAAAAGCAAAAAATATCTCTTAAAACCCATAATTTCCCTATTTTTGTGCAAAAATACATAATAAAAACCTAATATGCAAATACTTAGAGCATTTTTTTTCAAAAAAAAGCCCGAATTATTTTGTTATATCGCAAAAAACTTGTATCTTTGCACACCGATTTGAGATAATTAAAGTATAAAAGTAAATAAAAGAAGAAATGACCAAAGCAGATATCATTAACGAAGTAGCAATCGCTACTGGTATGCCAAAGAAAGAAGTAGGCATGGTAGTGGAGTCGTTCATGGAAGAGGTGAAGAAGAGCCTCATCCAGAACAAGGAGAACGTATACTTGCGTGGTTTCGGCAGCTTCAACATCAAGCACCGTGCAGCCAAGACCGCTCGTAACATCTCCAAGAACACAACCCTCACTATCCCAGCTCACGACCTTCCAAGCTTCAAGCCAGCAAAGAGCTTCGTAGAGGAGATGCAGAACGCTCAGTAATTGAGTAATCGCTGCAATAAAAGATAGCAATATCATTTTTAATAATAACAATATTTTTAAAATTTTAAAATCATGCCAAACGGAAAGAAAAAGAAGGGCCACAAGATGGCTACTCACAAGCGTAAAAAGAGATTACGTAAGAACAGACATAAG
>JAIJUV010000550.1 GCA_022732315.1 Prevotella sp.
TCATTCCTCGATCATCATATCCGTTGCGGTAATTCCGTATTGGGAGTTTCCGACTTGCAGATGCTGATAGATGGTGTACCAGACAAGGCTTTGACTGCAGATGACAAAGATACATTGAAGGCTTTGAAAAAGCTGAACCAGGAAGCCGTAAAAAAAATAAATAATCAAAATAGCGATGAGCCTTTATTGGGGTTAGAAGATACTTTCGGAGTAGTAAAACTTTCAGCAGCTCAAATTGGTTTGGCTGATAAAATTCGTTTTATCAACCACTTACCGGAAGATACTTTAGAGGAAGAAATCATCAAGCAGGATCGATGGAGAGAACTGATGGAATCTGCACGTGTAGATTGTCTACGACGTGCATGCGACATCTATACATATGCTTTCTATAAAACCGTAAAACACGATGAAATTCTTATCGACAATGAAAGTGTAAATGGAAAAATCAAATTAGAAGCAGAAGTACCATATACAAAGACAGTAACTCGAGCACTGCAAGAAATTGAAGCAATGGAATGTGCTGAAAAAGGCAAGACATTCCTAACTTACTATCGTGAACTCTCCAAAGACTTCAAATCTGAAGTAAAACGCATAGCCGAAGAACAGCGTTTCTTCCATTGGTGCGTAGAGTTTCCGGAGGTATTTGCTGCTAATAAGGGATTTGATGTCATGTGCGGAAATCCGCCATGGGATAAGATTAAGGTAGAAGACAAAAAATGGTTTGAAAGTCACAATCGTGCCGACATTGTAAATGCTGGCACTGCAAGTCAACGCAAAGAAGTGATAGAAGCCTTACAGACTTCAGACCCAACATTATATAAGGAATATGCCAAAGCCCTTGCTGATGCAGAAGCCCTTAGCCGCTTCGCCCGTTTAGCAGGCAGATTTGATTTGACTGCTACTGGAGACATTGACCTATACCCTATGTTTGCAGAGTTATGCCTTTCATTCTCTAAAGAGGCATGGGGACTTGTCTTGCCTACAGGTATAGCGATGAATGACAGCAACAAGGCTTTCTTCTCAAAGCTTATTGATGAAAACAGACTGATTTCATTATATGATTTTGAGAATAGAGAGAAACTATTTGATATCGATAGTACAAATCATTTCTGTTTATTGACTATAGGTAAGGAACAAGATGTCTTATACGTGAAAAAGTTGTCACCTTTAGGATGGTTAAACTAAATATGTTACTATCTATTTTTCTTATCACTAAATGAGTTACGCATTTTTAAT
>JAIJUV010000551.1 GCA_022732315.1 Prevotella sp.
TCCCTGATAGGTATAGGTTCCACTTCCATTCTCAAAGTCAAATGCAATGGATTCACCCGGAGCATATCCATCTTGTTCCATCCACGTTGACCAGCCAAAGAAAATATCTCCATTCTTTACCGCCTGATCATAGTCCATAGAGCCAATATCCCCGTCCTGGCGCATAAAATCAAAATCCTTTTTACTCACAATATCAGCCGGAAATCTTGTTCCGTTCAGATTTACAGAGACAATCTCTCTCGTCATGACATCTGTTACTCCCGGAATGCTTTTGATTTCTTCAATCAGCGAATCATTCAATGGATCATCCTTCAGAATCGTATCCAGATTATTCTCCGGATATCTTTCATCATACTCAGCAGAATAGTCAAGCTGCAGTTCAAATTGTCCATGATTAACGGAAAGACGTGCTTCATGCTCCGTGTCAATATTTCCCACATAATTAGAGATAATCACAAACAATACGCAAGAAAAACCCATTGTGAGGATAGTACCAATAGTTCTTTTGGGATTACCCGTTACATTTGCCATTGCCATAGAAAACACGGTGACATTTTTTCTGCCATTTCGTTTTCCTTTTTTTTGTGTTTCTGCATTTTCTAAATACCGTGTTGCTTCGATAGGTGAAATCCGTGAAACAATTTTCATTGGTTTACGCAGTGCCAAAGCAACGGTAAGAAATGATACGAAAATACAGAGAAGCATAACAGGCAGGGAAAACAGAGGCACCTGCTGATTTTGAACTTCCATAGAGCCAGTTTGGGTTGATACAAGGTTTCCCTGTTCTACCAGCCAGTTAAAACCGCATTTTGCAATCAGAAAACCAAGAAGCAATCCAACCGGTATTGAAAAAAATGTCAAAAAAATGCCCTCTCTGAAGATCAGTTGTTTCATCTGCTTTTTTGTCGCTCCCAGAGCCTTGATTTTTCCATACTCCTGTATCTTGTTGGCAATACCGACCTGAAAAATATTATAAATGACCACAACAGAGAAAAGTACAATTGCAAGAATCAAAACCCCGCATACCGCAATCGTTTCATAACTCGGCTGCAAGACCCACTGCAAATAGAGATCATTGACTATAACGTTTTTTTCTTCGATCCCACAAGCTGCTGCAATCTGCTTTATAACCGGATCAATATTATTCATAGATACATTTGCAGAATCATTTAAAGTAAAATAAATATTATACTGTCTGTCATTCTCTGCGACGTGCTCATCATAAAACTCCTG
>JAIJUV010000130.1 GCA_022732315.1 Prevotella sp.
CGAGACACCATGGAGAGATGGAAGAGAAGCCGGGGTTGATAGTGATAGACGAGGCACACCATGCTTTGGCGGAGACTTACGCAGAGGTGATGAATGCCTATCCGAAGGCGAAGAAGTTGGGACTGACGGCTACACCCTATCGCTTGAACGGCAAGGGATTCACGGATTTGTTTGACACCTTGCTGTGCTCATGGAGCATGGAGAAGTTTATTGCCGAGGGACGATTGAGTCTTTATGACTACTACTCCATCAAGCCATATAGTGCTGACCAGCTGCTGATAGACTCGTTGCAGAAACGAGGTGCTGATGGTGACTATCAGCAAAAGGAACTTAACGAGGTGATGGATGTGAAGCCATCACTCGAAAGACTATGCCTTACCATCAAGGAGTATGTGCCCGGAAAGAAAGGTATCGTATATGCTATCAGTATTCAACATGCAGAGCATATTGCAGAGTTCTATCGGGAGAATGGCATCAAGGCAGTGGCGATTTCGAGCAAGACACCACTTGCAGAGCGACAAGAACTTATTGAAAGATTCAAATCTTCCTCGCTCTCCTCTTCCCTAAATTCCATTTCTGATGATATAGAAGTGTTGGTGAGTGTGGATTTGTTCTCGGAGGGCTTCGATTGTCCTGATGTAGAGTTTATCCAATTGGCAAGGCCTACGCTGTCATTGGCTAAGTATATGCAGATGGTGGGACGTGGACTGCGAGTGGCAGAAGGGAAGGAATACTGCGTGATACTGGACAACGTGGGACTGTATAAGCGGTTTGGATTGCCATCTGTGGATAGAGATTGGCAGAGCATGTTTGAAGGACGTACTTCTCTGGAAGACATTCTGCAAGAGGCGTGTATGCAAGTCAATAGTCACAACTGCAGGATGGACCTGATGATGGATGGTGATGAGGAGATGATGAAAATCATCAACCATGAGTGCCAGCAACAGATGATAATGGACACTTATGGATATCAGATTGTAGAAGACGAAAAAGGTTTGAAAGGCATCAAGGATAAGGAAGGCAAGATGATATTAGAATGCCAATACAAGAAGATAGAAGTGACCAATGCTGGCTTTGCCTATTGCTACATAAGAAAGAAGGTGGGTCGGAAGGAATGGATTGACTTGCGGAACAGGTTGTGGTTTGCCAATAAGCCACAAAGTGTGAAGCTGATGGGCATCGACTTCTGTACAGAGGATGGCAAAAAGTTGTATCCTCGCATACAGTCGAAGTATATTGATGAAAAGACCTATCTGACGGTGAAAACCTTGGAACTGCAAGTAGGAACAGGCCTGAGCTGGAAGCATAGGTTTATTCCTTGGGACGAGCCGAATAAAGTGTATCTGTACAAAGAAGGAGAAGGCAACTCGCGACTGTATGTTGATGATGATGGACGTTATTTTGCCCAAGAGAATATCGGCAGTCAATTGGTGGAAGTCAATTCCCCTGAAGGACTGGCGGAATTTGCAGAAAAAGACAAGCAGGAAAGAGAGAATGATGCAGAAGCTCTAAAGAATGCTTATCCGCATTATGAATTTTATCCTGTTGATAAAGTCAAGCTTCCCATGCAGATCCGTAGGAATAATAAGTGTGAGAATAAGATAAGAATAGAGAAAGACGGCATTTGGCATGTTGAAGATGATTGGTATCATGAGAGTTATTGGGTTGACCCTATCACACACAGGAAACATTATACGAGACCTGTCCTGTTCAAGCGTGGCTATCTGAACATCTTAAAGGAAGGCGACTGGTGCTATGTGAGAAACATTCCTGGACTCAGGAACAGACCATTAAGGCAATGGGAAATTGTGGCAGATGACAACATCTGTGTCATCAATAATAAGTATCTGATAGAGAAAAGTGAGCCTGACCAATGGTACAAGATATGCAGGAGAACAGATGACTTCACTTATTTTTCTGTTCTGGCATGCTTTTATGAAAGTGAACACATCAAGGATGATACAGAGATTCAAATTACTCAATTTGATGGCGAGGGCTTGAAAATGACCCAAGAAGGATTTCCTTATACACCACTTGTAATAAAAACGTATAAAAGAAGTAGGTGGTTATGACAAAAACAGACCGATGTGAACAAGAGTTCATGTCGGTCTGTTTTTTGTTTATGTTCTTTGTTTCACATATTTATTTGACATATTAACACAAATAACCTTAAAAAGAAAGGTAACAAGACTTGTTTGTCAAAAAAAAACTTTATATTTGCAGATTATTTAAGTATAAAATATGGCGATGTTACAAAGACAAACATATATAAATGATATTGTGAACAGACTGTCAGGCTTAGCAAGCAGTGTAGAATTACATGGTTTGCTAAACCTGTTGGATTTGCATGTCATATCAGAAGACTTCTATGTAAATCTTTTGAATCTTATATATGGCTGGAAACTTCGCAATGCAAATAGTTTGCAACAAAATGCACCAGGAATTGATTTGGTTGATGATTCCAATCACATATTGGTACAAGTAACAGGTACAAGTACCAAAGGGAAAATCGATCATTCTTTGAAAGAAATTCCAGAGAAATATACCGGTTATCATTTTTATTTTGCGCCAATTGTTATCGACGCAAAGGAGCAGCGAAAGTATAAATACAACCCACCTCATGAGATTGTGTTTAATCCGAAAACAGATATTTTGGACATTCATTTCATTGCGAACAAAATAAAGGGTATGCCGAATATTGAGGACATCAGAACAATAGTAATGTTCATAAAAAACAATATTCAAAATGATGTACCCGATACTACACAGTTAACTTCTGGGCTGAACTACATCATTAGTCAGTTAGCAGAAGATGATTTAAACGAATGTGATTTTGATATGACTGAATTTGAAATAGAGGCAAAAATAAGTTTCAACAACTTGTCTATATATTCAAAAGATGCCATAGACCAATATAAAATTTATTATATCAATGTGCAGGAAATCTACAGCGAATATGCTAGGCAAGGAAAAACCAAAAGTATGGCCGTGCTGCAGAAATTGCATAGGATATATGTTGGGTTGAAATCACAGGCAAGTGGCGATGCTTTATTCATTGCAATTAAAAATGAAATCATCAATCAAATAGGTAATAAAAATAATAATTTATCACAAGAACAATTGGAAATGTGTGTTGAAATGTTGATGGTGCACGCATTTATGGAATGTAAAATATTTGAAAAGCCGATATAGTTATGCTTCTACCAGATAATATGAGACCAGAAAATTGCATCTATTACAATGGTGCTATTGTACTAAAGGTGCTGCAGACAGAAAAGAAAATTTCTGTCGTGGACTTGTATTGTCGTCTTCGAGAACAGTATAGAATGAGTTTTGCTATCTTGCAACTCTGTATAGATTGGCTTTACTTAATAGATTGTGTCATTGTTAAAAATGGGGAGGTTGAGCTATGTTCATAAAATCACTTATCATAGAATCAAAAGAAGGTCTTATCAGAAGGTTAGACTTTCATCAAGGTCTTAATTTGATAGTCGACGAAACCCCAGACACAAATACAGAGACTGGAAATAACGTTGGCAAAACAACCATACTCAGACTTATTGACATCTGTTTGGGTAAGGAAGCTCGAACGATATATATAAGTCCTGAAGATAGGCGTGTCGTCAATGAAGAAGTAAAGACATTCTTGACAGAGAAGGAAGTGGTGATAACTTTAATTTTGGTTAGTGACTGGACTGCCACAGCCAAAGAAGTTCGCATAAGAAGAAACTTTCTCTTACGCAAGAACTCTATTCAAGAAATAAACGGAGAGAATTATTCAAACGAAAATGAATTTAAGAAAGCTCTTCAGTATGCTATCATGGGCGTGGAGACCAACAAGCCAACATTTAGACAATTGGTTGCACATAATGTAAGATATACAAATGCTGCAGTCAATCATACCTTGCATTGGCTTGAAGGTACAACTTCTGATGCTGTTTATGAAACTCTGCACCTATATATGTTGGGGTTGAACTATACTGATGCGGAAGAACGTCAACAATTACTTCAGAAGCAGAAAACAGAAGAAAGTTTCAGAAAGAAACTCGTAAAAGAAAAAAGCCGTAATGCTTTAGCTTCAGAATTAGGTATTGTCAAATCAGAAATAGAAGAATTGGAGCATATCAAGAAACAGATGCACTTAAACCCTGACTTTGACAACGATATGGCTGAGTTATCTGACTTGAAATATAAAATAACAGTGCTTTCTTCTCAACTTAGTTCATTGAAGTTGCGCCATGATATAATGGAAGAAGCCAAAGAGGAGATTCTTAGCAACAAGTCGAATATCGATGCAGACACATTAAAAATAGTATATAATCAGGCAAAGAAATTTGTTCCAACCCTGCATCACACTTTCGAAGATTTGCTTAAGCACCATAATAGTATGCTTGTGAAAAAAGCAGATTTTATAGCAAGTGAGTTGCCTGAGTTAAAGAAGAAGATAGAAGCATTGGACTCAGAGATTAGAACTTTGCATGCATCGGAAAAAACACTTAGTGACAAATTGTTGCAATCATCGTACTATACAGACTATGAAAGTCTGATAGCAGATCTTACTCAAAAGCATGAGCGATTGGGTGCATTAAAGCAGCAGATTGATCAAATCGATAAAGTAGAAGAGAGGATAGATTCTCTAAACAAACAGATTGAAAGTATAGACAATTCTCTGTTTAGTGATGGGTTCAAGCAAAAGGTACAAGCTCAATTGGATAAACTGAACAACTATCTTGCCAAAATATCACAGCTGCTTTATGCGGAACAATATGGTATGGTATACGAAACAGAAACAAAGAATAAAAATGAAATCTATAAATTCAATATAGAAAGATTTGATGCCGACACCATAAACTTCAGCTCAGGAAAGAAGCAAGGAGAAATTGTTTGCTTTGATATGGCATATATCTTATTCGCAGACAAGGAGCATATACCATGTTTGCATTTTGGATTGTATGACAAAAAAGAATTGGTACATGGCAACCAGCTCTTGGGTACAGCAAAATTCGTAGAGGAAAATCACAACTTGCAGTTCGTTGCCTCTATTTTGTCAGACAAACTCCCAAAAGAGTTGAAAGACGA
The DNA here is from genome assembly GCA_022732315.1 of Prevotella sp. The sequence continues at coordinate 5,080 of JAIJUV010000130.1, forward strand.
TAGATACATAGTAGTGAAACTAAGCCAAAACGATAAACTTTTTAAGTTTTAGCAAGTGAGTTTGACTAGGAAACAGACCGATGTGAACAAGAGTTCATGTCGGTCTGTTTCTGTTATAACGGAGAACTTTTAGCAGTGAAAAGGATAGCGGGATTAATACTCTTGCCATCCTTTTTGCATGTAAGGTGGAGATGGCTGCCTGTGCTGCGACCGGTATTGCCAGTGACACCAACAATGATACCAGGAAATACACTTTCACCTTTGCGAACTATGATTGAGGACAAATGACAATAGCTGATATAAAAATTGCCATGTCTCAATGTAACATAGTTGCCAGAACGATTGTCATACCCTACCTTTGCAACAATACCATCCATCATGGCATAGGCAGGTTCGTTCTTTGCACGAAGATCCAAACCATTGTGCCATGACAGTTTGCCTGTAAATGGGTCACGACGATAGCCATAAGGACTGGTTATCTTGATTGATTTCAGTGGATAAGCGATGCTTGGATAGCTGCTTATCCACAGTTTTGGTTTGTTATCCACAGAGTCTGTTTTCTGCAGAGGTAGATTCGTCATTATAGAATCTACTGATGAGTTAGCAGAAAACGGATGCTTCTCCTCCACTTTCCTGATTTTGTAACGGCATGCGTTGTTGCTGACGGTATTGAACTGCGCCTTTGCGCTTGATACCGACAGACAACAAACCATCCATAATGCCATTATTTTTCCAAACATGATGCAAAGTTAGGGAAAGAAATCCAGAATAATATAAGAGATAGTGAAAGTATAACATAAAATAAGATTAAAGTATGATTGAGAGTATGAAATGACGTTACAATCATAATAAAACGGAAAAGATTGGGCAGAAGAGTACTGTCATTCTTACATTCGTGCGCGAAGACTTAACTTTGCATGGCTATATGCAAAGTATTATTCAAAATATGAATCAGAACATGAAAAGAAACTCATTTGAAGAAAGCGAAGTGCCGTATCAGACACTTGCAAAGTATGGATTGACCCATGAGATGATAGAAGACCTGCCGATGCATGCCTTGGAGGACATCAGCAATGGTCGTCCATCACCCGTGTTGCCTGTGAGCATGGAGGTAAACGGAGGATATAGCATCAAGAGCAGAACCCGATTTGCCTTGGTGAGAATGGCAGACGGAAATGTGGATGTGATGTTCTATCCTGTGTTGAAATATGCCCCACTGGACAATTTTGCCAAGGAACAGCAAGAATTGCTGAAACAAGGCAAGGCTGTAGTGGCAGATGTGGATATGCCAGATGGTGCACATATCAAGGCATTCGTGCAGATAGACAGAGAGACCAACCAAGTGATGGCTGTGCCGACACCAGTGATAGGAAGAAACCTACAGGTATTGTCTGATGAGCTGAGCTTAGGAGGAGCCGAATTGAAAACCATCCAGAATGGCGAGACACTGACCTTTGTGATAGATGAAGAACCAGTAACCATGGGTATAGACCTGAAAAGCGATACAGGCATCCGATTCGCCAATGGCGATGGTGAGCAGTGGCGCAAGGAAGGCAAAAGAGAGTGGGATAAATATACCTTCGGCATCTATGGCTGTTGGGTAATGGATGTTGACGGTAATCTCGACTATGTTCCAGAGGAGGAATATACCGAAGAACTGTGGAATGAGCAAAAGAAAGCTGCCGGAAGACATGCATCGGCTGTCGCAAGGAAGTAACGTGAAACATCAAACTTAGGGAAGAAATGAGAAAAGGACCTTATTATACAGAGGACATTCTCGTAGAGAAGATGCAGAGCGGCGAATACGGTTGGCTTGACTATGTGAACCATTTCAGTGAGGAATGGCAGAACGAGTATCAAGAATACTGCAAGGAACATGCCCTGTGCATCGGCAACGAGAGTGC
>JAIJUV010000131.1 GCA_022732315.1 Prevotella sp.
ATACAGTACACCCGATGTATAAAAAGAATAAAAAAGCTCATTTTATGTTTTTTTTAAACTAGAAATAACATTTTATAATATATTTATAGTACCTTTGCAACTAAAAGAATAAAAATGGCAAACAATATAGTTTCAGTAATTATGCCTACATATAATACAGGCAAATTACTAATTGGTAGCATTAATAGCGTACTGAATCAAACATATTCTAATATAGAATTGCTCATTGTAGATGATTGCTCATCAGACGAAGAAACAAAAAGAATTCTAAACGATTTTTCTCTGAAAGATTGTAGAGTCAATGTTACCTATCTGAAAAGTAATCATGGTCCTAGTTATGCTCGTAATATTGCTATAGAGAAGGCCACAGGACGATACATAGCATTTTGTGATAGTGACGACAAATGGCATCCCCAAAAAATCGAAAAACAAATTAATTTAATGGAGAATAAAGATTGTGCACTATGCTGTTGTACTTATTGTATATGTGATATTAACAACAATATCATTGGCATAAACATTCCTCCTAAACATATTACATTAGATCAAATGAAATATGACAATAAAATTGGTTGTACTACAGCGATATATGATATAAAAAAATTAGGCAAGAAATACTACATGCCAAAATTATATAAAAGTGAAGATTGGGCTTTATTTTTACAAATAATAAAAGCATGTAAGGATTGCTATGCGTATACCGAGGACCCTCTTGCATACTATTATATAAGAAGCGAATCCTTATCAAGCAACAAGTTCTCAATGATAAAATACAATATAGCGGTATATCAGAAAATATTAGGTTATAATCTCATTAAAGCTTGTGCAGCTTTTCTGTTGTGCTTTATACCTTCATATTTCTTGAAAATCATGAAAAGAAAGATTGACAGCTATAGATATCTAAAAAAGCATAGCAACTTTATTCAAAAATAGATACGTAATAACGTTACAGTATCATTTGGTGATATGAATGCTATTTGGATATTCCTTCTTTTGTGTAAGAAAGAATTCTGTTTCCAGAAAAAAGATGCGACTCATTCACTACAACGTAGCAGCACACGAACCATACTGGAAATCAACAAGTTAAAATCATATTCATTCTTCTTTCTGCTGTTTCTGCCAAGCTATGGTTGCAAAATTCTAAAAAGAAAAATCGATTCTATACAATATATGCGCACACTAAACGTTTTATAATAAAACATAATAGAACAAAATGAATAGAGTGCAACTAATGAATTTTACAAATATTCCTTTCGGAATAGAATTTAATAACAACGTTGTAGAAAGACGTTTCATTGCCGATGGCATGAATGTTTTTGAAAGAAACGTAAAACGGGCGGGAGACTGTCTATTAGCTATCAGTGGCTTAATAGTTTTCTCACCATTATTTGCTGTATGCTATTTTCTCGTAAAAAGAGAAGATAATGGACCTGCTATCTTTAAACAAGAAAGAATCGGCCGATTCGGCAAACCTTTCTACATATATAAATTCAGAAGCATGAGAGTGGATGCAGAAAAAGATGGTCCTCAGCTCTTCAAGCACAATCAAGAAACTCGCCTGACTCATATTGGAGCATTCCTTAGGAGACATCACCTCGATGAACTTCCTCAGCTTTGGAATGTTGTAAAGGGTGACATGGCATTTATTGGTCCGCGCCCTGAACGCAAATTCTATATCGACCAGATTATGGAGCATGATCCTCGATATACTTATCTGTATCAGATTCGTCCAGGAGTGACTTCTTACGCTACCTTATATAATGGATATACGGATACGATGCCGAAGATGTTGAGAAGACTGAGTCTTGACCTCTACTACCTGGAGCACAGATCCTGGTGGTTTGATGTCAAGATTCTGTTCAAAACTATGATGAACATCCTGTTTGGCAAAATATTTTAATGAGTAGCTACTTATACATCGTAAGCTACTGACTTTTGCATCATAAGTCCCTGACTTTCATACCGTAAGTAACTGACTTTTGCATCGTAAGTCTTTGATTTCCGTCTCGGAAACAACCGACTTCTGGGTGACAGGGTGACACTGGTGACAGTGATTTCTGAAGATTTACTCTCGCGCGGGCAGGCAGGAACTTTCGGCCTGATTTTTCCTGCCTGCCCGCGTGCGAGGCGAAAAGTTGAAAAACTAGTGTCACCCTGTCATCGTGTCACCGTAAACACTGAGCAGAGAATGCGCTGTATAGCTCTCTTGCTATGGGCATAATCTCTCCTGTCTCCGCCTCCGTTGGCTTTCGGAAGTAGAGATCCCCACATTACTGTTTTTGTCGCGGCGCCTCTAAAGTAGGTAATAAGGTTCTAAATTGTGTCACACGGTGCAAAGATAGTAAAAATAAAATAAATGAGAGTTCCCATAGTGGGAACTCGTAAACGACAATTATTGTTTTTTAGATTCTTTTAAACGATAAAAGGCTGAAAAATATATTCGATTCTTGCAAGTTGCAGAAGAAATTGGTGCGAACTGTATGGTTGAAACGGGCTGAAGGGCGTAATGGGTAATTTCAACCGTACAAATCAAAATATTTTAGACATGGAACGCAATGAAAGGGGAAAAGGCGGTTTTGTGACAGATTTTCACTTTCTCTGCTTTATTATTTGGCATTATTTACATAAAAAACTGTTTTTCCGTACAGATAGAAATATATACTACAAAGGTATTTAAAACTTTTTTTTAAGTTGATGGTAAATTTGTTGCCATTTTATTTTTTTATTTCATTTTTTTTTAGTACCTTTGCAAACGTTATCCTGAATACAATCTTTTTACCTTAAAGAAAACTAATACCTATTGAATGTAGAGCAGTTGTCTGAGAAGATAGCTGCTCTTGTCTTTTTTATAGCTCCCCATATAATAAATACCGCAAAACATCCGTTTTTATTTATAGAAACAAGTCTTATCACTTGTATAAATCATCACAGAAGAAACAATGGAAACAGAAGTAAAGAAGATACCTTATCTCGACCTGAAGGCTATCAATGAGCCATACGAGAAGGAGATAAAGGATGCTATCAACAAGGTGGTCAACAGCGGATGGTATCTGCAAGGTGAAGCCGTAAAGAGGTTTGAGAAATCGTATGCACAGTTTATCGGTACAGAATACTGCATCAGCTGTGCTAACGGGACGGATGCGCTCAAACTGATGCTGATGGGCGAACTGGCTATAGGAAATCTGCAGAAAGGGGATGAAGTAATCGTGCCTGCCAATACTTATTTCGCTACCGTACTTGCCATCAGCAGCGTTGGACTGACTCCTGTATTGGTGGATGCCAATATCGATACATTACAGATAGATGACCGGCTGATAGAAGCACGAATCACACCGAAGACCAAAGCCATCATGATTGTTCATCTCTATGGCAAACTGGCATGGACTCCGAAGATTGCTGAAATCTGCAAGAAGCATCATCTCTTGCTTTTCGAAGACAATGCGCAGGGATTCGGATGCTCCACTACTCTATCTGATTCTTCTGAAAAACCATCGAAAAGAAGATATACCGGAAATCTTTCGGATGCTGCCGCCCACAGTTTCTATCCTAGCAAGAATCTGGGAGCCTTGGGAGATGCCGGAGCGGTAACTACCAACAACAGGGAGTTGGCTGAAGCTATTATGTCACTACACGAATATGGAAAGATAGAAGACGGCATTTTCAGATACCAGGGCGTCAACTCGCGCATGGATGAGATTCAGGCTGCGGTACTGAATGTGAAACTGCAATATCCTGAGAACGAACAGAAAGCGAGATACAGACAGGTACAGCTATATCTGGAGCATCTGGATGACAGCATCAAGGACAGATGCATCGCTGCGAAACTCATCTCTCCTGATCATGAAAATGTTTTCCACGTCTTCCCTTTCCTTACCCCGAAGCGAGACCAACTGAAAGCTTTCCTGGCTGAGAATGGGGTCGGCACAAAGATTCATTACTTCCGCCCACCCTATCTGCAGCCATGCTATCCGGAAATGAATCATCTGGAATTTCCGATAGCTAAGAGAATAGCTGACGAAGAACTGAGTTTGCCTTGCAACTCTTCGCTCAACGATGAAGATATCATCAGAGTAAGCAAACTCATCAACCAGTTCTTGGCTTAAAGGTACTGCACCTTGGCACCGATAGAGAGGCCGAAGACATCCCAGAAACCGGCATTGCCATTACGGTAGAAACGCATAAAGTAGATATCCGTTGTACCTAATTCATAGAAGAACGTGATACTCTTGATACGCTTACGTTTATTATGAGGAATATCATACTTAAACCGTTCACCTAAAGCTATATTAGGACGGATTCGGGTAGAGAACGGATAATAGCCGCTTTCATACTTGGTAGGCTGCTTTGTCCAGAAATCATGCCCGAATACCGTATTGAAATACAGGCTGCATTCCAACGGTTCAAACCACCAGCCCTTACCGATATTGCGACGCCAAGGAATGAAATTCTCCTTGAGCGTCATGGTAAACTTTTCATCGTCAGAACTGAACTTCGGGATATAGCCAAACAGGAGCTGCGTTTCCCATTGGCGACGCTTGCCATATTCCCATCCGATACCCAGCGAAATGATACCCATATTGCCACAGGTCTGAATGATGCCACTAGTAGGTATCAGCAAATTCCAATGCTTACGGTAGCGCATAATGCGGCGGTCATATCGGGTCAGTTTGCCATCCGCCAACACCAGCGTATCATGAACGATACTATCCGTCAGTTCCAACTCCTCACTTTTCCCGGTAACCTCATCGGCAGCATGAACCTGTACAGGACCTGCAGCAAGCAAAGCTCCCAGAATGAATATATGCTTAAAACTCAATAATTTCATAACGATAACCTTTTGGAGTAATGGTGAATATATAGTACTGATGCTTAGCGGCATTGGCCACCTGATAATAGATGATGCCATCGCCATAAATGTCATTTTGCTCGGTATGATGACCATGACCGTAAAGGCAGCACATCAAACCTGGGAACTGATGCGTATAAAAATTGAAGACCTTAGCTACATTATTATTAAACTGCTCTGAATAAGGGGCAGCATGCATACAGACAATGGTACGCGAAAAGTCATCTGCATCTGCCTTAACCTGCTCTTCCATGAAATCGAAATTAGGTACGGGGCGGGAATAGTCGAACTCAATAGCATTGGTATTGAGACAGACAAACTTTACCTTACCGGCGATGAAACTGAAATCCGGATTACCAAAGATTTTCTGATAAGACTGGTTACCTGTTCCCAAACAGTCATGATTACCCAGCAGAGCCACGAAAGGTATCTTCAACTTCTGAAGATGGTCACGGGTCCACTGAAACTCACGGGTAGCACCAAAGTCGGTAAGGTCTCCACAATGAATCACGAAATCGAGGGAATCACTGCGGCGATTGATATCATTGACCTCACTCTTCAAATCGTCCAACCACTGGTGGGAATCGCTGATCATAGCGAAACGGATGGTATCTTTCGATTTAACAGCAGCCTCAATCTTCTGAATATTGGTAACATTCAGATTTCTATCGCCGTCGATATGAACATCATACGGATGGACATCGAAGACGGTATCGCAGGATGCTATCATACAGAGGCAACAGGCAGCCAGAATATAGGGAATAATTTTATGCATTCTAGTCTTATTTATCTTTAAAAACTCCTTTTTTATAACTCTTAAATACTACTTTTTCTTCTTTTTCAAACGTGCATAGAAACCTTGCAACCTGCCTGGCTGACAACCGGCATCGAGCAGTTTCTTCAAATCACGATAGGCTTCGTCTTTTCTTCCAAGCTGAATCAGAATGTCTACATGATTAAAAGCAAAATCCTCGTTACTGGCATCCAGTTCCATCGCCTTGGCGTAATCAAACTCAGCCAGTTCAAGCATACCTCTCTCCTTCTCCATGCCACCTCGTGCAGCATAAGCCATCGCGCTGTCAGGGTATTGCTCTATCAGACTGTTGATGCCGTCGTATGCCTCGGTATAATGCTTATCTTTCTCATTGAGCAAAGCCAGACCAAGTTGCGCCTGGAAATTACCAGGAACAAGTACCAGAAGATTCTGATAATCGAGACGTGCAAAGTTATAACGGAGCAACTTCTCGTTGACAAAGGCACGATAGAACAAACCGGCGATATTGGTATTGTTCAGAAAGAGTACCTTATCAAGATCATCCTTCGCATATTGCCACTGCTCCAACTGGATGTTCCAAGCAGCCTTTTTCAGTCGCAGATCGATACTGTCGGGATGATATGCAAGCACTTCTGTAGCCTTGGAGAGTGAATCGCGCAAGGCTTTATTCTGAGCAGCACGTGCCTTGTCGGCATCTACGTTCTGCGCAGATACAGATAAAGAAACAAACGATGCCAATAATAATGTATAAAAACTTTTCATGGTGCAAAGTTAAGAAGACTTTCGCAAACTGCCAAATAAAAAACTATAAAACTTATTTGAGTTTACAAAAAGAACTAAAATTCAGAAAGACAGGACAATCAACAAGAAAAGCCTTAAGAGAAAGAAACACTCCTCTTAAGGCTATTATCAATAAAGCGCCTGGATAGACAAATTCATCCAGCGCCGAAAAATCCATTTACAGATTAAGCATTCTTAATCCAGTTAACGATCCATGCGCCAACCTCTGTTGTGCCATACTGAGCACCGCCCTCAACCTGAATTTCAGGAGTGCGGACATTGGCATCGAGAGAAGCATCTACTGCCTTGCGGATCAAAGCACCCTCCTCGTTCAAACCGAAGTGCTCCAACAACATAGCTGCAGAAAGGATCTGAGCTACAGGGTTAGCCAGGTTCTTGCCAGCTGCCTGTGGCCATGAGCCGTGTACAGGCTCAAAGAGTGGAGTGTGCTCGCCTAACGAGCTGGATGGCTGCAAGCCCATAGAACCGGTGATGCAAGAAGTCTCATCGGTAAGGATATCACCGAAGGTGTTCTCTGTAACGATGACATCGAAGAAGGTAGGCTCTGTCAACAC
>JAIJUV010000552.1 GCA_022732315.1 Prevotella sp.
GAAATGATAACCTATGCAGCGCATTCCGCGCTCCCGGTGCCAGCGGTCAATATCCGCTACGGTGAAGTTGCGACCTTCCTTGGTCGCACTGCAATGAATAATGATTTCCTTTATCTTACGCATGATATTGATTTTACGGATGATTTGAAAGGTGATAAATACTTAAGCGGAATCGCATCAAAGCCCCAGTCTCTGATAACGAGCGTGATGTGCTCCCTGTTCCTGATTGCTTCATCCACCTTCTCGCAAAACTCCGAGAAGTATTCCTCAGAATGAAGCACAAGTCCCGAAATGTAGGATCTGCCCAGAATGATGCTGCCATACATTAATTTATAAGGACCATTGCCTGGAACAAAGAACGGCTTGCGGATAACAGACTTCGGAGCTCTGCCGTTTTCCTTCAGAATGACAGGCATGATTCTGCTCTTCTCATCATCCCTCAGAAACTTCGGGTTGGAAACCGGCACAAGTGCCAGTCTGTAAGCATCAGCTTTCAGATAGCCCTGAGGACGCTCCAATGTTCCGCAGAAAAACTTACCGTTAATAACCATTGTGCCATCAACTCCCCATGGAGTGAAACGGCGGCGAAATATACAAATGTGCATGATAATTTACAATTAATAATGAATAATTGGTTTAAGGGTGGTCATTAAGGCTGGGTTCACACCCGAAAACCTTAATGACCTTAATGACCTTGACCTTAATGACCGGAAATGACCGGATTTAAACCGTAGATGCTACTTTCTGATAACGCGAATCGGGCAGAATATTGATGAGTCCCTGTCGCTTCCAGTTCTTCAGCATCTGTCTTACAGCCTCGTGCGTAACGTTAGCGCCCTTGATGGCAACACTCTGCTGCTGAGCCTGTTCGAAAGTGAAGGTTACGTCTAAGCATTCAAAAATAGAATCGTTTCTACCACGTCGTGAACGATCGTATGGCGACTGCCCTGAATAGTTCTTCGAAGAAAAAGCATCCTCAATGCGACTGCGGAAGAAGTAGAGTGCATTCTCCAGCTGATAATCAGCCAGGGTGTCGAAGACAGCAAGCATGGTTGGCGTCTGCATCTTCACTATCAGTTCCTTCCACAACTGCGGATTCTGCTTCAACTGTGTCTCAGCGCCCTGGAACCCATGCTTCTGAATCAGCGTTTCCAGAACCTTGCAGAGCATGATGCAGGTCATCATTCTCATCGTGGTTGGACAGATACGGAAACGCTGGCGGGCTTTC
>JAIJUV010000132.1 GCA_022732315.1 Prevotella sp.
TAATTACGTTCATCTAAAATTTAAAAACTTATTGTTTTGTCTAACATCTAATATCTAAAACGCTGCAAAGATACCTTTTTAATTATTAATAAACGAATATTTCGGCCACTTTTTTCTACTTTTTTAATTATTTTATCTATCTAAGGCGTATTATTCACAATTTTATTGCTACCTTTGCAGTCGATAATTTTGCAAAATATAAATTCAATGAAGATATCTAAAATCTATTCAGCCGCAGTGATCATGGTAGCTGCGCTGGCTTTTACGTCTTGTAACAACAAGAAATTTCATATCAATGGTAACATTACCGAAGCCACAGACTCGATGCTCTATCTGGAGAACCTGAGCCTGAACGGACCTGTGAAAATCGACTCCGTGAAGCTGGGAGAAGACGGTGCGTTCGTCTTCGACGAGAACGCCATGGATTCCATCACCCCTGAGTTCTACCGCCTCCGCATCGCCAACCAGAGCATCAACCTCAGCATCGACTCTACGGAGACCGTCAAGGTGAAGGCATCTTATCCTCAGATGAGCTATAAATATGAGGTGGAGGGTTCGGAGAACTGCAGCAAGATCAAGGAGCTTTCGATTAAGCAGATGATTCTGCAGAACAACATCAACGCCATCGCCAAGAGCCCTAACATGGGCATCGACTCGGTGGATGTCATCGTTGCCCGCATGCTCGATGGCTACAAGCAGGACATCAAGGTGAACTACATCTTCAAGGAGCCGATGAAGGCTTCTTCCTACTATGCCCTCTTCCAGACCATCCAGTTGGGCACCGTGAACTCGCTCATCTTCAATCCCCGCAACAACAAGGATGATGTAAGAGTGTTTGCTGCCGTGGCTACCAGTTGGGACACCTACTATCCTGGCGCCGAGCGTGGCAAGAACCTGCACAACATCGCCATCGAGGGCATGAAGGATATCCGCATCATCGAGAACCAGCGTGCACAGCAGCAGATTGACGCCAGCAAGGTGAGCGTAAACGGCTGCATCGACCTCGCCATGGAGGACAGCAAGGGACAGGTTCGCCGTCTCACCGACCTGAAGGGCAAGGTGGTATTGCTCGACTTCCATCTCTTCGCCAGCAGCGAGAGCACCAAGCGCATCATGATGCTCCGTGAACTCTACAACAAGTATCACGCAGCAGGCTTGGAAATCTATCAGGTTTCCGTAGACCCTAACGAGCACTTCTGGAAGACCTCCACCGCTGCACTGCCTTGGATCTGTGTACGCGACGAGGGTGGCATCCAGGGACAGAGCCTGCAATTATATAATGTGCAGAGCATCCCTACCTTCTTCCTCATCGACCGCAGCAACACCTTGAAGGCGCGCGATGCACAGATCAAGGACTTAGACGAAGCCATCAAGAACTTACTATAAAAAGGTAGGAGAAAGAAATCAAACATCAATAAACTTTAAACACTAAAAATGAACAAGAAACTTTTAGCATTGGCAGCCATGGCTCTCATAGCAACAGGAGCGCAGGCAAAGGTAAAGTTGCCACACATCCTGGGTGACAACATGATTATCCAGCAGGATTCAGAAGCCAACCTCTGGGGTTGGGACAAGCCGGGAACCACCGTCAAGGTAACCACTTCCTGGTCTTCAAGAACCTATTCTGCCCAGACGGGCAAGGACGGCAAGTGGGCTGTCAAGGTTTTGACTCCGAAGGCAAGCTACACCCCACTCTCCATCACCTTCGACGATGGCGAGAAGACCGTTCTCAACAATGTGCTTGCAGGAGAAGTATGGGTCTGCGCCGGACAGAGCAACATGGAGATGCCGGTGAAGGGATTCGGCAACTGCCCTGTGAAAGGCTACAACAAGGCTGTGGTGAGAGCCAACCAGTATAAAGGCGTTCACTACGTGAAGATTCCTAGCGTGATGAGCAGCAAGCCGCTGGACGATGCCAACTGCGAATGGAAGGTAATCAGCCCGGAAACCGTGGGCGATGCTTCTGCCACCGGCTATTTCTTTGCGCAGGTGGTAAACAAGGCGCTGAATGTGCCTGTGGGACTGGTGATGGCAAACAAGGGCGGAAGCCGAGTAGAGAGCTGGCTAGACCGTGACTATCTGAAGAAGAACACGAAGGAAGACCTCGACTCTATCAAGATGACGAAGAATCCTAAGTTCAAGTGGGACTTCCTCTACCCTCTCCTCTGGGGCAACGGAACCTTCCATCCTATCCTCAACTATAGCGTAAAGGGAATTCTCTTCTACCAGGGCTGCTCCAATGTGGGCGACCCGGCAGGTCAATACACCCAGCGCCTTGCCGACCTCGTAGCCCAGTGGCGCAGAGACTTCAAGCAGGGCGAGCTGCCATTCTATTTCGTGCAGATTGCACCTTATCATAATGGCGACGTGAATGGCGACTGGGGTCCAAGACTCCGCGAGCAGCAGTTTAACGCCGCCAAGGTGATTCCAAACAGCGGCATCGTGTGCACCGAAGACCTGGTTTATCCATACGAGGTAGAGCAGATTCATCCATGCCAGAAGCAGCCTGTGGGCGAGCGCCTTGCCTTGCAGGCCCTGAGCAAGACCTATGGCATGAAGGGACTCTTCTGCGAGAGCATGACCTTCAAGGAGATGAAGATTGTTGGCGACACCGTGAAGGTTCACTTCGACAACACCTACGGAGCCTACAACCGCTTTGAAGGCATCAAGGGCTTCGAGGTAGCCGGCGAAGACAAGGTGTTCCATCCTGCCACAGCCAAGCATTTCTGGCAGGAAGGCGGCAACGACGGATGGAACGAGTGCATCATCGTAACCAGCCCAGAGGTGAAGAAGCCAGTGGCTTTGCGCTATTGCTTCCGCAACTTCCAGCTCGGCAACATGGCGAATGCAGGCGGTCTGCCTCTCTTCCCATTCCGTACAGACAATTGGTAATCATCAGAACATCAACAGCGGTCGATCTTTGTCGGAATCAAAGACCGGCCGCTTTTCGATAATGACATGATGATAATTCCTTTTCCATTATACATTAATCATTATACATTAACAATATTATGAGTCACGTTTTAGATAAATTCAAGTTCTGCCCCGTTTGCGGCTCTCCGAATTTCGAAATCAACAACATCAAGAGCAAGAAGTGCAGGGACTGCGGCTTCTCCTATTATCTCAACCCGAGCAGCGCCACCGTTGCCTTCATCCTCAACGATAAGGAAGAGCTGCTGGTAGTTCGCCGCAAGAACGAGCCAGCCAAGGGTACCCTCGATTTGCCGGGCGGATTTGTAGATATGGATGAAACCGGCGAGGAAGGCGTAGCAAGAGAGGTGAAAGAGGAAACCGGACTCGATGCCATCGAGGTGAGCTATCAGTTCAGCATCCCGAACCTCTATCTCTATTCCGGTTTCATGGTTCACACCCTCGACATGTTCTACACCGTAAAGGTGAAAGACCTCTCGCACGTGGAAGCCATGGACGACGCCGAAGAGTCGTATTGGATCCCCCTCAGCGAGCTTCATCCCGAGGATTTCGGATTAGGGTCGATAAAGCAAGGAGTGACCAAATTTCTTGCAAAACACAAGACGAAAGGATGAAAAAAAGCCCCGAAACATTTAAAAAACTAAAAAAATCACTATATAATAAGGTATAAGCAAAAAGTTTATATACTTTTGCAAACCAAAAGAAATTGTGTAGAAGCTTATGCAAGAAAATTTAGTTATCGTCGAGAGCCCTGCAAAGGCTAAGAAAATAGAAGAGTTTCTGGGTAAAGACTTCAAAGTGATGTCTTCCTACGGACATATCCGTGACTTGAAAAAGAAAGAACTCAGTATAGACGAGAAGACCATGGAACCTTGTTATGAGATTCCAGAGGAAAAGAAAAAACTCGTCACAGAATTGAAAGCAACCGCGAAGCAAGCCAAGAAGATTTGGTTAGCATCCGATGAGGACCGCGAGGGAGAAGCCATCAGCTGGCACCTTTGCGAAGTTCTCGGACTGGATGAGGAGAAGACAAGCCGTATCGTCTTCCACGAAATTACCAAACCTGCCATCTTGGACGCTATCCAGCACCCACGCCATCTGGACATGAACCTGGTGAATGCCCAGCAGGCACGCCGTGTGCTCGACCGCATCGTGGGTTTCAAGCTCTCTCCAGTGCTCTGGAGAAAGGTGAAGCCTGCCCTCTCTGCCGGTCGCGTACAGAGTGTTGCCGTACGTCTGATTGTGGAGCGTGAGCGTGAGATACAGAAGTTCAAGAGCGAGCCATACTATCGCGTGAACGCCGTATTTGCATTGATTAATGAGAATGGCGGCGCCACAGAGGTGAAGGCAGAACTTGACCAGCGCTTCAAGACCCACGAGGAGGTGGAAGCCTTCCTGGAGAAATGCAAGGACGCCAAGTTCAGCGTGGAGGCAGTGACCAAGAAGCCGCTGAAGCGTACGCCTGCCCCTCCATTCACCACCTCAACCCTGCAGCAGGAAGCAGCCCGCAAGCTCGGCTTCACCGTAAGCCAGACCATGATGGTGGCTCAGCGGCTGTATGAAGGCGGACGCATCACCTACATGCGTACCGACAGCGTAAACCTCTCTACCCTCTGCAGCAATGCCAGCAAGGACGAGATTATCAAGGTTTACGGCAACGAGTACAGCAAGCCTCGCACCTATCATACCAGCTCTAAGGGAGCGCAGGAGGCTCACGAGGCCATCCGCCCTACCTACATGAGCGAGACCAGCATCGATGGAACCAGCCAGGAGAAGCGTCTTTACGAGCTGATCTGGAAGCGCACCATCGCCTCTCAGATGGCTGATGCTCAGATAGAAAAGACCACCATCAACATCCATATCGACAACACCACAGAAAAATTTGTCGCCAATGGAGAAGTTGTTGTGTTCGACGGATTCCTCAAGGTATATCGTGAATCTACCGACGAGGATGACAACGCTGAGGACTCAACCCACATTCTGCCTGCCATGAAGGAAGGCGATGAGTTGCAGCGCCGCGAGATTATCGCTACCGAGAAATTCTCCCTAGCTCCAGCAAGATACACCGAGGCAAGCCTCGTGAAGAAACTGGAAGACCTCGGCATCGGACGTCCATCTACCTATGCTCCAACCATCAGCACCATCCAGCAGCGCGAATACGTGGTGAAGGGTGACAAGCAGGGCGTGGAGCGCAACTACACCGTGGATTCCCTGAAGGGCATCAAGATAACACAGAAGACCAAGAAGGAAATGGCTGGCTCCGAGAAGGGCAAGCTGCTGCCTACCGACATCGGTATCGTGGTAAACGACTTCCTGATGGCCAACTTCCCTAACATCATGGACTACAACTTCACAGCCCATGTGGAGCAGAGATTCGATGACATTGCCGAGGGAAAGACCGAGTGGATTAAGTGGATGAAGGACTTCGACAAGGGATTCGAGCCTGAGGTGAAGGAAGTGATGAACGCACGCAGCGAACACAAGGCCGGCGAGCGCGAGCTAGGCAACGACCCTAAGAGCGGTCGCCCTGTGTTCGTGAAGATAGGCCGCTTCGGTCCTGTGGTTCAGATAGGTACAGCCGACGACAAGGACAAGCCACAGTTTGCCCAGTTGCCTGCCGACAAGAGCATCGAGACCATCACTCTGGAAGAGGCTCTGGAACTCTTCAAGCTGCCACGCCAGGTGGGCGAGTTCGAGGGAACCACCGTTACCATCGGTGCCGGTCGCTTCGGTCCATACGTGCTCCACAACCGCAAGTACGTATCCATCCCTAAGGACATCGACCCTATGGCCATCACCCTGGAGCAGGCGATAGAACTCATCAACGAGAAACGCAGCAACGAGCAGAAGCGCCACATCAAGACCTTCGAGGAAGATGAGAAGCTGGAACTGCTGAACGGCCGCTACGGTCCTTACATCGCATACGATGGCAAGAACTACCGCATTCCTAAGGCAAAGCAGGAGAATGTGGAGGCGCTTACCTACGATGAATGCATGACCATCATCAAGGAAGCACCGGAGCCAAAGACTAGAGGCAGAAAGAAGTAAATTGCTGATGGATGGTTCCCTTTTTAGAGGAGCCATCCTATCAAAATAATAAGAAAGAAATGAAGTCAATCATCATCATTGGATATATGGGAGCCGGCAAGACAACCGTCGGCAAGGCCCTCGCCAAAGAGCTTGGCGTGATGTTCTACGACTTAGATTGGTATATCGAAAGCCGTATGCGCAAGACCGTGAAGCAAATCTTCGACGAAATGGGCGAAGAGGGATTCCGCCACATAGAGCACAACATGCTCCACGAGGTGGCAGAGTTTGAAAACGTAGTGGTTAGCTGCGGCGGAGGAACACCTTGTTTCTTCGACAACATGGACTATATGAACCAGGCAGGCGAAACCATCTACCTGAAGGCAAGCCCAGAAACCCTGCATGCCCACCTGAAGATGGGCAAGGGCGTACGCCCCCTGCTGCTCAACAAGACTCCCGAGGAAGTGGATGTCTTCATCCGTGAACAGCTCAAGCAACGCGAGCCGTTCTACGAAAAGGCCAAGCACATCATCGACGTCAATGTGATGGACAACTTCGACAAGATTAACAATACGGTTCAGCAGATTAGAAACCTGCTGAACGTGTAACCCAAAAGGTAAGCATTCCCCCTCAGCCCATGCGAGGAGGAGTGCTTACCTTCACTCGTAGTATATTCATATCATAACATTATATTTTATAGACTAAAAAGCAAGACAAGAACAGAAAATGAAGAAATGGACTATTGAAGACTCGAAGGAGCTCTACAACATTGGTGGTTGGGGCACTTCTTACTTTGGCATCAACGACAAGGGTGATGTCTATGTAACTCCATGCAAGGACAATACGCAGATAGACCTGCGCGACATCATGGACGAGTTGGCATTACGCGACATCAACGCTCCCGTACTGCTCCGTTTCCCAGACATCCTCGACAACCGCATCGAGAAGACAGCCAGCTGTTTTCA
>JAIJUV010000553.1 GCA_022732315.1 Prevotella sp.
AAAAAGTGAAAAAAGGTGTTGACAAAAGGGCGGGTAGGTGCTAAGATAACACCTGTTCCGCGAATGGAGCGTGCACCTTGTAAATTAAACAACGAAACTTTGACAAGCACCAGATGAAAAACTGTGCAATATGTACAGTGGCTTGCGAGGAGGACGGTTAAGTCAATTACGTCTGAATCGTAAGGATAAAAAGTTTTAAGCTATGACAAATAGCTCG
Source organism: Prevotella sp. (assembly GCA_022732315.1). Next base: position 218 of record JAIJUV010000553.1, read on the forward strand.
ATAAAGATTAGCTCAGACTTAGGTCTGTGTTGATACCATTTTATTGAGAGTTTGATCCTGGCTCAGGACGAACGCTGGCGGCGTGCTTAACACATGCAAGTCGAACGAGAATCTACTGAAAGAGTTTTCGGACAATGGATGTAGAGGAAAGTGGCGGACGGGTGAGTAACGCGTGAGGAACCTGCCTTGAAGAGGGGGACAACAGTTGGAAACGACTGCTAATACCGCATGATGCATAGGGGTCGCATGATCTTTATGCCAAAGATTTATCGCTTCAAGATGGCCTCGCGTCTGATTAGCTAGTTGGCGGGGTAACGGCCCACCAAGGCGACGATCAGTAGCCGGACTGAGAGGTTGACCGGCCACATTGGGACTGAGATACGGCCCAGACTCCTACGGGAGGCAGCAGTGGGGAATATTGGGCAATGGGCGCAAGCCTGACCCAGCAACGCCGCGTGAAGGAAGAAGGCTTTCGGGTTGTAAACTTCTTTTAAGTGGGAAGAGCAGAAGACGGTACCACTTGAATAAGCCACGGCTAACTACGTGCCAGCAGCCGCGGTAATACGTAGGTGGCAAGCGTTGTCCGGATTTACTGGGTGTAAAGGGCGTGCAGCCGGGCATGCAAGTCAGATGTGAAATCTCAGGGCTTAACCCTGAAACTGCATTTGAAACTGTATGTCTTGAGTGCCGGAGAGGTAATCGGAATTCCTTGTGTAGCGGTGAAATGCGTAGATATAAGGAAGAACACCAGTGGCGAAGGCGGATTACTGGACGGTAACTGACGGTGAGGCGCGAAAGCGTGGGGAGCGAACAGGATTAGATACCCTGGTAGTCCACGCTGTAAACGATGGATACTAGGTGTGCGGGGACTGACCCCCTGCGTGCCGCAGTTAACACAATAAGTATCCCACCTGGGGAGTACGATCGCAAGGTTGAAACTCAAAGGAATTGACGGGGGCCCGCACAAGCGGTGGATTATGTGGTTTAATTCGAAGCAACGCGAAGA
>JAIJUV010000554.1 GCA_022732315.1 Prevotella sp.
AGCCTTCCAATGATTCTCAAGATACATCCTGTACTCATGTATCATGGCATATCCCAAGATAATACCTAATATGAGTACAGACACCCCGATGATGATCAGAGCTAATTCTATCCTTGGCATAGTTTCTATTATTTCCTTCATGTCGCAAATATAGTGAATTTCCACGAAAGAAGGGGCATTTTTTCCCTGTTCATGTGTCGCATTCATACCAAAAAGGTGTCGCATTCGTAGGAATGCGACACCTTTTTGGCTGTTTTTCGATAAAAATCTTGCTTTTTCTTTGGTATTTTACGAAAAAATGATTATGCTCCATTTGAATCATTTTGTGCTGTATATGTAGATTGGAAGTCTCTCCATGCTGTAGGAGAACAGCCTTCTTTTGTCTTGAAGATTCGGTAAAGATGAGTTCGACAGGAGAATCCACACTCGGCTGAAATGATGTCGTTGCTATAATCTGGATATTCCAACATCATCTTTTTTGCAGCGTTGAGACGTATCTCACTGAGCCATATTCGGAAGTTAGAGTGCAAGCATTGATCGAAAAACAGGCTCAATTCGTTCTTTGATATACAAAGTGTACGAGAAAGCGTCAACATGTTCACATTACAATCCTTATAGCCCAAATCCATACACCATTGGTCAAGACTATTTTGGATAAAGTTCCTGCGTTCCTCAGATAATTGCTGTAAAGGTTTTTTCTTTGCCCCCCCCACATCGTTGACTTTCCTCTTCTTTATCCAATAGCTCTTCTGTTGGAATATAACTGTTGCCGAGAGCGATAAACGTAAGATTGAAGAACAATAAGGCAAGCAATACGGCAGGACCTACTATATATAACAAGGTAGTAGAAAAGATGGCAACTGGCATAGCGAGAACTGCGAGCCATAGAATGACTACACTTGCACGCGAATATCTTACGTAAGGCAACAAATCCGTTGCAGCCATTGTCTCCAACATATTTTTACGCCTAATCATTTCCTGAATAATCATGTATATGCAATAGAAAACACTTACGCAAAACAAAGTAAGCATCAAATAAAGCCCTTCTCTGATATACAGGCTATGATGAAGACAGATACCCACGCAAAAGACCACAATGATGGCAGCATAAATACCACTGCATATCAGTATCATCTTTCTGAGGTTAGCACGGGTGGTTTCTATGTTGTAGATTCCTATGGAGATGAGCGAGAAGCAGGGGGTATAGAGGAGGATGTTGATG
>JAIJUV010000555.1 GCA_022732315.1 Prevotella sp.
GCCAACAGATAAGCGTGTGTTCGTGATTTCAAAGGCTATGCACAAGGGCTATACCGTAGATCAGATTCACGACTTGACCAAGATTGACAAGTGGTTCCTGGAGAAGTTGAAGCACATCATCGATATCGACGAGGCGATGAAGAAATGCAACATCAATACTATTGATCAGGATTTGCTTCGCACCGCTAAGGTTTACGGTTTCACCGACTTCCAGGTTGCTCGTGCCGTGGGCTTGGAGCAGGAGTTGGGCAACATGCATAAGGCTGCCCTCCTGGTTCGCAACAAGCGTAAGAGCTATGGTATCCTTCCTGTAGTAAAGCAGATTGATACCCTGGCAGCAGAGTATCCTGCGCAGACCAACTACCTCTATGTTACATACGCAGGCGTGAAGAGTGACATCACCTTCGAGAACGATCATCGTTCTATCATCGTACTCGGTTCTGGTGCTTATCGCATCGGTTCTTCCGTAGAGTTCGACTGGTGTGGTGTTCAGGCATTGAACACCATCCGCAAGGAGGGCTGGCGCTCAGTGATGATCAACTACAACCCAGAGACCGTTTCTACCGACTACGATATGTGCGACCGTCTCTACTTCGACGAGTTGACTTTCGAGCGCGTGATGGATATCATCGAGATGGAGCAGCCTCATGGCGTCATCGTATCTACCGGTGGTCAGATTCCAAACAACCTGGCTATGCACCTGGATGCTCAGAATGTGCCAATCTTAGGTACTGCTGCCAAGGACATTGATAACGCTGAGGACCGTGCCAAGTTCTCTCAGATGTTGACCAACAACGGTATCAACCAGCCAGAGTGGAGCGCCCTGACCTCTATGGAGGACATCGACAACTTCATCGAGCGTGTAGGCTTCCCTGTATTGGTTCGTCCAAGTTACGTTCTTTCTGGTGCTGCGATGAACGTATGTTCTAACGAGGAAGAGCTGAAGCGATTCCTGCAGTTGGCAGCCAACGTAAGTGAGGATCACCCAGTGGTAGTAAGTAAGTTTATCGAACATGCCAAGGAGATAGAGATGGATGCTGTGGCAAAGAATGGCGAGGTGATTGCCTATGCGATTTCCGAGCACATCGAGTTTGCCGGTGTTCACTCAGGCGATGCTACCATCCAGTTCCCTCCTCAGAAGTTGTATGTTGAGACAGTTCGTCGTGTGAAGCGAGTAGGTCGTCAGATTGCCAAGGAGTTGCACATCAACGGTCCG
>JAIJUV010000133.1 GCA_022732315.1 Prevotella sp.
TGTGATGTGGATCAAACCGTCAACACCGCCGAGGTCAACGAATACACCGTAAGTAGTGATGTTCTTAACGGTACCCTCGAGGATCTGACCCTTCTCGAGCTTGCCGATGATTTCCTTACGCTGCTGCTCGAGCTCCTGCTCGATGAGTGCCTTGTGAGATACAACGACATTGCGGAACTCCTGGTTGATTTTTACAACCTTGAACTCCATTGTCTTGCCTACGAATACGTCGTAGTCGCGTATAGGGTGAACGTCGATCTGGCTTCCTGGCAAGAAAGCCTCGATACCGAAGACGTCAACGATCATACCGCCCTTAGTGCGGCACTTGATGTAACCCTGGATGATCTCCTCGTTCTCGAGAGCTGCATTAACACGCTCCCAAGACTTGCTGAGGCGAGCCTTCTTGTGAGAGAGTACCAGCTGACCCTTTGTATCCTCCTGGTTCTCTACGTAAACCTCAACCTTGTCGCCTACCTTGAGGTCTGGGTTGTAACGGAACTCTGAAGCTGGGATGATACCATCGCTCTTGTAGCCGATGTTTACGATAACCTCTTTCTTGTCTACAGAGATTACGGTACCCTCAACAACCTGGTGTTCAGTTACCTTGTTCAATGTTTCGTCATAGGCCTTCTCGAGGTCTGTTTTGCTGACGCCTGCGTTTGTGCCGTTCTCGAACTCGTCCCAATTGAAGTCGTCGAGTGGCTGTACGTTCTTAAAATTTGACATAAAAAATAATTAAAAAATTTAAATTAATAAAGTTAGACTTTATATATATTGTTAAAAATCGGCTGCAAAGTTACTCATTTTCTTTGGTTTACAAGCGTTTGGCATCTCTTTTCTTCTGTTTGTTAATGATATTTAACTAAAATGGGCGTTTCTTCTTGCTTTTTTCTCTCTTTACATTAATTAATGGTAGTAAGGTTTCGCACGTAACCTCCGGTCCCCGAAGGGGGCCAACTTTCAATAACCGCTGGTGGAATGACCAAAGGTCATGGAACCTGCGGACAAGCATCAGGAGGGAGAAATCGTCCCCAAAGGGGGCGAACAATACCCAATCTTACTCCTGTTCGCCCCCTTCGGGGACGGCAGAGAGAGTATGTCTTCTATCCGCAGGTTCCATTCCCTTCGGTCATTCCACCCGCGGTTATTCACATTCGCCCCCTTCGGGGACGGCAGGATTCCACTTATGAAAGTTCAGAATGATGGAAAAGCTTTTGCCCTTTCAGAACTTGAAATGCGGCAGAATCGCTGCGAAAAAATCAATTGCATGTAAATTGCGTTAAATTCATTAAAAAATCATCCCGAAATGTTGCGGATTACAAAATATTTGTTACCTTTGCCCCGAAATATGAAAAAATGAATAACTATTGAGTATTATGACACTAGTCATCTTGTCCATACTGATACTGGCTTGCGTACTCATTGCAACCGAGAACGTGACCAAAGTGAACCGTGCTGCCGTGGCTATCTTCGCCGGAACGGTGGGATGGGTGCTGTATATATGCTTCGGCATGGACTTCGTGACTAACGAACACTCAGCAGATTACAGCCATTATCTAGACCTCACGAACCTGGAATCCACCAGCACCAACGTGAAGTACTTCATCTCAAGGCACATCTTCCTGCCACAGGTGGGCAGGGCTGCCGAGATCGTGCTCTTTCTGCTCGCCACCATGACCATCGTGGATATACTCAATAACAACGGCTGCTTCGACTTCGTGCGCCAGTTGCTTCGCACACGCAGCAGCAGGAAGATGCTCTGGACGCTGGCCATCGTCACCTTCATCATCTCTATCAACCTCGACAACCTCACTACCACCGTCATGATGCTCACCATCATGCACGGCATCATCCCAAGTCGCCGACAGCGAATGATATTCGGCAGTTCCATCCTCCTTGCCGCCAACTGCGGCGGTGCGCTTACCGTTATCGGTAACCCCGAAGGTCTGGTGCTCTGGAATTCCGGAGCCGTTACTGCCACCATCTTCTCGCTTTCGCTGCTGGTTCCTTGCCTGGCTGCGTGGCTCGTGCCTACGGCAATGATGCAGCGCATGCTGCCGGATAGGGTGGAGACGGAGTGGATTGCCATGCCTTTCCGCGGCGATGACACGCGCCTCAACGTGTGGCAGCGACTGCTGATGCTCCTGGTGGGCATCGGAGGCCTGTGGTTTATCCCTACCTTTCATAACATCACCAAGCTGAGTCCGTTTCTGGGTGCGCTGTGCGTGCTCAGTATCCTCTGGATTGTGAACGAAATCTTCAATCGCAAGCTCATGAACATGGATGCGATGGTGGAGCGCCGTACCCCATTGGTATTGCAGTATGGCGTTATCCAGATGATGCTCTTCGTGATGGGCATGATGCTGGCTGTGGGCGTGGTGAAGGAGACGGGTGCCTTCGGCGACCTCACGGCATGGCTGGGCGTAAGCGATGAGCATCCTAACGTGTGGCTGCATGGCATTGCGGCTGGAGTGCTGAGCACCGTGCTCGACAACTTCGCTACGGCGATGAACTTCTTCTCACTGCACGACGTGGTGGGACTGGGCGACCCTCAGTCGGCGCTAGACTCTGTATATCAGACCAATGGAGTATACTGGCAGGTCATCGCCTACTGCGTGATGGCTGGCGGCAACGTGCTCGGCATCGGCACCATCAGCGGCCTTGCCCTGATGAAGATGGAGCACATGCACATGGTCTGGTATTTCCGTAACATAGGCTGGAAGGCCCTGGTGGGTGGCGTGCTGGGACTCGCCATCCTCTTGCTCTCGCACACCCTGATGGGCGGGACCATGTACTTGATGATTTAAACCATATCTGATAAAGAAAAGGGGATGTGAACACGCATCCCGAACGAAAAGACGTAGATTTTTGACAATGCCCTCTTATAAGCTTATAAGAAATCCTCTTTGCAGGAAATTTATCTTTGCGAGAAATCTATCTCTGCGAGAAATCTGTCTTCGAAGGCATTGGATGCAGACAAAATTGAAGAAACTAATTAAAATAATGTATCAATTAATATAATAAGGTATAAATATAATAAGGTATATAGTTATGGCAAAGATTAAAACTATTGGTATTTTGACATCCGGAGGTGATGCTCCAGGTATGAACGCAGCTATCCGTGCGGTAACCCGTTCGGCTATCTACAACGGTTTCAACGTGAAGGGTATCTATCGTGGCTACGACGGACTGATCAACGACGAGATCAAGACCTTCACTACTGAGAACGTGAGCGGTATCATCGGTACCGGTGGTACGATGCTGAAGACTGCACGTTCCAAGGAATTCATGACAGAAGAGGGCCGTCAGAAGGCTTTCGAGAATATCCAGAAGGAGGAAATCGATGCGCTGGTGGTTATCGGCGGTAACGGTTCGCTCACCGGTGCGATGAACTTCGCAAGAGAGTTTGATATCTGCTGCATCGGTTTGCCTGGTACCATCGACAACGACCTCTATGGCACAGACAATACCATCGGTTACGATACTACGATGAACACCATCGTGGAGTGTGTAGACCGTATCCGTGATACGGCGCAGAGCCACGAGCGTATCTTCTTCATCGAGGTGATGGGACGTGATGCCGGCTTCCTGGCTCAGAACTCAGCCATCGCCAGCGGTGCAGAGGCAGCCATCATCCCAGAGGATTCTACCGACGTTGACCAGTTGGCACAGTTCATGGAGCGTGGTATCCGCAAGTCAAAGAAGAGCTGTATCGTCATCGTGTCAGAGAGTCCTAAGTGCGGTGCGCTCTACTATGCCGACCGTGTGCGCAAGGAGTTCCCTGAGTTCGACGTGCGTGTATCTATCCTCGGTCACCTGCAGCGTGGCGGTCGCCCATCAGCCCGTGACCGTATCCTCGCCAGCCGCACTGGTTGCGGTGCCATCGAGGCCATCATGCAGGGTCAGCGCAACGTGATGATCGGTGTCCGCAACAACGAGGTGGTATACGTTCCGCTTTCAGAGGCTATCCGTTCTGACAAGCCATTCGACCGCAAGCTGATCAAGGTATTGGACGAGCTGAGCATCTAATCGCATCTGATAGTATCAACTTGCAGATTCATTTCGTTATCTAATGTCATTATCGGCATTACTTATAGAAGATGAGTGAAAAGTAAAAATGGTTTAAACGGAACTAAAAATGTTTTAATCCGGAGTAATTTAGTGATAAAACTCCTTAAAAATTTGCAGGTTCCATGAATTGTTGTTACTTTTGCAGGCGTTAATCGATGTTCGTGCTACGGGTTCCGAAGCCGCTTCGCGCACATTGAAAGACTAAAAGTACGAAATAATAAATATAAATAAATTTTAAACTAATAAAGATTATGTCACAAGTAAGTGGACGCATCTCGCAGATTATCGGTCCGGTTATCGATGTATACTTCGATACCAAGGGCGAGAATCCTGAGAAGGTGCTTCCTAAAATTCACGAAGCTCTGAAGGTGAAACGCCCAGACGGACGCGACTTGGTCATCGAGGTGCAGCAGCACATTGGTGAGGACACGGTTCGCTGCGTCGCCATGGACAACACCGACGGCTTGCAGCGTGGCTTGGAAGTTGCCGTTACAGGCAACCCAATCATGATGCCTGCCGGAGAGCAGATCAAGGGCCGTATGATGAACGTTATCGGACAGCCTATTGATGGTATGAACGAATTGGACATGAAGGGTGCTTATCCTATCCACCGCGAGGCTCCGAAGTTTGACGAGCTCTCTACGCACAAGGAGATGCTTGCCACCGGTATCAAGGTGATCGACCTGCTCGAGCCTTACATGAAGGGTGGTAAGATTGGTCTCTTCGGTGGTGCCGGTGTAGGTAAGACCGTGCTCATCATGGAGTTGATCAACAACATTGCCAAGGGACATAACGGTTACTCCGTATTCGCTGGTGTAGGTGAGCGTACTCGCGAGGGTAACGACTTGATTCGAGACATGCTCGAGTCTGGCGTTATCAAGTATGGCGAGAAGTTCCGCAAAGCCATGGAAGAAGGTAAGTGGGACCTCTCACTCGTTGACCCTGAGGAGCTTGCCAAGAGTCAGGCTACCCTGGTATATGGTCAGATGAATGAGCCACCTGGGGCACGTGCTTCAGTAGCGCTTTCTGGTTTGACTGTTGCCGAGGAGTTCCGTGACCACGGAGGTAAGAACGGTGAGGCAGCGGATATCATGTTCTTCATCGATAACATCTTCCGTTTCACCCAGGCGGGTTCTGAGGTATCTGCGCTCTTGGGTCGTATGCCATCAGCCGTAGGTTATCAGCCAACGCTGGCTTCTGAGATGGGTGCCATGCAGGAGCGAATCACTTCTACCAAGAATGGTTCCATCACCTCAGTACAGGCCGTTTATGTGCCTGCCGACGACTTGACCGACCCTGCTCCAGCCACCACCTTTACTCACCTGGATGCCACCACAGAGCTTTCGCGTAAGATTGCATCTCTCGGTATCTATCCTGCTGTAGACCCACTGGGTTCTACCTCTCGTATCCTCGACCCGCTGATTGTGGGCAAGGCTCATTACGACTGTGCACAGCGAGTAAAGCAGTTGCTGCAGCGTTACAACGAGTTGCAGGATATCATCGCCATCCTCGGTATGGATGAGCTTTCGGATGAGGATAAGTTGACCGTGAACCGTGCACGCCGTGTACAGCGTTTCCTGAGTCAGCCATTCACCGTAGCCGAGCAGTTCACCGGTTTGAAGGGTGTGATGGTACCTATCGAAGAGACTATCAAGGGCTTCAACGCCATCCTCGACGGCGAGGTAGACGACCTGCCAGAGCAGGCATTCCTCAACGTAGGTACTATCGAGGATGCGAAGGAGAAGGCTAAGCAGTTGCTCGCAGCAGCACAGGCGTAATCTTTAAATCCACGGCTTATGTTACAGCTAAAGATAGTATCTCCTGAGAAAGTAGTCTTCCAGGGTGAGGTAGAGAGCGTACTGGTTCCGGGAACCCTCGGCTCGTTCGAGATTCTCAAGGATCACGCGCCAATCATCTCTTCGCTCGAAGTGGGCAAGGTAGAGTATACCACCAAGGAAGGCAAGCAGGCAATGAACATCAAGGGCGGATTCGTGGAATGTAAGAAAAACGAAGTAAGCCTCTGCGTGGAAGTATAATTTAGTTAATAGTTGACAGTTAATAGTTGACAGCTATATTGATAAAATAGAATAATGGAAAAAGATGAAAAGTTGCGCTTGCAGACTATCAGGCAGGCGAGCATCAAGTATAAGCAGATATCTCTGTGGCTCACAGCTCTCATGGCTTTGGCCATCCTCTTTGCCTGTAGGGTTTCTGCCTTATGCGATGATATTCTGCCACGGGTTGTTAACCCGCTGATAGTGAGTGCGATATTCTCGCTCGTTGCAAGCACTGCTTATGGCGAAGCCTGGAAGGCTGTGGCTAAATCATCGCCCGCCAATCTCGCCAAGTTCTACCTGGCAGCATTGGTGCTGAAGCTGATGGCAGGCACGCTGGTGTTCCTCATCTACGTGCTGGTATGCGACAAGCAGAACATCCTGGGATTCACCGCCGTCTTCGCCCTGTTCTATGTCGTGCTTCTCGTGTTCGACTGCATCTACTTCGCTCGGGTAGAGAAAAAGAACCGTCTTTCATAAGCGGTTCTGATACAAATAATTAATAAACAAAGTAAGAATTAAAGAATATGAAACATCTCAAGCAATTCCTCTTGATGGCGATGCTGCTCTTTACGCTGGCACCTATGCAGGTATCAGCCAAGGAGAATATCGACGTGAAAGAGATATTGTGGGGTCATATCAAGGATTCTTATGAATGGCATATCACAAAGGTGGGAGACCATCCCGTAGTGATTCATCTGCCTATC
>JAIJUV010000556.1 GCA_022732315.1 Prevotella sp.
TGCAAAATACAGAAACGAGCAGAAGTCCGCTCGTTTCCATATTGTTACCTATATAATATAGGCAAACGCCCAACTTCTTGATTTTCAATCAAAGCCCAAATTAGAGCGAGTTATATTTGTTACCTTATTATAAGATGAAATGCATGGAGTGATTAATACGACGAAGAGCTGTGTCTGTCGATGTATTATATCCAATTGTTTCTTCAACTGGGCAGGTGGAACAGAGTCGCCATCCTTTAGGTAAGCCATCAAAATGTGTTGCCCTAAAATACATCCTTTATAAAAAGAGAACCTGGAAGAAACATTCATAGGGATTCCTTCCAGCAAATCTTTATCTGCTGGTTCCAAAGCTACTTTTTCGCCCAACATATTGCCGAAATATGCGGCTGTTTCATCTATATAATATTTAATATTGCACATAATAACACCACTGATATTACGTGCAAATATAGTGATTATATTCTGTATATCAAAACATTCTATTGAATAAATAAGTTTTTTTAAGATAATTATGGGTACATGTATTCATGAATCCGGTCATTAAGGTCAAGGTCATTAAGGTCATTAAGGATTTCGGTTTTTCAAAAATCCCTCAACATCCCTCTATCTTATAAAATAAGGTTAAATCAAGTTCGCCCTGCAAACAAAATCCATCCATATAATCACTTTTCTGAATATTTTTTGTATTTTTGCAGATATATTACGCTAATATGGGAGTTGAGCATGGCTTATCCTCCTAGATTACAGGCGCATCATTATCAAATGATTTGAGCATGAAGAAGATATTATTCCTACACGGATTCTTCGCCACGGGCAGCTGTCCGATGGCGAGAGCCTTGAAAGAGGCATTTGAGGGGACGGCGGTGGTGCTGACTCCCGACCTCCCTTTGCACCCCAAGGAGGCATTGAAGGAGATTCGCTCCATCATCGACCTGGAGCAGCCCGACTTGCTTCTGGGCAACAGCTGCGGCTCTTTCCTCGCCCAGATGCTGGCTCCAGTGGTGGGCATTCCTGCTCTGCTCGGCAATCCGTATTTCATGATGACGGAGTTTCTGAAGGAGCGAATCGGCGAGCATGAATACAAGGCTCCGAGAAGGGACGGTAATCAGCGGCTGGTGATTGACGAGGCGCTGATTGAGGAGTTTGCGGAACTGGAAGCCGTGCAGTTTGACCATTGCAACCCCTATTATAAGGATCGTGTGTGGGGACT
>JAIJUV010000134.1 GCA_022732315.1 Prevotella sp.
TGTATGGACACGGAGAGAGCGAGGGCGACCATATCCAGATGGGATGGAAGGATAGATGGGATGTCATCAGATGGTCGGAAATCGCCAATGAGATTTTTAAAGTGGAGAATACCCGTCAGGTGATTCACGGTATTTCGATGGGTGCGGCAACCACGATGGCGGTATCGGGAGAGAAGACTCCTGATTACGTGAAGTGCTTTGTGGAGGACTGCGGCTATACCAACGTATGGGATGAGTTTTCCGCTCAGCTCAAAGACCAGTTTGGCTTGCCTGCCTTCCCGCTGATGAATACCACCTCTGCTCTTTGCCAGTATCGCTACGGCTGGTCGTTTGCCGAGGCGCAGCAGATAGAGCAGGTTCGTAAGTGCACCAAACCGATGCTTTTTATCCATGGCGACAAGGATGCCTTCGTGCCTTACGCCATGCTGCATCGGCTTTACGAGGCAAAGACGAAGGGCAGAAAAGCCATCTTCATCGCCAAAGGCTCCGTTCATGCCATGGCATATCGCGACCATCACGAGGCATACACCCGCATCGTAAGAGACTTTGTTTCGCAGGAAGAATAGTATGAATATAATTACCCTTAAGGCTAAATATTTTTAGCCTTAAGGGAAAATATATTTTGCCTTAACTCTAAATATTCTATGACTTCCTGATGGAGACTCATATCAGGGAGCAAAACTTTGCGTTTTTTGACGGATGTTTGCCTTTTTCTGCTTTTGCCTTAAAATAAAGCAGAAAAGTATTGGCTAGTATCTTTTTTTTTCTTATTTTTGCAGTTGAAAAATTAGTCAATGACAGAAACTAATAACATAATTCAACTATGATGAAATTAAAATCACTAGCGTTTTTGCTCATCTCCGTCGCCATGCCTGCGATGGCCGAGCAAGTATCAGTTAACAGTAAGGGCATCTCACTTATCCTCGATGTGGAGAACGGCAAACCTGCTCAGTATCTCTACTTCGGTACCAAGTTGAATGCTGCCGACCTGCAGAACCTCAAGGTGGCTACCAACGGAAGAATGGATGCCTATCCTGCCTATGGCTTGAACACTCCTACAGAGGCTGCACTCGCCATGCGCCATAGCGACGGTAATCTTTCTACCGCTCTCGTGGCTACGGGCAGCAACGTGAAGCAGGAGGCAAATGCCACCGTTACTACTATCCATCTCAAGGATCCTGTATATAATATAAAGGTGGACTTGAAGTATCGTGCCTACAAGGATGTGGATATGATTGAGGCGTGGACCGAAATCAACAATGGCGAAAAGGGCATCGTTACCCTGACCACCTTCGCTTCTGCCATGCTTCCTATCCGCCGTGGCGATGTATGGATGAGCCACCTCTCGGGTACATGGGCTGCCGAGGCGCAGTTGAGCCACGAGAAGCTGCAGCCAGGCGAGTTCGTTATCCGCAACAATGATGGCGTACGCAATTCGCATACCGACCATGCCGAGGTGATGTTCTCGCTCAACGGCAAGGGACAGGAGAATACGGGTGCCGTAATCGGTGCGGCACTGGAATACAGCGGCAACTATAAGCTCAAGACCGTGACCGACGACACGGAGTATCACTACTTCTTTGCCGGCATCAACGAGCAGAACTCTGAATATCACCTGAAGAAGGGCGAAACCTTCAAGACTCCGGCACTCGCCTTCACCTATTCCAATGAGGGATTGAGCGGTGCCAGCCGCAACTTTCACAAGTGGGGACGCAAGTATGTGCTTGCTCATGGCGACCAGGAGCGTGACATCCTGCTCAACTCCTGGGAGGGTGTTTATTTCGACATCAACCAGAAGGGGATGGACCAGATGATGGCCGACATCCACAGCATGGGTGGCGAACTCTTTGTGATGGACGACGGATGGTTCGGAAAGAAATATCCTAGAAAGAAAGACGACACTGCCCTGGGCGACTGGGTGGTGGATACCGAAAAGTTGCCTGATGGCATTGAGGGTCTGCTCCGCGATGCCAAGAAGAACGGCGTGAAGTTTGGTATCTGGATTGAGCCAGAAATGACCAACACCAAGAGTGAACTCTACGAGAAGCATCCTGACTGGATAGTCAAGGCGCCTAAGCGTGATGCAGTGGTAGGCCGTGGCGGCACACAGCTGGTGCTCGACCTGGGTAATCCTAAGGTACAGGATTTCGTATTTGGCGTGGTAGATAATCTGCTTACCAAGTATCCTGAGATTGCCTACATCAAGTGGGATGCCAACATGTCTATCATGAACCATGGCAGCCAGTATCTTTCTGCTGCCGACCAGAGTCATCTCTACATCGCTTACCATCAGGGCTTTGCCAATGTCATCGACCGCATCCGTGCCAAGTACAAGGATGTGGTAATCCAGTGCTGTGCCAGCGGTGGTGCCCGTGCCAACTGGGGCAGCCTGCGTGGTTTCGACGAGTTCTGGGTGAGTGACAACACCGATGCCCTGCAGCGCATTTATATGCAGTATGGCACCAGCTATTTCTTCCCAGCTATCGCCATGGCGAGCCATATCTCTGCCGTGCCTAACCACACCGTGTTCCGTACCACATCATTGAAGTATCGCATCGATGTGGCTATGAGCGGTCGTCTGGGTATGGAAATACAGCCTAAGCACATGAAGGAGGAGGAAAAGGCACTCTGCCGCAAGGCCATCAGCGAGTATAAGGAGATTCGCCCTGTGGTACAGTTTGGCGACCTCTATCGTCTGGTTTCCCCATACGATAATCAGGGCTTGTCGTCTATCATGTATGTAAGTGAGGCGAAGGATAAGGCTGTGTTCTACTGGTGGAAGATAGCCAACTTCTATAACGTTCATCTGCCAAGAGTAAAGATGGCGGGTCTGGATGCCAACAAGATGTATAAGGTGCGTGAGTTGAATGTCATCGACAATACTCCGCTCGATTGCGAGGGCAAGTCATACTCTGGCAAGTATCTGATGGAGCATGGTTTGGAGATGCCATTGGAGAACAATGTAGATTGGGGTAAGAAGACCGACTGGTCTTCCCGCGTGCTTTATCTGGTGGCACAGTAAACCTGAAGTATCGAAATATCTTAATATCGTAATATAGAAAAATGCAGAATATCAATTGGTATTCTGCTTTTTTGGTATTTTTCAAAAACTTTTATTCTCCGATAATCTTTTATTCTCCTATATGTTGTCCCACCACATACCCCGTGGTCCAGGCTGCCTGCAGATTGAAGCCGCCGGTGATGGCATCGATGTCGAGCACTTCGCCGGCAAAGAAGAGGTGAGGGCACACCTTGCTCTCCAGGGTATGCAGGTCGATGTTGCTGAGGCTGATGCCGCCGCAGGTAACAAACTCCTCCTTGAAGGCTCCCTTTCCGTTCACCTGATAGAGGTCGTTGGTGAGGGTTTCTATCAGCAGGTTGCAACCCTTCTTTCCCATTTCGCTCCATTTCTTTTCGGGTGCATATCCCATCTTCTGAATCAGGAAGAGCCAGAGGCGGGATGGCAGATTGTAAGGGCGGATGCTTGCCAGCTGCTTCTGCGGGTTGGCAATGATGATGCCCTGGATGTTCTCTTCCACCAGCGAGCGGTTGCTCTCGTGTACCCAGTTCACGGAAATCCTGATCTGATAGTTGTTCTCGTGCAGATAGCGGGCTGCATGGGATGAGAGCTTCAGCACGGCAGGACCGCTCATGCCCCAATGGGTGATGAGGAGCGGACCCTCTGCCTTCAGCTTGGTGCCCGGAATGCTGGTATATACCGGCTCTACCACCGTGCCCATCAGGTTCTTGAAAGCCTTGTCGGCGATGTTGAAGGTGAAGAGCGATGGGATAGGCAGCTCTATCGCATGTCCCAGGTCTGAGAGATGCTTGAAGTTCTCTATTTTCGGATGGCCGCCCGTGGTAATGGCTACTCGATGGAAGGCAATCTGCCTGATTTCAGAAAAGGGATGAGAGGTCTTGAAATCCAGGAGCAGGCGCTCATCCTCCAGTTCGGTGATGGCGGTGAGCTGGTGGTTGCATTGTATCTTCACGCCCAGTCGCTTGGCGGTATTCACCAGACAGTCGATGATGCTGTGTGAATCCTGCGATTGCGGAAACACGCATTGGTCTTCCTGCGTAACCAGTGGCACGCCGTTCTCCTCAAACCAGTTGAAGGCATGCTGGTAGTCGAATCTCTTGAAGAGTCGCTTCATCAGTTTATGTCCGCGAGGGTACGCCTGTTTCAGGTCGGAAATCTCCTCAAAGGAATTGGTAAGATTACATCTTCCTCCTCCCGTGATTTCCACCTTGGCGAGAACCTTCGAATTCTTTTCGAATATGGTAATGTCGGCGTGAGGGAAGTTGCGCTTGGCCTCTATCGCCGCAAAGAATCCTGCGGCACCCCCACCAATAATTGCAATATGTAGTGTCTGTGGCATATCGTATTTTTTGATGATTAGGGTGCAAAGGTACTGCTTTTCTTTGATAAAAGAAGAAAAGTTCCCCTTTTTCTTTTGCAGATACGATAGATTTTTGTAACTTTGCGCAAAAATATCAGCACATGGAAGCAAAGAGAATACCATACGGCGTATCTGACTTCGTTGACGTGATGGAACGGAATCAGTATTATGTAGATAAGACTATGTATATTCCACAGTTGGAAGATGAAGCGGATAATTTGTTTTTTATCCGTCCTCGCCGCTTTGGAAAGAGCATATTCTTAAGTATGTTGCATGCCTATTACGATTGTCATACCAAGGATAAGTTCCAGCAATGGTTTGGCAATCTCTGGATAGGCAAGCATCCTACACCCTTGCAGGGCAAGTTTCTCGTCTTGCATCTAGACTTTTCGCAGGTGGGAGGAACAATAGAGAAGTTGGAGGATAACTTCAACAGTTATTGTCGTATCAAGCTCGACAGCTTTGTTGATGTTTATCGCGACTTCTATTCAGAGACTTTTGTCGAAAAGGTGCTGGCTTCTACTGAAGCAACAGAGAAACTCAATATGATAAACGATGAGAACAGAAAGCTAGGACTGGATGTTTATCTCATCATAGACGAATACGATAATTTCACCAACACCGTACTCAATGAGCAGGGTGAGGACATGTATTGGGCGATAACTCATGCAGAAGGTTTTTATCGCGACATCTTCAAGAAGTTCAAGGGCACTTGCCGTCGTATCTTCATCTCGGGTGTAAGTCCTGTTACGCTCGATGATGTTACCAGTGGGTTCAACATAGGATGGCATATTTCTACCAAACTGAAGTTTAATCAGATGCTCGGCTTCTCCGAGGAGGATGTGATGGAACTGTTTGGATATTACAAAACGGCAGGAAAACTGCCTGCTGACTGTGATATTCAGAAAGTGGTAGCGGAAATGAAACCATGGTATGATAACTATTGCTTTTCAAAGATGGCGTTGAATAAGCAGAGCAAGGTATTCAATTGCGATATGGTGCTTTATTATCTTCGCACGTATGTAAGCACGGGGGCTGCCCCAGAGCAGATGATTGACCCGAATACCAAGACCGACTATAATAAGATGAAGCGCCTTTTGCAGTTGGATAAGTTGGATGGAGACCGCAAGGGAGTGATTCGCACCATTGCTGAGACGGGGCAGATTATCACGAATCTTCGTGAAACTTTTCCAGCCCGTTCCATTACCGACCCCGGCGTGTTCCCAAGTCTGCTTTTCTATTATGGAATGTTGACCATCAAGGATACTTTTGGCGACCAGGTGATACTGGGTATTCCCAACAACAATGTTCGCAAGCAATATTATGAGTATTTGCTGGAAGAATATCAGGATGTAAAGCATGTAAATATTGATGAGCTCAAGACGATGTTCACTTACATGGCATTCCAGGGGAAATGGTGTGAGGCTTTGGGGCATATGGCAAAAGCATACGCCGAAGTCTCTTCGGTGCGTGATACCATCGGAGGCGAGCGAAATCTGCAAGGTTTCTTTATGGCCTACCTTAGTTTGAACAACTATTATTATACTGCCCCCGAATTGGAACTGAATCATGGCTATTGCGATTTCTTCCTCTTGCCAAACTTGTCTCGTTATCCTACCAAGCACAGTTATATCATAGAATTGAAACTTGTGCCAAAGAAAGAAAAGGGAATTTCGAAAGAAACATTCGAGAAGATGATAGGGGAGCAGTGGGATGCTGCTGAAGAGCAAATCTGCCGTTATGCCGTGGCTCCAAGGGTTGAGGCCTTGCGACAGGGAACCCAACTGCATAAGATTATCATGCAGTTTGATGGCTGGAATCTGATCCGTATGGAAGAGGTGTGAAAAGGTGTGAAAGTGGGTAATAAGATACCCTATAGAATATTTTTTGATTTAGGATATAAATAAAGATTTATGGCAAAAAGAGAATATGTTGAGGCCAACAAGCGTTGGCTGGAGGAAAAGGCAAAGGAGGAGGGCGTTATGGCGCTGCCTCGTGGTATATATTATAAGGTGTTGAAGCAGGGCGACCCGAAGGGAGCACAGCCTAGCCGACGCAGCATCGTGACGGCCCATTACACCGGTTGGACCATCAACGGCAAGAAGTTTGATTCCAGCCGTGGCGGTACGCCGTTCGCCATGCGATTGAGCGACCTGATAGATGGTTGGATTGTTGCCATGCAGCAGATGCATGTGGGCGACCAGTGGGAACTTTACATCCCTGCCGAGATGGGCTACGGCAAGTTCTCGCAGCCGGGCATCCCAGGCGGTTCTACCCTGATATTCGAAGTAGAACTGCTGGGTGTGGGATAACCTGGCTACAGTCGGTTCAATTCATCTTCCGCACTGTTCATGCCGTTGTATCTTCCCTTGCGCTTGTTGAATTTCCAGGTTACGGTCAACTTGTAGCTCCATAGCTTG
>JAIJUV010000557.1 GCA_022732315.1 Prevotella sp.
GAAACAGAAGGCTTTCCGATAGGAAAATGTTTCTTTTCGTATGACTCAACAATGTCCGACATTAATGTCAGTTCTATGGCATTCTTATCGTTGGCAGGCGTATCGTCCGTTACCAATGGCAGCAGATCTTCTATTCTGTTGAGTGCAAACTCATATTGTTCTTTCGTAATTCTATCCATAATAATTTCATTAGAGACACAAAGAGTATTTTCACCACGAACAAAACTATCCCATAAGAAATGATATTTGCTCCGTGGCGACACAATCTGTATAAGACAATTCGTATCTAAAACCAAACGACTCATGCCATTTCTAATTTATGTAAATCCATATTATTTATTTCGTCAAGTCTTTTCTGGTCAAGCACACCCGAATCCCAAAGTTCATTCAGAGATTCATCCATTTTCTTTGAATAATAAGAATATAACAATTCTTTCAATTCTTCCAAACCTTTCTGAGAATCATCTACTTGAAACATTTGCAAGAGGTGTACTTGTGTACTATTTAAAACCGTTGCTGCCATAACCTTTATATTAAAACGTTCTACATTTTGTTGCAAATTTACATTTTTCCTTTGAAAACCCAAAAGAAAAGCCCAAAAACTTGCATAAAAGAGAAATATTTCTTATTTTTGTTGCAGATTTAAAACATAACTTGTTTAAGTTCCCTTCATGTGACTTATCCAAAACATTTAAGACAGAAGTCTCTAGCCGCCATAAGAAACCCGCAAGCAGCACGCCCTGAAGGGGCAGAAGCTCCTAGCCCAGGGTAACGCCCTGGGTATAAGAGCAATCAGCCTTGCGCCCTGTAAGGGCAAAAGCATTAAAAATGCAAGAATAGTAAAAATGAAAACAAGGGAAGAATACATAGCTCTCATCGTTTCTCATGCCGAAGAACTGCAGAACACCTTCGGCATCACCTCCTTGCGTCTCTTTGGCTCTGTTGCAAGAAACGAGCAACACGAAGGCAGTGATGTTGATATATACGTAGAAATGCCCCCTAAATTTTTCTTAGTAGTCCGTCTGAAGGCATACTTGGAAGAACTCCTAGACAGCCCTGTTGATATTATCCGGAAGCATCAGCATCTCAATCCCATTCTGCTCAAAGAGATTGAGAGAGAGGGGATTGAAGTGATAGTACCTTATAAAAATAAATGAGGTCAGAATATACAAATCTGTCCTACCCTTACTTTTCCTTTTCAAAAAAAAG
>JAIJUV010000558.1 GCA_022732315.1 Prevotella sp.
GTTGGATAACCCCGACTTCGGTAATGACATCATTTCTGCCGAGTGTGGCTTCTCTTCCCGTACCCATCTCTACCGTATGTTCAAAGAGAAAGAAGGCTGTTCTCCTACGGCTTGGAGAGAGAAAAATTGTTAAAAAGTATGTATTAGGTGTCGCATTCCCCCACGAATGAGACACCTTTTTTGTAGGAATGCGACACCTATGTGGGGGAATGCGACACCTTGTTTCAAAGAAAAACACTATATTTGCACCATGAAAAGTATAATAGATTCATTTGCCAAAGAAGAACAGGCTATCCTGATAGTAGCTTTGTTTCTTCTCATTTATGTTGGCATCATGATTAATGTCATGGTGAGGGAATATAGGACCTATCTTGATGATTACCCGATGTGTCATTTCAGCTTGGGTGATTTCATCAGGAGAGGGCGTTTCTATATCTGCCTCATTCTCGGCGTAGTGTTTATCACGTTCGTGTGTCTGGTAGTCAGTCTGATGGCAATCAGTATTATGGCGATGAGAAGATAGGAGCAACGGGAGAAACTCTTGCTACGGATAATCTCGTACTTGACGATAGCAAGGACTTCGTGGCTTACGAGCCATTTGCAGCCAAGGCTGCATCTTATAGCCGCAAGATGAAGGAAGGCACCGCCTGGGCAACGCTCTGCTTGCCATTCGAGGTATCGCTCGAAAATCAGAACTTCCGTGCCTTCAAGCTCCTTTCGGCTGATGATGTTACAGAAACCGTAGAACTCGAAGAGATTGAGGGAAGCATCGCTGCTGGTACTCCTGTTATCATCAAGATGAAGGATGGAGCAACAAAGCTCAACTTCACTGTAGCCAACAAGGAGATTGCAAAAGACGTTCAGACTGCTGAAACTGCTGACGCCAACTACAAGCTCCAGGGCATCTACACCAAAAAGGAGTTCAGCAAGGATACTGACAACAACTGCTATATCGTGAAGGGCGACAAGCTGATGAACCCAGCCAAGCTGTTGGAGGAAACAACAACAGAGCATGTTGGCAGCAAGCCTTTCCGTGCTTACATGGCAGATAACTCTTCTGCTCCTGCAGCTGGTGCCAGAATGTTCAGCATCAGTGTCGGCGGCAGCACCACAGCCATCGAGCAGTTGGAGACTACAGCAGATAGCAAGGCAGAATACTACGACCTCCAGGGCCGTCGCCTACAGAATTTGCAGAAGGGTGTGAAC
>JAIJUV010000559.1 GCA_022732315.1 Prevotella sp.
TTTGTTGTTTTCGATACATTCCAACAGGCGGGCAAGTTCCGTGTCATTGCCATTCCAAGGCACGTAGAACATGTCCTTCTGCGGAACGAAGCGGAAGGTGTAGGTCGTGTCTGCTTTCTGCTGCGCAATGACAGGAAAAGTTACCATCATCAGCCACAGAAACAGGGTAAGAAAAGTGATTTTTCTGCTCATATAAACTTGAATTTATTATCTTTGTCTTCTCCAAAGGTAATAAATGCCATTCTACGCCCAAAATATTACAAAAACTTTTTCTGTTGAAATACAGCGTTTTATAAAAAAATGTCGTTTGAGCACTTTTCAAATTGTCGTTTGAGCACCTTTTTGTCGAATTAGCACTTTTTTGTCGCTTGAGCACTTTTTGAAAATGGGCTTCTGAGACCTTTTTCATCGGCTTTTTACCACACAAATTATTCCAGATTTGCTTTTTTCCACTTGCCAGGCGTACATCCTTCCTTTTCGGTAAATGATTTGATAAAGTTACTGCGAGAAAGAAAGCCGGAAGACTCAGCCAGCTTCTGTATATTGATTTCCGGATGCTCCTTCAGTATGTTTTTCGCATACTCCAACCTAAGACCAGTTATCCATTCGCGGAATGTCATTTTATACGTAGTCTTGATATAAGCGGAAAGATAGGTACGGTTCGTATGAAGTATTTCGGACAGTTCTTTTATGGTAAGTCCCTGCTGGACATAGCCGTCTGTCTTTATCCAGTTGGCCACTTTCTCTATAATTTCTGTATAGGACACTGGAACTTCTTTCTCAGAAACTATTTTAGGTTCTGTTTCTGTATCTGTCAGAAGTTCTTCTTCAGACTGTATATCTTGCTCAAAAGCATTTTCCACCTGTTCATAGAACAGCAGGTAGTTCTGATAGCTGTAGAAAAGATAGCTGTAGAACGGTATTGACGACAAAATCCAGATAAAAACATATTTGTCTGGCAGAAATGTCAGCAATCCGCATCCGACACCGAAGATAACAGCCCAATAAGTGAATAGGGAAAGCCATTCGATATATGTACCTATATCATCCGCCTGAGTTTCATTGAAAATCCGAATGGCTCTACGGTATGCAATTATGACTCTGCGAGCTAAAACGACTCCAAAAACGACTAACCATACAGCTAAAGCAAATAAAGAGAATTTTTGCATGATTCCGCTTGGCAACAGGAACAACACAACTCCG
>JAIJUV010000012.1 GCA_022732315.1 Prevotella sp.
ATATATAATATTATATATATATTAGTTTTCATACTCTACTTTTTTAGGGGGTCAGTTCTGAACTGTAAGAACTGTAAGAACTGTAAGATTTGGGGGGAAATGTAAGAATCGGGAAATTGCAAGCGAGATATATCTTCTTGTCTGGCGAACTATGTTTTTCCGTCAAAAAAACTATGTTTCCCGCGCCGCCAAAATATGAGTTAGCTTTATTAACCAAAACCGGTATCAGCGGCTGCTGAAAATCGCGCCTTATCGCCACCCGAAATTTGGTGGCTTCCAAAAAAAGCCGTACCTTTGCACCGTCATTCAGAGATACCACCCACACTGGTTTCTCAGAATGGCAAGAGTTAATCAATCATCATTAATCACTAATCATTAATCATTAAAAAGCTTATGGGACAGGGAAACATTAAGTATCGTAAAGTAAAGCGTACTCCTCAGACGGGTGAGAACGCAGGTAAGGAACTCTGGTATGCCACCGTGGTTACCGACAGAGAGATGAACTTCGAGGAGTTCGTTGACCACATTTCTTCGCACAACTCGCCTTACAGCCGAGGCACTGTGCACGGCGTGATGATGGACATGCTCGACTGCTTGAAGGAGCTTATCCTCGACGGCAAGAGCGTTCGTCTCGGCGACCTCGGTCTCTTCTCCATCGGCATGAAATCTCATGGCGAGTTGACCAAGGACAAGGTTTCGGCAGCCAGCGTGGAGGACATCCACTTGATTGTGAGAAACACCCGTAGCTGGAGCAACAGCGAGTTGAAGAAACTCTGCAAGATTACTGCCTACGACAGCTACGGAGCTGAGGGTGCCGATGGCGGCGGAACCAATCCGGGCGGCGGAACCAGCGGAGGCAACACCAGCCAGGGTGGCAGCGGAACCCAGGGCGGAGGTACCTCTGGCGGAACCGGAAGTGAGAACACGGGTCAGGGCGGCTCAGACTCCGGCACGACCGGCGGCGGCACGGGCAGCGGAACTGACAGTGGCGGCGACAACGAGCACATAACCTTGTAGAGTTAGCCCCGAAAGGGGCTTCTCTCCTCGCCTATCACATCACTAAAAATTAATCACTAATCATTAATCACTAAAAAATCAATCATTAATCATTAATCACTAAAACAAGATGAAAAAGGAAACATGGAAATTGGTTATTCAGATTTTAATCTCTATTTTGACGGCTGTTGGAACTTCCCTCGGAGTGACAAGCTGCATGAGTTAAGATTGACAAGCTGCATGAGTTAAGGCGTTTTTAAATGGTTGGGTTGAAAAAAAGATGGCCTCGCATTTTGCGAAGTCATCTTTTTTTCGTTTTAAGCAAGAGCATGCTCTACCCCCTACTATCGGTTCAGCTTCTCCTTCAGTTCCTTCACTCTATCTCTACTCACCTCAAAATCTTTCTCGGGATAGCGGCGGAGCCTGAGGATAAGCTTGGCATTCCAGGTGCTCTCCATCTTCACGATATCTTCGATGTTGATGATATGCTGCCTACTGCAGCGGAAGAACATCTTGGGATCCAATTCGGCTTCGAGTTCGTTCATACTCTCAGAAATATGAACCGATGTGCCATCTTCCAGATAGGCAATCGTATTCTTGCCATCAACCTCGAAATGACTGATGGAAAAACTGTTGACGATTTGAAACTGGTCGCCTTTTGGTATCAGGAAGCGTTCCCTATATTTTGGGGTCTGAGGCTGGAGCATGGCGAGGAGCCGGGTGATATCCTCCTGTGGAGAAAGCATTTTTCTGGCTTTCTCCATCGCTTCCTTCAATTCGTCTTCCTCTACGGGTTTTTGGACATACGCCACGCCATTATTTCTGAATGCCTTCAGCGCATACTCATCATAGGCGGTAATGAAAATGACGGGTACCGTCGGCTTCTGCTTTTCAAAGGCATTGAAACAGGTACCTCCGTTGATTCTCACGTCAGAAAGGATGAGGTCGTAACGATTGCCGTCTTCGAGAATTTCTCTCAGCTCAGCCACACTCGTCACCGGACCCTCTATCACCACATTGGGTTCTATCTTCAACAGCATCTTTCTGAGCTGATTGAACATTCTCTTTTCATCTTCGATTACCAACAGTTTCATTGCCATGATTCAAAATTTTGTTTATATTACATTTTATATAAAGAAACGAAGTTTCGGGAATTTATTGTTTGATGAGCAATAAAGGATGTTAATCCCCCATCAATCTCCCTTGGCTTGCGACTGCTGCGGCATCACAACCTGCTTGTACTCCAGATTCTTCTTGAGCATGGTTCTGCTAACCTGATTAACCGTAATGATATCTGAGAAATCATCTTCATCAGGATTACAGGATACCAACGCTAACATGAGGACGAATGCAACGCCCATTAAATAAACGATTCTTTTCATAACTGTGATATTTTATGATTATTACTAATTGACGATGCAAAAGTACAAAGAGTTTTTCAAGATGAATCCCCATGATTCCCTGAACCGTAATTTTCAAGGAATGAATGGTTCTGCCCCTGTTTTCAATGGTTTGCAAGAGCTGAAGTAACGATTTAAGGCAAAAATAGAGGCATTCATTGCCTGTTTTTCACGATTAATGGGATTTTTGTTTTTCGGTTAAAGCTTTTTATTATACCTTTGCAAACAAAAAAATGTAGAACCAATTAAAAGTTATTCATTATGAAACTTACGAAAAAAAAAATAATGGCATTAATAGGGCTTCCATTCTCAATATTGGGAGTCAGCAGAATCAGTGTCACCACATTTTTATTCTTTTATATCACAGTATATTTCAGATTTCCAATGTCGGTTCTGGTGCAAGATCCATTCTCCGAGACTTCCATATATCTCGTGCTTGTATATT
The DNA here is from genome assembly GCA_022732315.1 of Prevotella sp. The sequence continues at coordinate 2,842 of JAIJUV010000012.1, forward strand.
TGATGGTGTTCTCGGGTTACTTTACTGGCAGTAATATGGCATGCGATTATGTAGCCAAACGCATATTGAACAAGGGTATCACCAGTGTCAGGATATATATTTTTTGCCTGATATCATTGACCTTCAACACCGTCTGCAGTGCTTTTTTAAGCTATGGAATCTGTGATATCCAGGAAATGAATGGATTGCAGAATTCTGCCGTGGAACTTTTCTATATCCAACTCGTCATGTTTATCCTGATATCAAACGTGAGCATAGTGCGTTCTTGTGGAATTATTCTGAAGCAGAAGAATGATGAAAACCTGGAGATGGCACAACAACTGAAGGGCGAAAGCGAAAAGGCGATGAAGGCCCAGCTGAACATGCTGAAACTACAGCTTGACCCACATTTCATGTTCAACAGTCTGGGCACATTATCGGGCATCATAGAGGAAGATCCTCGGAAGGCTAGCGAGTTTACCGTCAGGTTGGCCCGTATCTACAAATATATTGTAGCCCATATCAGCGACGATACCGTTTCGCTGAACGAAAGTTTAAGATTCATCCGTGATTACTGCCATCACATCGAGATGAGATACACGGGCAACTTTGTGTTTACCATAGATGCTGGTATCTGTCACAGCGATGATGAGAAGATATTGCCACTGAGTCTTCAGCTTCTGGTAGAGAATGCCGTGAAGCATAACCAGCATTCGGAGGAGCATCCGCTGGCGATACATATTTACAGGGATGGCGACTATGTATGCGTAGCGAATGCCTTTGTTCCTTATCCGGAAGAAAGTCAATCGGCTTTCTCCAGCTCAGGAATAGGCATCAAGAATCTCTTCGACCGCTATAAACTGCTGACAGCCTTCGTTCCCAACGTTCTGCAATCAGAAAAGACTTATACGGTAAAAGTGCCGATTATAAGTTAAATCATAGTATATGCCCATTCCCAGACGTAGAATTCGAGGTAAGCCGTGACCGTGTGAAGGAACTGAAGGAGAAGCTGAACCAATAAAAGAACTGGGGTAAGCCTCTTTCCCTTTAAAAAAGCCACAAAGTATAAGAGGGTGTGTCATAAGGCCATGGCACACCCTCATATATTTTTAGCCTTAAGGCTAATTATATTTTTCCTTAAGGCTAAATATTTTTTTCCTTAAGGCTAAATATTTTTTTCTGCATCAGATGATGGTAATCCAGATGCTCTCCTCCTTCAGCTGCGCCTCATTCATTTTCTTCATCAACCGATGAAGCCAGATACGGATATACTTTTAACCAACTTTACCATATTCCCGGAACAAAAAAAGAGTGCGTCATCAATACATGACACACCCTTTTTAATTATCTATATCCGAAAAGATTTATTTCCGAATCTTATCTGCGAGATACACGAACCTTCACGGTATCATGACCTACCTTCACAATGTATGTTCCGGCTGTCAATGATGACAATGAAATGTTCTGAACGTAATCATCTGTAACAACACTATGGGCTACCATCTTGCCATCAGCAGCATAAACAGCTACCTTGTCGCCTGTATGAGCACCCACGATACGCAATGTGCTGCCGGCAACTGTAACCTTCAGCTTATCGGCTGTTACACCATCGATGCCAGTAACAACAAGAGTTACCTTGTTAGAATACTGCTCGCCCGTAACAGAATAAGCGGCTGCTACCTGATACTCAAGATAATTGCCAACCACAGAAGACTTATCTGTGTATGAATTACCAGAGATATAGCTGCGGTTCAGCTTGTCACCATTCAGATATACATTGTAACCCAGGAAGGCATTCTTCTGAGAAGTTGCGCCCTGTGCCACATGAGCCACCTTCAAAGGTGCAGCAGATGCATTCGCCTTTGGCTTGAATGTAAGAACCTCTGCACCCTGCTTTCTTGCCTTCATTGAGTTGGCAGGAGCGTATGGACTCAAACCGATGGAAATGTTCCAGTTGGCATCGATATCGGCTCCTGAATCCTCCATCGTGCTCCATGATACACCATCAGAAGAATAAAGGTCGCCACGACCACTGCGAGCAGGGCCCTTATCGTAACCCAGAGGCACTGTAATCTTATTGTGCTCTACGTATACTGCCACACGGAGACTCTTGGTAGGGTCGATTGGGAGTGGCTCGTCAAGATGAATGGTATTGAAGGCATACTCCTTCAGGCTTGGAACAAACTGCTGGCGAACCAACGTGTTGTTCTGATATACCAACACATAGAGAGCATCAGGAATCTGATTGATGTAAACCTCTACATCGCTCAATGCCAGATGACCATATTCCTTCAAATCCTCAGCAAACCAGTTGACTCCTGCGAAGAAGGCACCACCGTTAGGCTGACCGGCTGCATCGTAGCAGTTGCCATTGTGCCAACGCAGGTAGATAGGCTCACCCAGGGCAGGAGTCTGCCAGGTAAGATTTCTGCTGTCTCCATTGTTCTCCACACGAAGGGTGGTTGGAGCCAGACTGCCATTGTCGTAATAGAGATCGAGGCTCACTGCATCGCTCAACTCGCTCTCGGCAGCATTCTTGGTAACCAGCTTCACCTGATAATCGTAATAACCAATCAGCAGGTTGTGGTCTACATAAGAGATGCCCTGTACAGGAGATGCGGTAATCTTCTCGCCGTTGCGATAGATGTCGAATCCGTAGCAGTCGGTCTGAGGTGCCTCCTTGTAGAAGCTTACACCGTCGATATACTGATCTGGATTGCCCGCAGCCTTGGCCAAAGCAATATACTCTGCGTCCTCAGGCAACTCGCACATTACATCCTGCCACTGCTCTGTGGTGGTCACAGTCTGCAGACGGATGAAGTTGTCACGATGAGTACCACCTACAGAATAATAGATATCGAATGTACCATTACCCTTGTGGTCATCAGCATTTCTTGCTGCAAGACGGAGATACTTCATGCCCTCTGCCTTCACAACGCCGAATGCCTCAGCCTTCTGACCGGCAACAATCGACTTGCTGCCATCGAATGAGTAGTCGGAACTTACCATCCAGTTTGACTTGTAGCTCTCGCCCTCAGCACCGAATACCTCTGTACCATCTACAGAAGACTCGAATGAGTTCACGGAAGCTGCAGCCTTATACATATCAGGATCCTTGAACGAGAGGAGCACATTGTAACCATAGGTTGACTGCACTGCCTGTACATTCTCAGGAACCTTAGCCTCGCCGGAAGCCACGATAGCAGCAGTAGCAACGGCAGACTTAGCCGAAGTAGTACCGTCGATATAAACGGTCTCTACGCTGTAGTCGTAATTACCCTCCTGGCTCACGGTCTCCTGATAGAAACGACGGGTAAGAGGTTCGCCATTCAGTTTCTCGCCATTGCGGTAAACATTGTAACCAGCCACTGTGTTCAAGCCGCCCATATCCAGAACGATGAACTTGGTAGCCTCACCCTTGCGCTGCAGAGCGAGCAGCATGTAAGTGATGCCCTCAGGAGATACGAACGAAGACATACCACCTGCCTTGTAAGAAGAGATGTTGTCAATCTCAAGATACTTGCCCATATCGAGAGAGCCTACACGCTCGCCGCTTGCCATGTCATAGATGCCGATGGTATAGGCATTCGCCTCATTGCCCTGCTCGAAAGCATAGAGCTTGCCATCGTAGTAAGCTGTGCCGGAAGCACCCTTCAGGACAGGACCTGTAGCCAACTTGCTGCCATCCTTAGCCATGTAGATGCTGGTCTCCCAGTCACCAACCTCGAAGCCGCCCTTGCCGCCATCCAGTGTTGGGATGTAAGCCAAATGGCGTGAGTACTCAGAGATGTCGATGCTCTTCATCAACTTCATGGTAACAGGATTGATGACGTGCATCTTGGTGGTGTAGTCGCCTGCATAGAGATACTGACCATCGTAAGCCAGGTTGCGGATACCGTCGATATCGCTTACCACGCAGCTCTTCACCTTCTTGCCATCCATAGAGTAGATGTCGATTCTACCATCCTCGTTATATACAGAGGTGTAGATGTACTTGCCGTCGGTGGCCACAGCCATAGAAGACTTCGCACCATCGAATTCTCTTACGAACTCAGGCACATCTGCATCGGTTGTAACCGGACGCTTAGCCACATCTGCAGGGATTGACATCTCTGAAGCGGTAGGAGCATCCCAACGGAGCGAGATGTCGCGGTTGCGGGTTACAGTGGCATCCAGATGATGAGGAGCCGTCTGGTTCTCGATGGCATAAGCCTCAACAGAAGACTTGCCGCCAAGCTCAGACTCGCCGCCATCAGCATATACAGAAGTTACCTGATAGCTGTAGGTACCTGCATTAGAGAGAACATCATCGAATGACTGACCAGCCACAGGAGTGCTGTTCACCTTCACGCCGTCACGATAGATGTTATAACCCACAGGGGTTGCCTCGGTATCGTTGCTGTTAGGAGCCACGTTTACACGGATGTTCAAGTTACCGCTAATAGCCGACTCGGCAGCAGTAAACCAGTTCTTGCCATCCACAGAGAGCAGGTTACCCTTGCCATCCACAGCCTTGCTGTCGTCAAGACTCAATGGATGTACATCCGCATCGTTCATAATCTGGAATGCGAAGATATAAGTATGTCCTGGCTTCAGGATAATATCCTTATCCAATGGAATATCGGTGAATGAACCGTCATACTTGATTTCGCCTCTATATTTCTTGCTGTAGATAATCTTACCATCCTCATAGATACGAGGTGCAAGATAGGTAACGGTGTTAACCAACTGGATGGAAACAGAAGAAACCTTCTTGTTGCGGTAAGGCACATAATCCTCAGCATCCCACTTGGCACCTGCGAAGAAGTAACCGCCTGAAGCCAGACCCAGCTCATCCTCGTGCTTGCCGGTAGCCCAGCTCATGGTATCACGATGGGCAGCCTCTACCAATGGAGAATCCCAGTTCAGGTGAACATTCTTGTTGTTCTTGATGCTTGAAGTGAGGTTGAGAGGCGCATAATACTGAGCGCCCTCGTTGACGAAGGCTACTACAGAATCGCTCTTTGCCGACTCCTTGCCATTATAAACCGCTGTCACCTGATAAGAATACTTGCCGTAAACCAGCTTGGTATCCGTGAACTGCATCTCCTTCACTGGAGCAGCATTCACCTTCACGTGGTTGCGATATACATTATATCCATCTGCCACGGCAGCACCATTACCCTTAGCCCATGTAAGGACGGTAGAAGCTGCCTTAGGCGCAGCCTTCAGGCTCAACGGACGTGGAGTAGAAGACTCAGATGTAGCATTCAGCTTGAAGCTGATGTTCTGTGCTTCCAACTCTGGGTTGGTGAACAGAGTAGCTGTTGTAGCATAGCTGTCGCCCTTCTTTGCCTCCAGAGCATCGAGACCTACACTGATTACCTGCTCAGCACCCGGCTCCAAAGTACCATGCTTAGGAGAGAGGTTGAGCCACTTGTTGGTCTCTGCCAGGGTATAGCTGAATACCAGGTTAGGACTCTGATTGAGAGTTCCCATCAGAACCAGCTTGCCTGGAACTACATCCATAGAAGAGAACAGACCGCAGACATAGTTCTGACCGGTGGTCTGACCACCCAGTACATAACCAGGAACATCGGTCAATACGTGCTTCTCATCGGTCAAGGTACCCTTGGCGATGTCATACTGACGGAGCTGCAGCTTATCAAACTTATCTGAAGACACGGCAGTCATATCAGACAACCAGAGGTATGGACCTCCAGGAGTTACGTCATCGTAGGCTGAACCATATACAGCGATGTTGCCATCAGAAGTCAAGGCAGACATCTTACGGATGAACTTACCCTTGCGGTCAACCAATCCGATGGTTGTAAAGGTACCAATCCAGAAGCCGTCGTAGACAGGATCGTAGGTACAGTGGGTAATCTTCAGGTCAGAAACACCACCCACGGTGATGATATCCACGATGCGACGGTTGTCGAAATCGAGCTTGAAGATACGGTTAGACCAGTCACTGCCGTAGAAATAGCGGCCGTCGAAGGTAATGTCGTAGAGCTTGTAATACATCTCAGGAATAGAGAACTGCTCGATGAACTTACCGTTCTTGTCGTACTTCCAGAACTTACCCAACTCGATGGAAGAGGTGGTATAGTAATACTCACCATCGAAGGCGATAGACTTCTGCAAGTCGCCGGAGGTGTTCCATGATGGCATGGTCTCCCAGCGGTGAGAGATGTCGCCGGTGCCCTTGTTGGTATTCTCCTTGAGATACCAGGTCAAAGGACCGTTACCCTCGTTCTTGATGGTGAAGTTCTTGGTGATGTTAGCCTCAGCCTCCAGGTCTGCACTCACGGCGTTGGCAGAAAGCGCTACCTTTGGAGCCTCCAGATTGGCTGTGAAGTTGTTGGTACCATCGGCCTTGACAGTCCATGTACCCTTATACTCGTTGTAGCCCTCACGGATGATACTTACGGTATAAGTACCCTCCTCTATCTGGTCGAGCTTGAGCACACCATTCTTATCGGTAGTCTCGCTGATCACAGCGCCGTTATCGCCAGTCAGGGTAACAGGGCATCTAGAGATGGTGCCAGATGGAGTCTTGACACTCAGCTGTCCCTTCGCCCAAACCGGGTTCCATACCTTCACATCGTCTACGTACCAATAGTTAATCCACTTGGCATCGTCGCCATGCGCACGGAAACGGATCTTGAACAGGTTATTGCTCAGATATTCACCGATAGGATAGGTATAAGTTGTCCAGTCGAAGCCGCCAGAGTAGTTGTCGAATACATCGAGACCTTCCCAGGTCTTTCCGCCATCGCAGCTCAACTCTACCTCCATGTAGTCAACATTAGTCTGCTCGCTGTTGCGGAGACGCAGGTTGAAGCGCAGGTAGGTGTTCTCCTTGTCTGGAGTATTCAGCTCGCGGGTTTCCAGAGCCTGGTTGTAGTTGGTCAATGCCGACCAGCTGTAGGTAGCGGCTGGGTCAACCAATCCATACTCGTAGTAGTCGATAGACCACTTGCTCTCCTCGTTCTTGTCGAGGTTCACGGTGGTCCACTTGTCGGCATGGAGCGTCCAGTCATCGAAGTCATCTTCGAAAGGCAACAGACGGATATCCGGAACATTCACCTTCAGAGGTTCGCTCTGGGCAGACTCCTGACCATTCTGATGAACGGCAGTCACCGTATAGGTATAGTCAGCATAGTCTGGCACATTATCAGTGAAGCGTGCAGAATCCATCGGAGCCTCGTTCACCTTCTTGCCGTCACGATAAACGTTGAAGCCTACAACAGGGTTGGCAGCAGCCAGCTTCTTCTTGCTCTGAGAAGGACGAATCTTGTTGGTTCCCACGAAGATGTCGTCGAGCATCATCATGAATCCACCCTCAGAAACGCAGTTGATGGTTACATACTTCGCCTCCTTAGGAATGGTATATTTCACGAGTGTCCAAGCCGCAGGAAGTTCCACGTATGGGCCTTCGTTCACATACTTGAAGTCGGAAGGACGCTTGCCGGTGGTAGAATAACCTACGCGAACACGCTCAGCGGCAAAGTTGTCGCCCTCAATCTTGTAACTGCGAGCCATGAAGCTAAACTGGAAGTCCTGGTCGAAGTTCAACTCTGGCGAGATGATGTAGTCGTTGTTCTTATCGTCGATAGAACTGAAATCCACCAGCATCTTCTTGCCAGAATAAGGCTGGAAATTTGGATTCTCGTTTACCGCAGGAGAGGTTTCCCAAGGGTTCATGACTACGAAAGCCATCTTCTGCCCCTGAGTTGGGAAGGCACAAGCCTGCCAGGTATAGGTATTGTTATTATCGGCGTCGATATACGACCAGCCCACGTTACCGGCTGAATTGATGGCGAAGTCCTGATGATTCTCGAAATCATCGAAGTAGCCATCGGTCTTTTCTGGTGAAATCCAGCTCAACTTCACCGTCTTGTCGCTCACACCCATCAGTTGGAGTCCGTAAGGCACGCCCTCGGCATTGCCTTCCACCTTCATCTTGGTATAGCGAACGACAGGTGCCTTGCGAGACTGAGCCACGAAATTCTCCGATGGCTTCACCTTTTCGCCTTCACCCTTCTTTCCATCAGTCAGCGCATCCACCGAAGCCCATACAGCTCCGCAGGTCATTGCCGCCAACAAGATGGCAGAATATTTATAATGTTTCATAAATGTTCTATTTGATGCTATTATTTATTACTTGATGATAATCTTGCTGCGATGGGTCTTGCCCTCGCCGCTTACGCTGATGATAGCCATGCCGGTGCCTGCAGGAACCTGGAAGTTCAGACTGCCAGAGCGTGCCTCAGCTGTATAGAGCTGAACGCCGGCTGCCGATGTACAGGTCACGGTGTAGCCTGCCTTGATGCCATCTACCTGGATATTGCCACCGTTCACGCTGATGCCGATGCCGGTACCCTCGATGACATCGTGGATGTCTGTAGAGGTATTTGCCTGATAGTAGACAGGTGCTGACTCATCGTAGTAAAGGTTGCCCTTACCTGAAGCTACCCAAACACGATACTTGCCCTCATCATACTCGCCATCTTCCTTGTTGGTAATAGGAATCTTGTTGGTTGGCACAGAACCGGCTGCCAAGTCCTCATAAACCTTACCGTCGTTGTAGGTAAGTGTGAGATACTTGATGCGGGCATTTCTACCGCCATTCTTGAACTTGAAGCGCAGCTGTCTGTACTTCTTGTTCTCCAGATAGGTAGAGTAATCCTCTTCCTGACCCTCAGAATCATATTCCTTCAGGGTAATCTTGGAACCCACGGCATTCCATGTCTTGCCATCCTCTGTACCCTCGATGCTCAACTCAGAAGAACCGAGCGGACCGGATGCTGTGACGATGAACTTGCAGTCCTTGATACCGTCAGGACAATCCTTCAGGGTAACAGAACCATTGCTGCGGAACTGGATAGAACCTGTGCCCAGAACTACATCACCCTCTACATTCTGATAGAAATCCATTGGGGTGAACACGGTCTGCGAGTTGGTCTTATTGGTCTCTCTACTCAGGCAGAGATAGTAGTTATCAGCACCTTCCACAGGGCTCCATGATGCTGTAAGCTCGCTCTCGCCGGTTCTCTCCAGCTTCACGTCCTTAGGCGTATCGAGCTTCTGGGTTACCATCACGTTCCACAACCAGAGGTCGTTCTGCATTCTCTCTGAGCAGACACGGAAGGCAATATAGATATCCTTTCCTGCAAACTGGCTCAAATCTACCTCCTCAGCATGCTGAGCACCGAAGTAATCGGCAAAAGAGAAACGCTTTACGAGGTGGAAATCGTTCAGATCGTTGGTCTTGGTAGAAACCAATACCTCCAGGTCTTCCACACCTTTCTCCTCTGTCACACCACGGGTGAAGAACATCACGCCCTTCTCCGGCACGTGGAAGCGGCGACGGCTGATGAGGTAATCATCTGCATCGTTCCAATAGTTCAGAGAGTAGTGAACGGCATTGGCACCCTCGTCCTGATACCAGGTGGTACCATCGCCATTGTGGTCAACAATCTGCCATCCGTCTGGGTTGCCATCTGTCCAGTTCAGGAAGTTACCATAGAATGGTGTATCCAGGGTTACGTTGGCGTATGCCCACTCGGTGGTGAATGGAACCGGAGAACCGTATACCACGCTGCCATCGCTCATCTTCATGTAAGAGCGTACGCTGTAGGTGGTTCCTGGCTGCAGGCCCTTGGCTGTGAAAGAAGCATCCTTGATATCCTCTACCTTGCCTGCTGCGCTCACGCCATCGGTGAGGGTTGGGTCAGCAGAAGCGCCTTCCTTCCAGCAGAAGCCTACCTCATCCACATCTACCTTGTTGCTCTCGATGTTTGCCTTGAAAGTGGCCTTGGTATCGTAAATCTTCTCTGGCACAAGAGTCTTGATGAAGTTCCACTTGCTGGTACCGCCATTAACCTGGAACATCACGTTGCCGTCCTGCTCCATGATATTGGTGATAGGCACGTTAACCGGTTCCTTCGCCCAATTCAGGGAATTAGTGGTGGTGGTGTCGGTGAAAGATGTATTGGCTGATTTACCCGGATAGGTATCGCCGCTACGGGTCACCTCGTTGTCGATGCCGTCGGCTGGCACGATATACATACAGCGATGCTTGGCACTGTTGTTTGGTCCGTTGATATCCCACCAGTCTTTCTTCATCTCATCGGTATAATCGTAATGAGTGATGAGCAGACCATGACCTGGGATATACTTGTCCCAACCCGTCTGCTGGCGGTTTTCCAGGATGAACCACTCCATACCTGTACCTGGGGTACGGTCTGGCTGGCAGTTGATGAAGCGTGCCTTGTTGTCGGCGATGGAAGTGAGGGTAACATCCTCAGGGTTCTTCACCTCTACGATGTCTTCGCCTTCCTTCATCCAGCCCATCTGCATACGCTCGAATGCCATGAGGCAAGGAGGAGTACGGCTATCGTTGTTGTAACTGCCTGAAGCATAAAGGCTGTAGGCACCCGGGTCGATACCCTTACCATTGCTGGTATCATCGGTATCATACATATCCTTGAGACCCAGGACATGACCAAACTCATGGGTGAAGGTTCCGATACCATCCATAGATGGAACTACAGGAGCACCTGGCATACCTACCAGCTCGGCAGAGCAGGAATAGTCGTGAATCTGTACGCCATCGATGGTGGTGTTGTCGTCCAGATACCAGCTGTGTGGCCAGATGTCATCACCATTGGCAGTACTTGCCTCGCTATATCCGGCATAGATTACGTAGCAGTTGTCCATAATGCCATCGCCATCGTTATCAAACTGGCGGAAATCCAGATCAGGATTGTTCTTCTTGGCGAGTTCCACTGCCTCCTTCACCATGTCGCGTGGGTTGGTATCAGTACCGCTGGTACTGCTGCTGTTGCCACCATAGTAAGCTGTTGGCTTGGAAAGGGTGTATGGACCCACTACCTTGAAGTTAGGGATAAACTGACCCATGGAATTGTCGCGGTAGTAATCCTTCACACTACCCGTACCGCCGTTCTCGCTGTAGCCAGGCTGGTTCAGCCAGTGGTCGAAGTCCTGCTGAGTGTGTCGAAGCACGCTATCCTGGAAGTTAACCAGGACCACCAGATACTGCGATTCCTTGACAGCAGCCTCTCCGGTTCTTGTTTCGGCAGCATACTTGCGGGGAGCCACGATGCGGCGGCTCAGGAACTTGTTAGGCGCCTTCTTCATGATAGGGGTTTTGCTCAAGATGTCGGCAGTGGCATCTTTCGCACTGGTCAATGACTCCAGGAGTTTCTTCTCCTTTTCAGATCGCGCATCCACATTGTGGGCTCTCTGCTTGGTCATCATTCTCTTCTGGGTTTTCTTGTCGTAATCCACGTAACAGAAATAACCCTTCTTGTCCTTGTTCAGGAGAAATCCATCCGTGGTAGTAACGAAGTGGAAATTCTCATCACCTTGTATTCTTACCAACAAGGTGGTGCCGTCAGGCTGCCGCATCGTGATTGGATGGGGATATGCCTTGATAGCCCAGGTGGCCTGGGTATATCCCGCACACAAGACGGAAGCCAAAAGCAGTCTTTTGAGACCTCTCATAGTTTTCTCGTTTTTTAATGTGTATAAATAAATAATTGATTAATTCTTTTCTCTTTTCCTGATAGTAACAACAGGTATAAATGCAGGTGATATTTTGACGAAAAAGGGCGCAGGCGGAGTTTTCACACCCCACTTGCACCTTTTATTATACAATGTTTTGTCTTATCACACTATGCCCCATTACTTCTTGATAACAACCTTCTTGGTCTTACCGTTAGACTTGATGATGTATACACCATTGCCGGAAATCTGGTTCACCTGGGTACCGTCCATCTTGAAGATAGATACCTTGCTGTCGCCAGCTGCCTCGATGTTCCAGATGCCTGTTGCCTCATCATCCATCCATGTGAAGTCGGTAGCACCGTATGAATCGACAAACTGGAAGTAAACATCACCAGCTGCTGCCATCTCCTTGGTAAACTCATAAACGTAAGAGCCATCAGGCAGCTGTACGTAATTGGCTCTTACCTCCTCGGCATTGGCGCCATTCTTGGCATCCTCCAGACTGTTATAGAGGGCAGTCATCAAGTAGCTGCTCTGGCGGAAGGTGGTCTTGCCTGCTGGGAGTGAAGCCTTCACCCATACTGGAGTGCTGCGGGAAGCACCTGTAACGGTAACGGTCTTACCCTTGGTGAGTACCAATGGATTGGTTACTGTTTCACCAGGCTCAGCCTCATGCTTGGTAAACTTGATCTTGCTACCGGTAACCTTACCTGCGATAACGCAGTGGATATAGAGCTTATCGCCCTTGCTAACGATAACCTTACCCTTATATACGGTGGTTGAAACACTACCTACGGTCTCAGTACCCATCATGGTAGTTCCGTATGGCTCCTCATTCTTGAAGATTTCGATGCGGTCGCTGCCACCATTATAACCTTGGTCGCAGGCGAAGTCGAGAACACCATCCTCAGTTACGTTATACTGCAACCAGAGGTCAGCAGCACCTGCCTTGGTGAAAGTATATTCGTTATCCTCCATGACGATAGGGTTAGTGCGAGACTCACCGGCAGCGAACTCCTTTTCTTTCAGATACATGGTTGTACCCTTGGCTGCACCAGATACCTTAATCAGATAAGTGGTTCCGGCAGTAGCCTCGATAAAGAAGTCGGTACCCTTGTTGATAGCTGTGTATTCACCATCATACATGCCTGTACCTCTAGGGAAGCTGACGGTAACACCTGGTTCAACCTCCACATTGAGCTTACCATTCTTGGTAGCTGTATATTTGAAGTATTCAGTGCCATCTACGGTGATTTCGTTTTCACCCACTACAGCTTCAGCTGGGTTTGTTACAAGAGAACCCTTCTCTGCATCCAGATATGAAACCTTGAATGCCAATGGATTACCCTCATTGGCTGTAACCTTCAGGATGTAAGTAACATCGTATGTATTGCCACCAACGTAAGTCTTCAGCAAACCATCCTTTACAGTAGCAGCACCATACTCGCCATTCTGCTGGTTGTAGAAGAGGATAGAAGTAGCTGCATCGAGATTGGCATCAGTCTCAACCGTAACAAACTTCTCTGTGTTGGCAGGAACCGTGAGCTTATAATAATAGGTACCCTTAGCACTAGGCAAAGTCTTCTCTACAGGGAGTTCAGTCAATTCGAAGGCTGTATTCACAGTCTCACCTGGCTGGTATTCCTGCATCTCAGCCTTGATGACATCCTCGGCATCAGAATTCTGCAACTTGTTCACTACAATATAATAGGTAGCACCAGTATAAGGAATCTCTACGCGAACATTATAGGTACCCGCCTCAGAAGAAGCAGCTACCTGCTGATAGGTGATATTGCTCAAGCTGGAATATACCTTCACCTGACCGCCAGCCAGCACAGCATCGCTGGAGATATTCAGATAACCCGTCTTGTTAGGAGTATAAGTAAAGTAGTAGTCGCCCATCTCAGCAGGCACCTTGTTCTCACCCTCGTTCAAAACGAATGGCATCTCAAGAGAACCAGCCTTCACCTCTACGAGCTTAGAGTTTGCCACAACACTACCCTGAAGACTCAGTGCGATGGTATAGGTCTGACCCTTCTCTACGCTTACTTTCAGCACATATCCGCCTGTTGCCTGATCATATTGTGCAGAAATGTAGTTACCATTTACGGTGGCTCCAGAAAGGTAGCTTGAGAAAGAGAGCTGAAGCTGAGCTGTCTTCTCTGCAGTATAGGTAACATAAGCTGTTGTGTTCGCATACTGAGCACCCAGCGGGTCACCCAAGAACAACTCCTCACCTACCTTCAACTCTACAGGATCCTCCTGAGAGAGACCCTTGCCATAAGAAGACATCTCAGACAAGTCAAGGTTGAAGCCCGACTCACCCGTCATGTTCATGATGAAGTAGTAGGTCTTACCCTTTTCCAAGGCATACGCTTTAGAAGGATACTTCAAGCCCGCACCACCCAGGGTGAGAGAATCTGTTCCTTCTACCGATGTAAATACAGTAGGAACATTGCTTGATCCAGACAATGGAGATACCTTGGCAAGATAGTTCTTGTCTGCTGTAAACTTCCAATAAGTGTTCTTAGCCTCACTGCTCTCTACCTTGAAGGTATTCTCACCCTTCTGGGCATTAAGAGCAGACTCAATTGATGTCTGTGCCATTGCTGCTGAAGAAAGGCACAATGCTGTCGCAAAAAGTAAAACTTTTCTCATACTTTCGACTTTTAAAATTATGATATTTAAATTTATTATCCGTAACTCATCACGCCCTATGAGCGTTAATCTTCCTCCATTTTGGCGGCAAAGGTAATAATTTATATTGAAACTCACAAGAATTTTTGCATAAAAACTGCATAAAACTAACATTTACTAACAAAAATACATTAATGAATATAAAAAATAGCAAATTTCGCCCTTTTTTGGTTTACAAAACGTCAAGTTATCCGAAAATATAGCCATTTATTTTATATTTTCTCAAAAACATTTGGAAGAAAGATAAATTTTGCTTAATTTTGCACCGATTTCAGCGACACCCCCTCTATCAGGGGCTAAAAATGACGAAAAAAATTAGTAGAATACACTTTAAAGTTAAAAATAGTAAGTAATAACAATAAAAAAGAAAAAAAGAGATCTATGGAAAAAAGACTCATGATGTTTATTGCTTGCGTCTTCCTGAATTTGGGAATGGCGCTGGCACAAACTCACGTTTCTGGTGTAGTTACCTCTTCTGAAGACGGTTCACCGATTATCGGTGCATCTGTAAAGATTGTGGGTACTACTTCTGGTACAGTGACCGACATCGACGGTAACTTCGCTCTTGATTTAGAGAGCAACAAGGCCGAGCTGGAATTCAGCTACATCGGCATGGTGACCAAGAAATTAAAGGCATCTGAAAAGATGCAGGTTGTTTTGGATCCTGACACACATGTTCTTGAGCAGGTTATCATCACCGGTTACGGTGCTGCCAAGAAGTTGGGATCTGTAGTTGGTGCGATTTCCAACATCGGAGAAAAGAAGTTGGAAACGGTTGTAACCCCTAACTTTACTGATGCGCTCGCCGGTCAGGTATCTGGTTTGTCTGTTCTGTCATCTGCCGGTGACCCTTCACAGTCTGCACAGATCCGTCTGCGTGGTGTCAACTCTATCGGTTCTTCTAACCAGCCTCTGTTCATCCTCGATGGTTCTCCTATCACTGCTAGTTTCTTCAGCACATTGAACCCATCAGACATTGCCAACATCACCGTGTTGAAGGATGCTGCGTCTACCTCTATCTATGGTTCACGTGCTGCCAACGGTGTTATTGTCATCACTACCAAGCAGGCTAAGTACAACGAGTCGGTTCAGCTCACCGTAAAGGCACAGTATGGTATCTCTTCTGCTACCAGCAAGGGTGAAGAGATGATGAACTCTCAGCAGTACATCCAGTTCCGCGACATGATCGGACAGCCTGTGAACGACAATATCCGCAACCTGGTAAATAAGTATGGTATCAGCACCGACTGGCGCGACGAGATGATCAAGAACTCGGCTCCAACATCTGATATCAACGCTACCTTGCAGGGCGGTGGTCAGACCATGAACTATTTTGTGTCATTCAACCACCATCAGGAGGATGGTTTGATCGAGGATTCCAATATGCGCCGCAGCACATTGGCAGCCCGCATCAACTCTCGTCTGAACAAGTTCTTCAAGGTGGGCTTCAGCTCTAACTTCGGTGTTCAGGACTACAGCCAGAACAGCATGTGGGCTGACAGCAAAAAGACATACGCTTCCAACCCATTGGTAGCTGCCAAGATGGCGTTGCCATACGATACACCTTATTATTATAGCTTCGACGAGGCTGGTAATCTGGTGAAGGGCGACCGCGCTGCCGGACTCCTCTACTCTCAGTTCCTGCTGCCTTGGTTCACTGTAGCCAATACAAAACAGGACCGCAAGAATGTAACCATCAACCTGTCGCTGAACGAGCAGTTGACTCCTGTTGAGGGATTGACTTTCACAGCCCTGCAGTCTCTGTTTGGCTACGACCTTACAGCCGACAGAGCAAGTCTCCCATACGAGCAGTTTACTACCCCAATGGGTCAGGTAATCGATGCTCATACCGGTGGTGTTGCTTCAGACTTCAGCCGCTACTACGCTTACACATTGACTCATACTGCTGAGTTCCGTCACAACTTCGGTCCTCATTATGTAAACCTGCTGCTGGGTGAGGAGACCCGCATCCAGAAGGGTCGTAGCTTCGGTATCACTTCTACAGGTCAGACCGACGTTCGCCGTATGTTGCTGAACACAGCTACCACCATCACTCCATCAGCTCAGACTGACAGCCGTTCAGAGGAAGTAGCCAACTCCCTCTTCGGTACTGCCGAGTATAACTTCAAGGAGAAGTACTTCGTATATGCTTCACTCCGTTTCGATGGTAGCTCTAAGTTTGCTCCAGACCACCGTTGGGGTACCTTCGGTTCCCTCGGTTTGAAGTGGAATGCCAAGCGCGAAAGCTTCCTCCGTGGTGTTAAATGGCTGGACGACCTGACCGTGAGCGCCAACTATGGTACTACAGGTAACGACTCAGGTGCCGGTTCTTACGATTTCTACGGACTCTTCGGTTCCGGCAAAAACTACAATGGCGAAGGTTCCATCGATATCACCCAGGCAAGCAACGACAAGTTGACTTGGGAGAAGGTGAGCAAGCTGAACATCGGTTTGAACTTCGGTTTGTTCAACCGCGTTACCGTGGATGCCAACTTCTACCGCAACGAGACATCTGATATGCTGATGGAGATTCCTTACTCTATGACCACAGGTTTCGCCTCGGGTATGGGTAACATCGGTAACATGGTGAACAAGGGTTTCGAGACAACCGTAAACGTTGACCTCATCAAGACCAAGGATATGAGCTGGAGTGTATCTGCCAACATCAACTACAACAAGAACGAGATTACAGCGCTGTTTGCAGGTCGCGACGAATACGTGCTTTCAGGCTCAGGTTTGAAGTTGCAGGTAGGTCATGCCTACGGTGAGTTCTACAATGTACGCTATGCAGGTGTTGATTCACGCACCGGTGAGCCTATGTGGTACGACAAGAACGGCAACATCACCAAGACATACGACGAGACCAACAACTCTGTGTTCCTGGGCAAGAACCGCTATGCACCATGGATTGGCGGTTTCGGCACCAACTTCACATGGAAGGGCCTCAGCGTCATCGCAGACTTCGCTTGGCAGTCGGGCAAGTACATGCTCGTCAACGACGACTACTTCATCAAGAATGCCAACTTGGGTACTTCTTATAACCAGAGCGTAGACATGCTGAACGTATGGACTACTCCAGGTCAGGTTACCGACATCCCAGCTTATGGTTACGATATCTACGTCGACGACCACATGCTGAGCAATGCATCCTTCCTGCGCATGAAGACACTGACCGTACAGTATCAGTTGCCAAAGAGCTGGATGCAGACCATCCGTTACATCAAGGACATCAAGGTGTTCGGTATCGCCCGCAACCTCTTTACCATCACTTCATTCGACGGATATGATCCAGAGCCAGACATCAACCTGGTTCACTTCAACTATCCAAACACCCGCCAGTTTGTGATTGGTGCAGAGTTAACATTCTAAACAAAAAGTATTATTAGAAAAGAATTATGAAGAAGATATATTTTTCATTGATGCTTCTGTGCGCAATGGCGTTCACATCCTGCAGCATGGACAAGGCTCCATACGGTTCGCTGGATGACAACACTGCCATCGAGAAGGAGCAGGACCTTCGCCAATTCCGCAACGCCATGTACACCAACCTGCGTGTGGTGACATCTGGCTCTTGGCTTTACCTGTCAGATGTACAGATGGACGAGTTCCACGGACTGATCAGCAACGGTAACCGTCTCGGTCAGTTCTCAAACGGTTTGATTACCATCACCGACGGTGACGTTTCCAGCATGTGGGGCGGCAGCTATTCCATGATTGCCACAACCAATGCCATCATGGAGCGTGCAGCCAACATGCAGGCAAGCGATGCCTTCAGCGATAAGGACAAGATTGCCTTCGCTCACTATGATGCCGAAGCACACTTCGTTCGTGCCTACATGTATTTCTGGTTGGCAGACCATTTCTGCCAGTCATATACACAGTGTGATCCAACCAAGGCAGCAAGCGGTCTGCCTTTGACCACAGTCTATAAGCCAACAGGTAATCTCAACGACTACCCTAGCCGTTCTACCCTGGCAGAGACCTTCGCTCTGATTGAGGAAGATATGCAGAAGGCATACGATGGTTTGGTAGCATACGAGAAATCGGGTGTGAAGGTTGCCAAGGAAGAGGCTCAGCCTCTGGCTTATATCCATTCACAGACCGTACAGGCTCTCCAGGCTCGCGTTGCCTTGGTTAAGGGCGACTGGGCTAATGCAGCTAAATATGCAAAGGCTGTCATCAACAGCGGCAAGTACAGACTGACCACCATCGACGACTATGCCAAGCTCTGGACCAAGGACGAGGGTACAGAAATCATCTTCCGCCCTCTGATGACTGCACAGGAGTTGGGCGGTTCTAACGGCGAATACTACGTAAGTGAGTCGGAAACCAAGGCAGACTACATTCCAACAGCTGCCGTCTTAAACCTCTTTTGGGAGAAGTTCGAGGGTGATGTTCGTGCCGATGTATTCCTGAAGCAGTATGACAACCTGCAGGTAGAGGGTAACAGCTACGAGGCGATGGCTTTCAACAAGTTCCCAGGAAACTCAGACCTCCGCACAGGCAGCAACAACAACCTCATGAACATGAGCAAGCCATTCCGCCTCTCAGAGATGTATCTCATCGTAGCCGAGGCAGAAGCTCGCCAGGACCACAAGGAAGAAGCAAACAAGTATCTCAACATTCTGCGCAGCAACCGCATCGTGGATTATGTAACAGAGAACTATTCTGAGCAGAAGACTCTCCTCAAGGAAATAAAAGAAGAGCGTGAGCGTGAGTTCATCGGCGAGGGTATGCGCATGAGCGACATCCGCCGTTACGGCGAGGGCTTCCAGCGCGAGCCTAACCACGACGAAAACGAGGATCTGAACGACATCATCGTGAAGCAGGGCAGAGCATTGAAGTATACTGCAAACGACTACCGCCTCACCTGGCCTATCCCTAAGGCAGAGATGGATGCCAACCCTCACTTGGCTGGTCAGCAGAACCCAGGCTATTAATATAATAATGTAGTAATCAACAAGAATTCATTTGAATATGAAATACATCAAATTATTAATGTTGCTGGCTGTGGTCACCTTCTTCGGTGCCTGCTCTAGCGACGATGATTCATGGAACTCTGCTGCTGACGTAACAGTAAGCATGAAGAATCCTACCATGGTCATCAAGGAGAATATGGGCCTGACCAATGTGCCTATCGAGGTAAAGGGCAAGACCAACGGTAATGTGTATGTTACCCTCGCTGTGAAGGAAGTGGGCAGCAACCCTGCCAAGGAAGACGTACATTATTATATTACAGACAAGACCATCAGCATTTCAGACAGCATCGGCTATGTAGAGGTAGAGCCTGTAGATAATGATGAAATCAACGCCGACCGCACCTTCGAGATTACCATCGTAGAAGCTAAGGGTGCCAAGATTGGCAATGCAACAACCCAGGTTTCACTGAAAGATAATGACTCTCAGATTTACGAGAAGCTTCAGGGTAAGTGGAAGCTCACAGGTGTAAGCCGCCAGGGTGCACCAATGGAGAGTGTAGTGAAGATCATCGGTGCTAGCGACGAAGAGGATGGCGACTACAACAATACTCTGTATCTCACAGGTATGGCCGTAAGCTCTTCTTCTGCACGTCTGTCATTCCACTATGACGAAGATACCAAGCAGGGCTATGTAGCATTCGACAACCTGGGCAAGTATAACTTCATCGAGGGTTACGACTTCACCAAGGATCTGGGCTTCATGGGTAACATCATGCTGCACAACCTGTCAAATGGTCAACTCACCTCAACCCCTATCAAGGGTACATGGAGCGAGGACTGCAAGGAGATTGTCTTCGACCAAGACCAGGTATTGTTCGGTGGTATCTATACCCCTGGTGGAACCTTCACCGGCTATGAGTTCTTCAGCGTAACGAAGATCAAGCTCACAAAGGTAAAATAAAGTGAAAGCATTAAGTTGATATATTAAAGAGAGAGATAACACATGGAAGCATTGGGTTATCTCTCTCTTTTTTGCAGATTTCATCCCTCCGAACTTACAAATTGAAAGGATTAGGAGAAATGGGCATTTTGAAAAGCAAATGTAGCTTAAAAAATGTAAGCCAATCGGCTGAATCTCAATTTTTATGCTTAACTTTGTCAACGGATAAAGAAATTAGTTATAAGACAACTTTAATAAAACGTTTTATGAAGAAAAAACTGTTAGTCCTCATGTCTATGTTGCTGGCGGTTTCTGCTATCCATGCAGTACCAGCCAAGCGAGGCATCTGGAAGACCTTTACACTCAAGAACGGACAGGCAGTCCAAGTTCAGTTGTGTGGCGATGAGTTCCTGCACTTTTGGGAAGACAAGGCAGGCAACCGCTATTCTTACGACACCTCAGATGGCTTGAAGCCAGCCAACATGGCCCAGCTTCAGGAACGCAGCAGAGTGATGCGCCAGCAGGCTTGTCCTGAGAACATCATCAAGAAGAACCTCCTTTCCGGTAACGCTAATGGCAGCACCAGCATCACAAGAGGTGTTTCCTACACCGGCAAGAAGAAGTGTCTCATCCTGCTGGCTCAGTTCTCCGACAAGAAGTTCACCATGGAAGACCCTAAGGCTTTCTACAACCGCGTGGCCAACGAGCCAGGTTTCAGCGAGGGTAAGTTCAAGGGTAGCGTGGCTGATTACTTCAAGGCGCAGAGCAACGGCAAGTTTGAGATGGATTTCGACGTAGTGGGTCCTTACACTCTTGGTGAATCTGCTTACTATGGCAAGAACGATGGCGATGCACAGGACGTGAACGTTCAGGCGATGATTTCAGGCTGTCTGGGCAACGCCGTAGCTGAAGGTATTGACTTCGCCCCATACGATTGGGACGGCGACGGACAGGTAGAGATGGTATTCGTAGTCTATGCCGGTCGTGGCGAAGCTACAGGCGGTGGCGATGACACCATCTGGCCACACAAGGGAAGAATGGTTTCTCCTGTTGCCTGCGGCAAGAAGACCGTAGTGGATTATGCCTGCTCCAACGAGCTTTCTGTATCTAACGAAGTGGATGGCATCGGTACCATCTGCCACGAGTTCTCTCACTGTCTGGGCTATCCGGATGCATACGACGTGAACTATACTGGCCTGTATGGTATGGGTACCTGGGACTTGATGTGCCAAGGTAACTACAATGACAACGGCTTTACTCCTGCCGGCTATACCGCCTACGAGAAGTATGCCGCTGGCTGGATTACCCCTATCGAGCTGAAGGAGAACACATCGGTATCAGGAATCAAGACACTGGCAGACGGCGGTGATGCCTACATCTTCAGAAATCCAAACCATGCCGATGAGTACTATCTGATAGAGAACCGTCAGAAGAAGGGTTGGGATGCAGCCCTGGCTGGTTCAGGTATCATGATCAACCACATCGACTACAACCTGAAGGCATGGAATTACAACATTCCAAACTCCATGATGGCTGGTGTCAACGACCATGAGCGTATGACCTTCGTTCCTGCCGACAACGTGAAGAGCGAAAAGACAGAGGAGTATGATGCATGGCCTTACGGCAACAAGAACCGCCTGGCAAACAACACCACTCCTGCCTGCACATCTTATAATCTGAACACCGATGGCACCAAGTTGATGAACATCATCCTTTCAGATATGGCTATCGCTGCAGACGGTACGGCATCTTTCACTTTCCAGAACCTGAACAAGACTGCATCAGAAGAGAATTATATCTTCCAGGAAACATTTGACAAGTGTCTGGGTACAGGTGGTAACGACGGTAAGGGTTTCTATACAAGCGGCAACCCTAACCAGTTTGCCAATGGTGCATTCGCATCAGACAAGAACGGCTGGACATCTAATGTACAGACCTTCAAGGGAGGCTTCCAGTGTGCCCGCATAGGCAAGCGAAATGCCACCAACATCACCTTCACCTCTCCTGAGATCAAGATCAACGGCGATGTAACTCTTACATTCAAGGCAGCTCCTTACGCTGAGTCAAACAAGACTATGACCGTAACCGTGAGCAACGGAACTGTAGAAAACGGCACATTCAACCTGATGCCAAACCAGTGGACAGAATGTACAACCAAGATTACAGCCAACGGCAGAGTGAAGATTACCTTCGCATCAGATGCATTCTTCATCGATGAGGTATACGTATCAGAAGGCGCAACTTCCGGCATCAGCAACATCGAGTTGGGCAACAAGGAGGTTAAGGCATATTACAATGCCCAGGGCGTTCAGTCTGACGTACCATTCTCAGGACTCAACATCGTGAAGTTCACCGACGGTACAGTGAAGAAGATCTACGTGAAGTAAGCAGATATATCCCACAGAATCATAAACATAAAAAATATAAAAGAATAAGAAATGAGAAATATTTACTTGATGTCAGCAGCACTTGTCTTGATGACAATGTCTGCCAACGCTCAGAGCATGAAGCGCATCAACAAGGAGGCAACAGCCAAGACATGGGTAGAGACTGCCACTCCACAGAAGGCAGCCAAGAAGATAGCAACCCGTGCCGGAGAATTGGAAGCAAACCAGCGCTATATCAACTATAGCTACGACGAGAGCTATGTATGGCCATCAGGCATGAAGGGTGCCAAAGGTACTTTGTCTCTGGGTACCATCTTCTACAATGATGCCTTCAAGAAGTATGAGGGCTGCAAGATTGCAGGTGCCCGCTTCTTCCTGACAGCACCTATCGGCAACAGTAAGGTTACCATCTGCAAGATTGACGAGAAGGGAAATGTTACCAACGCCATTGCAGAGAAGGAGATTGCTACCACACAATTGCATTGGAACTACGTTTGGTTTGATGAACCATATACCATCGATACCAAGGATTTCTATGCGTTGTTGCCATTTTACAATTACACACCAGAGCAGGTTGAGTCAGAAAAGCCAATTGGCTCTTCTGGTACATACGTAGGTCCTTATGGATTCCTCGCCTTTGGTGACATCTATGAAGATGGCCGCGATGAAACCAAATGGCAGTGGGAGCCTATCTCTGCCGGATACGATGGTTCTAACCTGATGATTCAGCTTATCATCGAAAAAGAGGATGGTACTTTCATTCTCCACGATTTGGTAATGGACAAGATTGCTGCGGTTCCATTTGCAAAGAAGGGCGATAAGCAGGTATTGGCGTTCACATGCCACAATGAAGGTCGCGACAACATTACAAATGCCAAGTTCGCCATGGAAATGGACGGCAAGCGAATCGGCTCTTTCACCTATAGCAAGGACAATGTAGCTGCTGATCAGTACAAGGACATCACTGACGCAGATTATACAAACATCCCTGTAGGTCTTAAAGTAGATGATGCCTGGACCACCGGTGACCACAAGGTTACCATCTACCCAGTAGAAATCGAGGGTAAGGCTCCAGAGGGTGAATTGAAAAATGATACATTGACAACCAACTTCAAGGTGTATAGCAACAGCTTCGAGCGTACCAAGAACCTGGTAGAGTTCTACGCATGCCAGATGTCAAAATACACCTACTTTGCTGACCAGGTACTCACCAAGACAGCCAAAGCTCGTGAAGATGACGACCTGGCCATCGTTTCTATCCACGGAGAAAGCCAGCAGGTAAATGAAGATGGCTCTGTAGAAACATTATCAGATGTATTCACTGTACCAGAGGCTAACAAGTTGGCCAACTACTCTACTCCATCAGATGGTTCCGGTGCCTTTAACAGATACTTCTACGACAATGACGTGATCAATTACGACAAGGCATTGACAGTGAACATGGCTGCTCAGAAAGCAAGCGACCAGGACAATGTTGTTGGCATGCTCAACACAATCATCAACGAGTCTGCAGCATATTATCCATCATTCTCTACCGTAAGCATTGACTCTAAGCTTGATGATGCAACAGGCAAGCTGAGCATCAAGGTAATGGGTAAACTCATCAACAAATACCAGAAGTTGATTGGTGATGATGCCCGCCTCACCATCTACCTCACCGAGGATAAGGTAAAAGGCAAGCAGAACACCGGTGGTACCATGGCAAAGCCTACCACCCACAACCATGTATTGCGCAAGATTGTGACCGGCACACTCGGTGATGCTCTCCAGACCAACGGCAACAGTTACGAGAACGACTATGAGGTAGAGCTTGATGATGCATGGAAGAGCCAGAACATGCATATCATTGCGTTCATTAGCCGTCCTATGAAAGAGACAGAGAAGGATGGCAAGACCGCTCTTGCATCTGCCATGAACGACCTGTGGGTAGACAATACCAACATGGTAGCAGTTGGCGAAAGTGACCTTACCGGCATTTCTAACATTATCAACTGGAATGACGTGAAAGAGGTAGGTCGCTACACCATCGATGGTCAGAAGTTGAATGCTCCAACAAAGGGTATCAACCTCGTGAAGCTTTCAAATGGCCAGACCATCAAGGTTGTTGTGAAGTAATATGAAATCATATTAAAGCAATATGAAGTCATAAAATGACAAAGATAACAAAAAAAGAGTGCACTGTAACAAACAATGCACTCTTTTTTTATTATCTCAATTCCTAATCCAGGAAATATTATCTGATGAACAGAAGCTCACGATACTTTGGCAAGGTCCAAAGTTCATCGGCTACGAGAAGCTCGAGCTTGTCTATCTGATAACGGATTTCCTCCATCTTTGGAGCTACCGTGTCATGATAGGCTACAGCCTTTTCGCGCTCGCTCTCTATCTTGTTCGCCACCTTGCGGGCATCCACCAATGCCTCAACACCACGCTCTATCGACTCGGTGCGCTCGGCAATCTCACGGATAATCTTCACGTTGCGGGCTGTCAGCTTCTTGCCTTCCTCGCCACCAAAGATGTGAATCATGCCCTCTACGTTTTTCGCCAGACGGCTCTGATAGTGGGTAGCCACAGGGATGATGTGGTTCATGGTCAGGTCGCCCATCACACGAGCCTCTATCTGAATCTTCTTGGTATAAGTCTCCCACTTCACCTCGTTGCGTGCCTTCAGCTCGCTCTCGCTCATCACATTGGTCTTGGCAAACATCTCGATGCTCTCCTTGTCCAGATAACGGTCGAAGACCACTGGGCAGGATGCCTCGCAATCCAAGCCACGCTTCTGAGCCTCTTCCTTCCACTCGTCAGAATAGCCATTGCCATCGAAGCGGATAGGCTTGCAGGTCTTGATGTCCTCTCTTACGATGTCGATGATAGCCGATGTCTGATCCTCGCCCTTGGCTATCAAGGCATCTACACGAGCCTTGAAATCTTCAAGCGCCTCAGCTACGGCAGCATTCAATACGATGAGAGAAGATGCGCAGTTGGCCTCTGAACCTACGGCACGGAACTCGAAACGGTTGCCGGTGAAGGCGAATGGTGAGGTACGGTTGCGGTCGGTGTTATCAATCATCAGCTCTGGAATCTCAGGGATATCCAGCTCCATACCCTTCTTGCCGGCAAGGGCGAAGAGTTCTTCCTTATCAGCCTTCTCAATATGGTCGAGCAAATCGGTGAGCTGCTTGCCCAGGAATGAAGAGATGATGGCTGGAGGTGCCTCATTGGCTCCCAGACGATGCGCATTGGTAGCACTCATGATAGATGCCTTCAAGAGTCCGTTGTGCTTGTAAACACCCATCAGGGTCTCTACGATGAAGACTACGAAGCGGAGGTTATCCTCTGGTGTCTTGCCTGCTGCATGAAGCAATACGCCGGTATCGGTGCAGAGACTCCAGTTGTTGTGCTTACCCGAACCGTTGACACCAGCGAATGGCTTCTCGTGCAGGAGCACACGAAAACCGTGCTTATGTGCCACACGCTTCATCAAACTCATGAGGAGCATGTTGTGGTCTACGGCAAGGTTGCACTCTTCATAGATAGGCGCCAACTCAAACTGGTTAGGAGCCACCTCGTTATGACGGGTCTTGCAAGGGATGCCAAGTTCGAGTGCCTGGATTTCCAGATCCTTCATGAAAGCCTGCACACGCTCAGGGATGGTTCCGAAATAATGGTCGTCCATCTGCTGGTTCTTTGCCGAGTCGTGACCCATCAGGGTACGGCCCGTGAGCATCAGGTCGGGACGTGCCGAATAGAGGCTTTCATCAACCAGGAAGTACTCCTGCTCCCAACCGAGATTGGTCTGCACCTTCTTTACCTGTGGGTAGAAATAGTGGCACACCTCGGTAGCCGCCTCGCTCAGGGTATGAAGCGAGCGGAGCAATGGAGCCTTGTAGTCCAAAGCCTCACCGGTATAAGAAATAAAGATGGTAGGGATACAGAGGGTATCGTCGATGATGAACACAGGCGATGTAGGATCCCATGCAGAATAGCCACGAGCCTCGAAGGTGTTGCGGATACC
>JAIJUV010000560.1 GCA_022732315.1 Prevotella sp.
TAAAAAACGATAATGTTGCATACCTTCTGTCAAACATGTCAAGCATAAGCACGCTACCAAAAACCTATTTAACGGCAAGTTTTACTGACGTAGAAACGGGCACTGACTTTCCGCATGTATTCATAGGAAATAAGTTCCTCAAGAATTTACCCAAACGAGAGTAGAAGCTCGTATAACAGTATTGAATTAAACGCAAACGTGTTTCTTCCGAAAGACGAAAATATGTACCAATGGGATTCATAAAGGCAGGGACAATCGTGACAGACCGCATACAAATAATTCCAGCAGCCAGCCTTTATCATAACTGTTCAAGAGGTATACGAAACCGCATTAACAGTCACAACCCTTGCCACATAGCCATTAGGCAAAGATGGCATATCAACTACCTCATTAACTGGATGCTCCTTAAGGAACTCTTCCCAGGTGGTATGAACTACTTTTAATTTATTGTTCTCTTTCATATCTACAAGCGCTTAATATAAATCAGTATAGAAGAACAAGTTCATTATTCCCCACAATAATGTTCCCAATCTGTCTCGTTCAGGTATTTCTCCACTTGAGCCTTGATTTCGGGAATATTCTCTTTTGCTGTAGCCCAAAGAATACGAGGCAACACCTGCGAATAACCATGCACCAAAACATGGCGCATACCTTCCACCTGTTTCCAAGGAATCTCCGGGTGACTTGCCTTGAATTCCTTGGTCAGCATATAAGCAGCCTCGCCTACTATCTCTACATTTTTCATCGTTGCAAAATAGACTAAAATATTTGAGGAAAACTCCTCAAACTCTATCCCATCAATGATTTTGAGTACGTTGGAAGAATACTCCACAATATCTTCCAGTCTTCCTTTATCCCTAACTAGCTCTCTCATATACCAAGATTTTATCTCGTTCCACACTCTCCTGAGCATACGGACGCAAAGAGCCATCAACTACCAAGTCAACTTCACGACCTAGCAGTTGCTTCAAATCCTCATACATTCCTCCATGAGTAAGCAAAGTAAACGAACCATGCTCAAAATCGGGGACAAAGAGAATATCTATATCGCTCTGAGCCTTTTCTTCACCACGAGCAAAAGACCCAAAGATCCATGCCTTCAACACAGGCTTCTTAGACATATAGTCATGGATTATACGTATAATTTGATATCTATCCATATTTACCTCCTCATTTTAAATAGTAATCACGCTGCAAATATAC
>JAIJUV010000135.1 GCA_022732315.1 Prevotella sp.
CTTCTTGCCTCATTGCTGAAGCAATCGGTGTTTGTTGTCTGTACTTAGGACGAATATCCTTTTCGTTTATTGAAGCTTAGTAAACCTGACTTGTCAATTGCTTGACGGTTCGTTTCTTTTTACCCAGTTCCTTCATACTCCCTATATATAATAAGGTGTAATCCAAAACCGCTTCTTGTACTACTTGTCTGTTTATGTAAAATCTTTCAAAGAACTCTTTCTATAATTGCTTAGAGAAAGTGTATTTCTCAAAAGCGAGTGCAAAAGTACTAACTATTTTCGAAACCACCAAATTTTCAGAGAAGAAAGTTTTATTTTTATCTCAAATTTAACAGTCTTAAACATTTTAACTCGTTATTCCCCATCAAACTCCTTATAATATACATACACACGTTGGGCGCATGTGTGCACGCACACGCTTCTTTATATAGTTAAGAAAATCTAAAATACAAAAATTACCCCCCCCCGTTTTTTTGGAAGCTATCGGATTTTTTGCTACCTTTGCCTATGAATAAATGAAAGTTATACTAACTTGAATGGTATATTCTGAGCAAAATCAGGTATATCCGACATAAAAAACGATATATCCGCACAAAAAACGGTATATCTAAGAACTATAAAGAAGATTAAGAACAATTTAAAGAAGACCGATTCATGAATAGAATTAAAGGACTGCGCATGCTGCTCCTCTTGATTTCTACTCTTACAATGAATTCCACGCTGGCACAAGACTGGCGATTGAAGACGAACCTGGCATACTGGGCAACAACAACACCCAATATCGCTGCAGAAACCAGACTATCTAACCGATGGTCGATGGATCTATCATTAGGATGGAACACATTTACGTATAGTGGAAACAAGAAACTGAAGCACATTGCGATACAACCGGAAATCAGATACTGGCTCGGATGCCCCTACATCGGGCACTTCCTGGGAGCCAACATACTCTACTCGCATTACAATGCGGGCGGCGTACACTTCCCCTTCGGCTTTTTTCCAGAGCTAAAAAAGCATCGGTTCCAAGGCGACTTGGGTGCCGTAGGACTGGTGTATGGTTACGACTGGTCGCTCGGAAAGAGCAACAGATGGAACCTGGAAACGGCGCTGGGACTGGGAGTGGGCTTCACACGCTATACCAAATACAACTGTTACGGAAAATGCGGTACAGCTATCGAGAAAAAAAACAAGACTTTCGTGATGCCAACCAAGTTGGCGGTATCGCTGGTTTACAACATCGGTCCTACCGACCGCATGGACAACTGCCGCCAGAAGGAGTCGCAGGAGATTATTCTTCCGGAGGATAGCTGCACGCTCAACGATATCCAGTTTATCCCAGCCCTCTCGTTCGTAGAAGACAACACGGGCAAGGCGGGCGAGTTACAGAAGAACAATCCTGTGCTTCAAGACATTAAGAACTATCGCCCTTACACCAAGGATTTGGTGTTGACTCAGGAAGAAGGAGCACTCTACATCTTCTTCCCGAAGTCGAAGGCAGAGATTACGCAGGAGTTCCGCAATAATAATAAGGTGCTCGACCAGATTATCGACATCACCAAAGCCATCATGAAGGATACCACTTCTTCGGTGAAGATTATCCAGATAGTGGGTCTCGCATCCATCGATGGTTCCGTGAAATTTAACGAACAGTTGGCTGGTAAGCGAGCAGAGGCATTGAAGGATTATATCCAGCAGCGCACCTTGCTCCCCGATTCGCTCTTCGAGTGCAACAACGGCGGAGAGGCTTGGGCAGAACTCCGATATAGTATCAGGGAGAGCGACCTGAAATGCCGGGACGAACTGCTGAGGATTATCGATGAGGAGCCTGATGCCGACCGCAGGGAGCGTCGCATCAAGAGCATCGACCAAGGCAGGGCATGGGCAGAACTTCGTGATAAGATTCTGGGCAACCAGCGCAATTCCGGTTTCCTCCGCATCTACTACGATTACGTACCAGACGAGGCGGCGGCCACCATCAACCTAGCCACCCAGTTGCTCAAGTCGGAGCGTTACCTGGAGGCGTTGAAGGAGTTGCAGAAGGTAAAGGCCGACAAGAGAGCCGCCAACGCTCTCGGCATAGCCTACTACATGACGGGCAACCGAGAAGCCGCCCGCCGTTACTGGCAGCAGGCGATGGAGGCTGGCGATGAGGAGGCGAAGAAGAACCTCATGCAATATGATAGAATTTTTAATTAACAAGATTATTTACATACTAAAATCTGACTAAAGTTATGAAAAGATTTCAGCTATTTAGCTTGGCAAGTGCAATGCTTCTTGCAAGCGCAGCAGGATTCACTTCCTGCTCATCAGATTCAGAAGATTCTCTGGCAGGAGGATCAGGTGTGGCAGGACAGGTGGTGAAGACACAGTTCTACCTGAACATTCCGTATGCAGGAAATAATGAGGGCGGAAATGCCAGAGTTTCAACACGTATGACTGCGGAAAATACCCAAAACTACAATAACTTCTTGGGATTAGTAGATTTGGAAATGTTTGCGTTCGGGGAGGATCCTACTTCAGAAGCGACCTCTACCCGAACTATCAGAATTGGAGATAACATAGGTACTAACGATAACGATGCTAAACGCCGACTCTATAGTGACATTGCAATTCCGGTAGGTACAACTCATATGGTTTTGTATACAAGAGCATCCAAGAAGATTACTACCCCCTCAACTGGCATAAAGACTATGTTCGATGCAGGTTCTTTGACACCTATTTATACCAAATTTACGGATGAAGCAAAGCCAAAATTATCGGAGATCAATTTTAATTTGGAAACAATTCATAGTGCTAATGACTTTACTGATAAAGGTAGTAAAATCCTGACCAAGCTGAATGCAATCGCACAAACGGAAGTAACCGTTAGCGGAGCTACTATTAAATGGTCAAATATTAACGAAGCTACCTCATACGGAACAGAAGAGGAACGTAAGATTCTGCAGAAGTTATACACTAATTTCATTAGATTAAGTGCAGGCTCTGAGAATTCTGTTAAACGCGCTATAGATGACCTAAAGGCTGCTGTCGAAACACAAAAGCTCGCCGATGTTCAAGAGTTGACACAAGCCATCAAGAACAATTGCACAACAAATGATTTCAACACCACCACTGGATTTCCGAGAAACCTTGATTTACCAGATGGTGCAGCAGTATTGAATTTTGACGATTCAAACAGAACTTTTTCATATAAGGAAGTTACTCCAGAAATGCCAACAGGAGGTAATCTTGTTGACCACAAGACAATTACTTACCCATCAGAATTGGCATATTTCGTAAGTTCTCCTGTTAGAACTTCTGCAACTTTAAGTGAACTTAACCAGTTACCAGACTATAACGCATGGTTACGAAATACAGCTGATTGGAATTCATACGGAGAAGTTGTTAAAAGCAACACCACATTAGTAGTATTAAAGGAGCCTGTACAATATGGTGTAGCATGCTTAGAAACCAAGATAAGCTGTAAAGAAGCAAGACTAGCAGATAATGCTAATAAAATTCTAGGTTCAAACACAGCAGACAATACCCTAACGGTTCCTACAGACGGAATAACAGTAAAAGGTATTCTGATTGGAGGTCAGCCTCAGGGAGTAGAATGGAATTTCGAACCTGCTTCTAGCGCAACATTTGATCATACGATTTATGACCGAAATATGAATTATGGAATAGCAGCCAAAACTTCTGACTCCGCTCCGAACTATACTTTGGTTTTGGACAATAGAAATTCATCAACTACAGCTCCAGGACAAAGCAAGGTGTATGTGACAGTTGAATTAGAAAATAACATGGGCGATTTCTATGGTGCAGAAGGTTTGATTCCTAAAGATAGCAGATTCTATTTAGTTGGAGTATTGGATCCTGAGGCTTCTACAGCAACACAGCCAAAGGGTGAAAATATAAACCATGTATTCGTCAAGGATCACACCACTGTTGCCAACTTCACCATCACAAACTTGAAGAAGGCATACAACCATATCCCTGATATGCGTACATCAAAGATCAACGTAGGTCTTGCAGTAGATCTTACATGGCAGGAAGGTATAAAATTCGATGTAGAACTCTAAACCAGATAGAATAAAACGATAGCTTATCCCCCCACACGTTCTTAAAGGGCGTGCGGGGGAACTTTCTAGAAACACAAAAGGGGCTTGACAGGCAAGCAACTGTGCCTTATCCCGTTTTGCGCCTCAGAAAGGCACGAAATTGCCCTAGCTGGGGCAACTTTCTGTCCTAACTACGGCAGTTAGCTGCCATGCCTAGGCACTTTGCGAAAAGAGCGGAATTCCACTTCGCTATCGCCTACACTTGCCTTCGGAAACGGGCTTTCGAAATCAGCGTATCGCAGCATACGCAGAAATCTCGAAAACTATTGCACACTACACTAAATCGCTGCATTTTGCTAATTATCAGCATCTTATAGCCGTGTAATGTGGGTATCGACACTACACTAACACTACACCACACTACACTCATCTCGCACCGTGTAATGTAGTGTAGTATTCGTGTAGTGTCAACGGTCACACTACACTCGTATAACAACCTTATACACAGCTATTTGCTGAACTTTCGTGTAGTGTGCAATAGAAATCGCAAATTATAATCATATTTGTGGAGGAAGATTGTCGAACATTAAGAATGCAAAAAGTACAATGAAAAATCTATATAACACTTTACTGGCAGCCGTGATGACCATCAGCGTCATCGCAAGTTTATCTTCATGCATTGATGAAGATATGAGCGACTGCGGCAAAGACTATAAGATACAATATAATCTGCAGCTCAACACGCAGATCAACACCGTGATTGACGTGGATCTGAATCTCATCGAAGAACAGGAGATTGCTGCCAGACTGAAACAGGCACTCAGCAAGGTATTCACCGACCATGCCCACGACAACGACCTCTCCTTCTTCGTAGGCGAAGAACTCTCCCACCACGAGGCAAACAAGATGGGTGCCAACTCGGTATCCTACACCATCTATCTGCCACGCAACAACTATCAGAACCTCTCTCTCGCCAATACAGGAAGCGCAGACAACGTAAAGATTATCAACGCAAACTCCTGTAAATCACTCGCTTTGCAGCAAGAGGCAAAAGACACTATCAACAGTCACAACATCGGACTGTTCACTTCCCGACTCACCATCGACGAGAACGATTTCGAACACGACCTGCAAACCACGCTCTATATGGCAAACAGCTCTGCTGTGGTGGTTATCGACCAGAGCAAGGTGCAACCCGCCGAACTCTGGGGATTCGTAGAAGGCATGGCAACCCAATTCCAGGTGAACGACAGCACCTATTCTTCCAGCCTCAACACGATGGTCAGGGCGAAGAGAATCAACCAGGATTTCATCACCAACTCCATCCCAACCCACGATGCCCTCTATACTGTCAACTTCCCGAGCATCAAACCGGAATGGCGCTACCACGTCATCGCCAAGGTGAACGGCAAATACACCGAAACCATCTTCACCATGAACGAACCGCTGAAAGCCGGCAAGCTTAAGATTATCAAGACCCGACTGAAGGAAGACGGTTCGCTCTCTACCAGCAACACCGCCGTAGGCGTAAGCGTGAAACTCGACTGGAAACCGGGCGGAAGCCACGATGTGGAGATTTAAGTAAGTGAAGAGTGAAGAACGAAGAGTGAAGAATTCAACGGCTATAAAGATTTGATACATGAATCATATTACGAAATACATATTTGCGATACTATCGCTTATCATGCTGGCAGGATGCAGCGGAAGCGAGCAGGGCGAGGAGAGACCAAAGGACACGCTGGTTCCCATCTCGCTCACCCTCTCCGTGCCTAACGACAAGTCAAGTACCCGCGTCGGAGACCCGGGAGAAGACACCCACGACAAGGTGGACTGGGACCGGCTGACCATTATCATCGCCTATACGGTAAAGACAACGGGAAAAGATATCTATGACGGTTCAGCCAGCACCATGGTGTATTACGATACCTTCAGCAAAGATGAATTTGACCGTAAAACGCCGGTAAGCCATTCCACCTCTACCCTGTCTCCTGCCGATACCAACGGCTATCACGACTACACCATCTATCTGCCTCCAGGCACCTGCTGCGTTTATGGTGTAACCTATAGCAATGGCGAAGGATTGAATCTGGAGAATGCCTTAAACAATATAGCAAAAGATAAAAATGACCACAATGCAGACATCTATAACTTACAGATTTCCAACGACTACGCATGTGACAAAACCAGCAATACGATGGATATAGCCAAGTTCATCAGCGTAGCCACTGGTTATGCAACTGAAGTGGATGTTGCCAACAACACGCTGACCGACAACCGGCTGATTCCCGTGGAATTCAACTCAAACACCACCAGCAGCCCCAAGCGATACTGGCGCATGGTTCTAGGCAGGCTCGCCAGCAAGCTCGACATTCAATGGGACGCCAAGGGAGCTTACGAGAACCAGAAGTTCACCGATGTAAAAGTAGAAGGTTTTACTTATCATGGTGAGGCGGAAGGCACAGGCACAACTGGAACAGGATACGGACGGCTCTTCCCTACCCTCTATGCTGATTATACAAAAAAAGAAGAAATAAAAGGAACATCCGTAGGCGGACAGAAAGCCTTTATCAACACCACGGAAATCAGCAAGCGAAACGGAAGAGTATATCACTATACCTTCCCAGACGGAACCAATCCTCCTCGCATCACCTTCCAGCTTGACACAGAGAAAGAAGGAACAACAGGGAACAAGATATACAACGTGACATTT
>JAIJUV010000561.1 GCA_022732315.1 Prevotella sp.
AAAAAATATTCAGAAAAGTGATTATATGGATGGATTTTGTTTGCAGGGCGAACTTGATTTAACCTTATTTTATAAGATAGAGGGACATTTGAGGGACATTTTGAAAACCGAAATCCTTAATGACCGAAAATGACCGTGACCGGAAATGACTGGGTTCTTTGGGGGGTTGAAAATGATAATGACCCTTAATGACTTTGACCCTTCATGACCGGATTTCTTGGTAGAAACGAAAAAGACCGCTCTCCTCATGAAATTTTCTGAGGTGAGCGGTCGATTTTTATTTATGGCTGGGTCTCCTTACAATAATAAGGTAGACACCCTTTTCTTTATCCCATGCAGCTCGTTACTCCGAGCGTAGTAGCGATAGCGGTCAGAATGCTGATGGCTATCTGAAGAATTGTTTTCCAAGAGTCCTTTTTCATTTCGTTTGATTTTTAATGTTAAATGTTAAATGTTAACTTTGTGGGGGCGGATAGGCTGGGCTAGGGGCTAGCACCCTAGCCAGTCTATCCTTGGGCTATTCAAGGCCATCGCCTGTATCGCCAGTGCTGCCGCTTGATTCTGAGCCTTGGCCGTCGCTGCCAGTCTGACCGGTGTTTGAACCGCCTGGGGTAGAACCGCCAGGCGTATTATCCGGAGTGGTTGGTGCGTTGAGGTCCACGCTGGTCTTGCCCTCCTTGATCGCCTTGATGACGGCTGCCTGAGCACTGCGGCTGGCTACGAGGTTGAACTCAGCGTCATCGCGCAGGTTCTTGAACTCCTGACCAGGTTCCCACTGAACCTTTACGCCAGTGATGTTCTGCGCAGTGAACTTATCTGCGTCCTCGGCACCCTTAGAGGTGAGCAGGAGAGAGAAGTCACCGAGGTCGCCCAGACGAATCTTCTTGCCCTCGAGCAACATCTCACGCATGCAGTCTACGGCGATGTAGAGGATAGCGCTGATGTCAGCTCTCGAATAAACACTACCATGTGAAGTGATGTGCTTGGCAAACTTCTCGATGGTCATGATGTCGGTGTACTGTGAGATGGCGAAAGCATTCTGCTTCTCGGTCTTCACGAGTTCCAGGTCCTTTGGGTCAGGAGTCTTACCTTCCTTCTTCGCCTGGTTGATGCGTGACTTAGCCTGGTTGATTTCCAGAAGATTTGCGTTCACGCTACGCATTACGATGCTGTAATTAATCATAGTCGTTTGTAGTATG
>JAIJUV010000136.1 GCA_022732315.1 Prevotella sp.
AAATACTATTTCCAAGACATCGGACTACGCAATGCCTTACTGAATTTTAGACAAGTGGAAGAGAATCATATCATGGAAAACGTCATATACAATGAGCTTCGTTTACGAGGCTTTTGCGTTGATGTGGGTATGGTAGAGGCAAGGACTGCAAAAGAACGCAAACAACTGGAAGTGGATTTCGTTGCAAATATGGCAGACCGTAGATATTATATCCAATCAGCATTTGCAATGCCTGATGATGCAAAAAGAGAGCAAGAATGCGCTTCATTAAAAAGAATCGACGATTCCTTTAAGAAGATAATCATAATGCGCGATGACATAAAACCATATCATGACAACAATGGCTTTTATATTGTCGGGTTAATGGATTTCTTGCTAAAGCCAGATTTGATGGAACAATTATAGAAATCGGAGAAAGAATCCATTCGTCATGAGTGGACTCTTTCTTTTGATAATCATAGCTTACCTATTATTATATGGTTGGGTACCTTACATTCCCCAACTTTTCGGGGAATGTTTCCACATACTTTCCTCATTTTCCACACCATCTATTTTTGGTATACAAAGCATAATCATCTGATAATCAACTTATATCATTTTTACCCTTCTTTTTGGCACGCAGATTGTGACTATGAATAGCGGGTTCGACAATGAATCCACAAAGAAAGTAAGTAAGTAAGTAACATTAAATAGTAACAATAAAAAAAATATACGATTATGAAGAAGTTTATGTTTGCAGCTATCGCAGCTATGGTAATGGTTTCAGTAAGCAACGTTTTTGCATCAAGCAGAATGGTAAGTAACGCAGAGGTAGCACCAGTTGATACCGTGGCTCCGGATGCTCCTTCAGATACAACAGAAGTTGGCACTCCTATCCAGCCACAGGCTACCACTGAGGATTCTACTCAGCAGGAGACACCAGCCGAAACAACGACTGATACTCCTATAGCAACAGAAGAGAACACCCAGGCAGAGCAGCCAGCTACTGTTCAGGAGACTCCACAGGAGAATTCCCAGGAGGAGACAACTCAGCAGCAGGAGTCTGCAGAGACAGAACAGTAGACAAATGCTGAATAAGAATTCACAAGGGCTCTGTAGAGTTCAATAGAGTTCTATTTGCAGACGACATATTAAGAATAATAGGGAAAGCGTAGAATCCTGCTGGCAGTGATGCCAGCAGGATTCTACGCTTTTTGATACAGAAGCATACACATGGATTTTATAGAACAAGCCAAAAGTTTAAATCTATTAAACATTCCCGTTTTTTGTCATTAATGACACTTTTCGGGAATGACTATGATTATAAAAAGAGATTATCATTAAAATCATAACATGACAACAATGACTTTTAAGATGTCAATGGTGCAGTACAGAAACCGATACAGCGCCATCTTATCAGACCATTGAGTAGAGATCCTGCACCTTGTTATGGAGCATAGAAGCATAGAGAAGACCACTTTTCCATTCTTCAGGAATATGGCATATTCCAAATTTAGCACCCAGGATAGCCCCTGCTACTGCTGCATTGGTATCCGCATCTCCTCCTGATAAAACAATCTTCAGGATACCCTCTTTATACGAGGTTGCATGCCAATAAGCCCATAGGGCTGCCCCTAAAGTTCTGAGCGTATATCCCATACTCTTTTCATCATCCAGACACAAAGAATCCAGACCTTCATGATATGCCAAGTCAATATACGGAACAATTCGCTCATCATATTGTTTGGCAATGCCAATCACATCTTCATAATCCAAGATTCTGTCTTCAAAGACAAGAGCATGTATGATAGAAGAAACGATAACGCAAGAGCCCACACAGCGAGGATCAAAATGAGTTAACTTACAGATATTCTCTGCATTACTAGCCACATTGTCCTTCATAAGCCCTACCACAGAAGTTCTCATGACGGCTCCATTAGCTGCAGCTTTTTTCTTTCCCATCTTCCAGATAATCTCTGCAACCTTCTGTGGATCCGAAGTATAGTCGCCAAGAGCCATTACATTATATGTATGCCGACCAATTCCCATGCCTCCGTTCATCATCCATTCCTTAAACCTTCTGGCAATATCAAGAATATCTACCTTTTGACAAGCCACAAAGGAATCTAAGATGCACAGCATCATATCAGTATCATCAGTCCAGTCGCCTCTTTGCCAACGACGACGATGATCATCCTGCACGATTTGTGAATAGTCCTCTATCCCATTAGGATAAAAACGATCCACCTCTTGCTTGGACATAAACTCCGTGCTCAGTCCCAAGGCATCTCCTACAGCTTGCCCATAGATTGTGCCGAGGAATCGTTCTTTTATAATTTCATTTTCCATATTTTTTCTATTCATACAACCAACAAATCGTAAAATCATCCATGTCAATCACTCCTTGGTGATATAATCCTTTGAGATATTCCTCAAAAGTTAATTGATTACCTGATGCTTGAAGTATTTTTTCGATAACGTCGTTCTTAAAATTAAATCTCAATGTTTCTGCCGTTTTTTGCAATTGAGAGATAGCAAAGCCCTTACTGCTATGATATGATTCTCCATGATAATCTAGTACTGGTACCAAATGAGCTAATTTTTCAAGATTGTTGCTAGCATCTTGTACGTGTACGAATCTAACATATTCTAACATCAAAGAGTATTGAATCATTTATTATTCAAAAAAATATTTGTATGCATCAAGAAAATTCATTCCAGAAACATCCGTATCTCCAAAATCTATTTCATTAGCCCCTTTACTTATATTAAATGGCAGAATATCTAGATTCATAGAAAGTACTTCCATAACATCATTTAAACAACATTTATCACTTATTGTTGTATCCTCTAACAACAATTTACCTAATGTCGTTATTCGAAATTCCTCATATTGACCAACAAATATTCTTAACTTTATCACGAGAATCTCATTTGGAGAAAGTAATGCGATAAAAAGCTTTGCATACTTTTTTTTACTGGATTCATCTAGTTGGTTTTCATAATCATCTATATAAATAGCTATTTGTTCTATATATCTAAAGTATGAATGAAAGGATTTTCCTTTTTCGTGAATTTCCATATACAGTTTCATTATTGATTTGATATTAGCAATATTGAGTTTTTCTATTCGAACATTCAATATAAAATGACCATTATATTCCTCAACTAATTGATCAATCTCTTTATTAATGTTTACTGTACGAATTTCACGAAACGTCCTTAACATATCAAAAAAGATAGTTACAACTTGATTTTTTGAAATCCTATCATCCTGCTTTTTGAATATTTGCCACATTAATATTGCAGCTAAGCAACTAACTAGTCCACTAATCCAATTTCCCCAAATACCCCAATTGGCAAAATCATTAATTGCTGCAACTGATTTTATACACATAAAAGTAGGGAAAAGTAGAATGATTATCCCCAAAATACATATCAGATTTTTTTTTATCGTTTTCACACTCATAATTTTTAATTGTTAAAATATAGACAAATTCTCCAACGAAGAAGAGACAGCTCATTCTAACAGAGCCATCTCTTTCCACGAAAAATATGTCGTTCTAAATACGCTTTTCCACACACGCTTTGTATGCAATAATAATATTCTTTTCGAAGAGCAACATTTGAGGAATAACACAAGTTCTTCCTCATAAAAAGACCATTAAAATAATGATTTTCATTCATGTCTTTATAATTAAAATGTGCTCCAAAAATAATTCAACCATATAGGTCGAATTATTTTCTAATTATCGTAATCGCATACAGCTCTAACTTGAAGCATTCTATATCTTTCAATACAATCTATTTTACTTTTTCTAACAAAATCCATATTGTCATTGTATGTTTCACCAATAAATAAATATGCAGCAGGATTATCGTCATTAAATTGATAACAGTTATTAAAATACAATTGACCTGTATATAAATATATTGAATATTCATTATCTTTCAAAATCCAATTTCCTGAAGTTCCATCAACAAACCCTGCTGATGGAAGAATTATATAATTATTATTTGGTCCAATTATTTTCGCCACCTTTTTGTTATTAAATTCTGTCAAAATAATCTTACATTTTGTAATAAGTTCTCTACATTCTCTTTTTGTAGGCATACGCCATTTTCCGCCCCAATTAACTTTTGCTATATCGTACTTTGTATTTGTGATATAAAGTGGTGGACATGTTTCCGCATCACGTGAAGGAAATCGACTATTTAAATCTCCTACAAGTTCTTTCTCATCACAAACGTCTTGTCCAGTAGGTTCACCCCACCCATAATAATTACCTGATTCTTCTGGATTGTTTGCACCAACATTACAAGAAGCCCATTGCACACTTAGCCCTAAATCAACCGCTTTTCTATTTTTGATTTCTGTTGTATATAATTTTGGATGCTTTTTCCAATATTCTATATAATTGTATATTACATTTCCAATAAAAAACAAAAATAGGATTACTCCAAAAGCTATAAAACCTATAAACAAATACTTATCATTACGCTTTTGTATGAGCTTATCACGTTTTATTTGTCTTTCTTTTCTAATTTTTATCTCCTGATTATATTTCTCACGTTGTAATTCTGACAATATATCTATATCGCATTTTTTTACCAGATACCATTGTATCTTTTCATACGAAACATCTTGTAAACTATTAGATTTCGTATTAATCAAGAAACAAAAACAATTTGTGCTATCTATATTTAACACAATTATATCTGTATTGAAAAAAAGAATATTAAACAAGATTTTTTCTCTTTTAGTATCCAATATAAGAGAAAAATTAACAGGAAAAAAATGCCACTTTGCATATTGCGACTTTCCGTTAAAGGATATCAATACATTGTCTTTATCAACAAAGATAAATTTTTCTATTTCATCCTTGTCTTCATTAAAAACCATCCATTCTGAATTTTGCACAAAAGAAACAAAATCCTTTTTATTGGCTATAGACTTTAAACTTCTAAACTCATTTATTATATAAGTCTTCATAATTGTACATTTTGATAATTAATAAAAAAGCAACCCCAAACTTTGCTCCACATCGACTATATTACGATAAGCCTCAGCTCTACCTTCTTGCTCTTCAGTAAAGCACTTTAAGGCATAGCATTTCCCAGTCTGTTCATCTTTCATTTTAAACACGACAGCAAACGCACCACTGCTACGATATGGTTCACCATGATCATCTAGCACTGGTACCAAATGAGCCAACTCATCAAGATTGTTACTAGCATCTTGTATGGCTCTAACATATTCTGATATCAAAGGATATTGCATTGACTTTTTCTGTTAATTGTTTTGCCCTCAAAGGTACAAAAGACTTACGATACTACCAAACCATTAGCTATTTTTTCACATTATTTAATATAGAGTACTATTTTGTACCATCCATTACTTCTTTATCCATTTCATCAAGAACCTGAGAGTAACAATGTTTGGTTCAGAAAAAGTCATTAAGAATCGCAGCAAGATAGGCTTTTGTATTTAGAATGTTGTGCATTAGCAAACATTGCAACTTAGACAGAATATAATAAGACTTTTCTTCCTCATACGACATATACAAGACCGTATTATGCACTAATTGATTAGTACGATTAACAGCCTTTTTCATATTCTCTACATCTTGGAGATTCTCCGAATCTACCATATCCCAATGAAGATTCCAAATTGTAATAAAGGCTGATTCGTTTGATGCCTCTATCATAAACTTCTCATTTTGATACGTGAAATAAATGTCATCGTGCTCTATACGAACTTCACAATTAAGCTGGCGAAGCAACTCAAGGCACAAGTCTCTAGTACCAATATTCTCATTGCTATCATTAGATGGCGAGATAGAATTAACGATCTCATCCATCTCTTTTTCTGCTCTTTTCTGGCGGATGTAATACATCAAACTTATGCCAATCAATACTGAAACAATTGGTAACACCATAATTATAACCTTTTTAAATTAATATTTTATGAGATGACAAAGTTGCATCTTTTGCGCCTCAAGTTTGTACTCTTATAAATATACTATACAAGGATCATCAGGATTGTTATCCTTATATTCCTTTATCTTTTGTTCAAAAACATGTTCACCTTGTTTATAATAATATATGCAAAAACAAGTAGATGTAATAGCAAATATTAAAGTGAGTACGCTTCCAAGCCAATCTCTTAATCCCAAACAAGCATCTGCTGCTAGAACATAAAGAAGAAAGCCTAAAACACCAAAGATTATAGCCTTTGTCTTTTTGGAATCTTGGTATTTTATTTGTATCTCGGCTTTTATTTTCTCTGCCCTTTCGCGATTTGCTTCTTGTTTAGCTTTTTCTGCAAGTTCATTGTCTTTATTCTGTTGTTCAATCTGCTTCTGCTTTTCCTTATCTAGTTTATCCACTAAATATGTATTTAGTTCTTCCAAAGTTTTTGGAGCAAACAACGCTTTATTGTTTTCATCTATCATAAAAGCGTATCTATCCGTACCAT
This sequence comes from Prevotella sp., assembly GCA_022732315.1. The sequence continues at coordinate 6,458 of JAIJUV010000136.1, forward strand.
CCAACTGAAAGGCTAGGATGTTTTCGTCAACAAATGCCGTACGAAGCATCACAAAACGATTTCCGTCACCATTGATAAGAATAGACTTGTTTGCAGGTATATATTTCCAAGTCTTTACAGAACCAATTCCATTTGTTGTTATCAATACGGTTCCATCCTCTTGAAAGATATACACTTGCTTTTCGCCTTCATCATTAAAAACTATCCATGCTTTGTTGGAAAGCACAGCTTTCGCATCAAGGCTCTCAGAAAACCTTTTATAGCGATTTAATGTCTCAA
>JAIJUV010000562.1 GCA_022732315.1 Prevotella sp.
CATTCATTGACCACCGCACCCAAAGCGTGTTCAATGGTTCAAGGCTTGGAACGAATCTTTCTGCCAATGCCTTGCAGGAGCACTTCACCTTACCTTACGAGAATGAGCAGCCGATACCACTTACCATTCCAAAGGAAGATGGTGCAATCTCAGAACAAGAGCGTCACGATTCTAGCTTGTTCGATGAATACGGCAGCGGTCTTGGACTTATGGCTGGAGGCGGTCCTTCAAATGAAGCACAGGAAGCTGCATTTGACAGGGAGTTGCGCAGAAAGAAGAAGAAACGAAAAGGGCGAAATCTTTAATCGTGTTATCAAGGTTGACTTTCTTATGCAATGGAGAAAGTCAGCCTTCAATCAAAAACAATTTGTATAACTTCAAAACAGAAAAAACAATGGCACAAGAAGACGATTTGAGAGCATTGGGAAAAATCATGGATTTTCTCCGTGCCGTGAGTATAATACTCGCAATTATGAATGTATATTGGTATTGCTACGAGGCAATGCACATTTGGGGAGTGACAATCGGGGTGGTTGACAGAATCCTGATCAACTTCAACCGTACAGGCGGTTTATTCCATTCCATCCTCTATACCAAGCTGTTTTCGCTTCTGCTCCTGGCACTCTCATGTCTGGGAACCAAAGGCGTGAAAGCAGAAAAGATGAGTTGGAACAGGATTTGGACGGTTCTTGCAGTTGGCTTCTTCTTGTTCTTCCTCAACTGGTGGATATTATTGTTGCCTATATCTCATTTGGGCAATGCCACGCTGTACATCTTTACAATGACAGCAGGTTATATCTGCCTGTTGATGGGAGGACTCTGGATGAGCAGACTCTTAAAACACAACCTCATGGAGGATGTGTTCAATAATGAGAACGAGAGTTTCATGCAGGAGACCAAACTCATGGAGAACGAGTATTCTGTCAATCTGCCCACTCGCTTCTACTACAAGAAGAAATGGCAGAGAGGATGGATCAACGTGGTCAATCCATTCCGTGCCACCATCGTGTTAGGTACACCGGGTAGTGGTAAATCCTTTGCTGTAGTGAACAACTACATCAAACAACAGATAGAGAAGGGGTATTCAATGTATATATATGGTGCGCCAGTCAAGGTAATGTTTTAATCGTCCCTTTGGCAAGGATTAGGCAAGTGTTCTTTGAAAACGACCTATCATCACCGACTTATCTGTCCA
>JAIJUV010000137.1 GCA_022732315.1 Prevotella sp.
TTCAATATTCCTCACTCGCTTGCTTTATGCCGATTTGGCAACTTTGTGCAAATCTGCTCATTCCCAACTGTTTACGTTCCAACCTCTCTTATTCTCCTTAGGCTGCTTTAGAGCTTTATGTTATATGATAAAACTCATAGTTTTGGTAACGAGAAAACATAGTTTTTCTTGTACGAACTCATAGCTTCTCTTGTAAGAACTCATAGTGTGCTTACAGACTGCTGCTTACTGCTTACTGACAGCTTATTACGATTACTGATTACTGATTACGATTACAGTTCCATTTTCCGCTAGTTGTCTTATCAGGTGTGAAGGGAGCTTTTAAAGAAGGGTATATTATATATATATATTTATATAGATATATATATAATATACCTCCCCATATAACCCCTCATACATCGTTCGGAAAATGGAACTGTAATCGTAATCAGTAATCACTTTCAGCAAAGTAAGAGGAAAAGTTGGTGGGGTTCATCAGATGAAGGTCACCAAACTATATATGTTGATAATCAGATAGTTGTAAGTGAAAGGAAAAGATGGGATAGCCTATGTTTTTCAATATATTTTTGGGGAATCTATCGAAGTTACCTCCTGCCATTTTCCAGAAAAAAACAGAAAGATAGAAAATAATCTTTTGAAAGCTTGCTAGTTTGATTTCTTTTTATTATTTTTGCAACCATAAATATCAGTATATTGAAGATAAAGGCTGATATAAGGGATAAATATCATTATAATGATAGATAAATAATAGAAGATTATGGCAGATTTATATGAATATTCTACTCCAGAGTTAGTACGTTTGCTGGGAGTGAGATTCAAGGAATACAGATTGCGATGCAATCTCACCCAGAAGGAGGTTGCCGAGCTTACGGGGCTTGGCTTGACCACCATCCATAAGTTTGAGAATGGAACAGCAGGCAATCTTTCGCTAGCCACTTTTCTTCTCTTGCTGAAGGTGGTGGGTCAGATTGATGCTATAAATGATGTGCTTCCAGAGCTGCCACCTTCCCCTTATCTGATGAGAAAGGATGAGAAGAAAGCACAGAGAATTCGTCATACTAAACAATAATGGGCTATGGTAAATACGTTGGGAATAACAGCCGTCTCTTTGATGATAGCTTTACCATGAACTTTATTAATTATGGGAATAAAATCATCCATTGTGCAATGTACTTTTTGTATATCAGCTATATCAACGAATCAACAAACTTTGCTGAAAGCCTAGGTGGTAGTGGCGATACTAAGGATTGGGGACATGAGAAGGATGAAGATAAGATAGAATGGATAAGACTATGTTTACGACAGGCAACGAAGATGATGAAACCTATAAGAAAAAGAGGACTAAGACGATAGATAAGCTATTAGGGAGAGGATGTATGTCAAACACGCCTCTCCCTAATACTTTTAACACGAGGTAGTAGTCTTGTAATTTATCTATCAGGAACAGACATAGCCAATAATCAAGTACAGTGTCTGCTTGTATACAGACAATAATAACGCAGTATGAATTTGATCCCTATATAAGCAAAACACGAAATATGGCTCAAATTTATCCTTTTTACGTATGTTTTGCGTTGATTTATTGGGACTTCTTCTTTTATTCCGATACTTTTAGCTATTTTTGCAAGGCAATGCACAATGTGCGGATTGTATGCCAATCATAAGAGTTGCAAATTAACAGATTGTCGAACTTAAAATTGATTTAATAAGAAACAGATAGATACACAAGAATGAAACGCTAAGGATTGTGCGATTCTTAGAATTGCTATTCCTCAATAGAGACTTAAACTGAGGTTTACCTCAAATTTTTTAACTAAGCGTTTCCGTTCTATACTTTTTGGATATTGAGCTTTAATGCTCTTGTTCTCTTTCTATGAATACCGCCAATTTTCAACGTACGAGGACAAGCAGTAGGAAAGTTCACGCTCATAAGGCGTGGACTATTTCGTGCTTGTTGTACGTGAAGGTCACTTGGCGGTAACCTATAGAAAGGCAAGCATTGGAACGGTTACACGCCTTTTTATCATTTTATTATGCAGTTGTACAAATTTCTATTAGTTTTGATTGTTTCTTGCAGCTGTTGCGTGTCCAATGCTGGAGTAAATACGAAGAAACTTCTAATAACAAACCAAAGAGAGTTTGACTCTTTTATTGAGAACTTGTCAAAATCACCAACAGAGTTTACAGACACGATAGAGTTGAGAACAGATATTGATGTAGCCAGTCTAAAATCCACTACAAGGAATTTTTATGGTTACTTTAAAGGGAATAATCATAAAATAAAGAATTTAAAATATCCTCTATTTTCAAATGTTTATGGAGTCATTGATTCATTAGTAATTGATGAAAGCGGTTATATAAGATTAGCTTATAATGTTGGAACTATTTGTGCTAACAACTATGGCATAATTAAGAGTTGTGTCAATAACGCAGAGATTTCATTTTATTCGGTTAATTCAGAAAAAGGTGCTGTTATAGGAGGCATTTGCGCAAGTAATAGTGGCTGTATTATAAATTGTAAAAATCTAGGAAAAATAAGTGCGACATATGACTACGACATCAAGAATGCTATCAGCAGTGGTGGAATTACAGGTTACAATAATGGCTCTATTGTTTGTTGCGAGAATCAAGGAAAAATAATCGCAAGTTCTTCATATATATCTATCACAGGTGGTATTTGTGGTAACCTACAAGGAGGAAAAATTCTTGGTAGCTCAAATAGAGGTACAATTACATCTACAGTAAAATATCCGAGTATTAGTTCTTGCATTCAAGAAACTGGTGGTATAGTTGGACGTTCTCAAGCTAATAGTCTCATAAATCGCTGCTATAATTACGGAGAAATCTCAAATAATGGGCAATATGTAGGTGGCATAGCAGCTAAAGTTAGTAAGACCAACTTGTTCAATTTGATAAACAATGGAAATGTAACATCAATATTAGCTGAAGGCTACTCTTGTGCATCAGGCATTGTTGCGGAAATTAACAATGCCGATAAGAAGATGCAATTTTTTAATTGCATCAATCATGGAAGTATTTCATCTAAGGCGAAATATGCCATTGCAACAGCTGCAGGTATTTGTGCAACTATTAAGAACTGTTTTATTGCAAATATGTACAATGATGGAAGTGTTTCCGCTCAACGTGTGGGCGGTACAGCTACTGCTTCTTTCGAAATACCTCTTTTTGAAAAAGATAGCAATTCAACGCTCCTATCTTCAGTAACCTTTCTTGATGATGCAAATGAATTTATAGATTCATATAAAGAGACAAATGAATTATTGTTGAAATGGGTTAAAATTGATGGTAAGATGGACTTCGTAAAGAACTTCTTTACCTATGCCATTCCCCAACATGGTTGTGTTGATATATATGTTTTTGATAATGTCGAAAGTGAATACAATTGTGTGTTAGCTGATGTTCAAGGTAATAAAATTTCAACTATCGTATCAAAATCACCTATCCATATCGCTAAGTTGTTGCCAGCTCAAGAATATCAATACACTGTAGAAGATCGTCCTGTTGAATATGTAGAGGTAGGTAATTTTGTTACGCAAACTCCTAAAATAGAATTCTCATTAGTAGAAACTTCGTACGACAGAATAACATTTAAGCAGAATTGCGATGCCAAAGGAATAGATAACACATCTGCAACATTACGAGTATATTCTAAGTCTTTAAATGCAAGTAATAATTATCCAATTGACAGTTTAGGACTGATTACCGCATTTGACTTGGAAGAGGATAGTTCTTATATTGCTAAAGTTGCATATAATTTAAATGGCTACGAGTTCGTCAGCAATGATATTTCTGTAAAGACTCTACCAATTGCCGCTGAGTTATCTCTTGACTCTGCGACACCATACTCGCTGGTTCTCAAATGCGACAACATAGAAAACATACGTTCTTACAAACCACAAATTTATATTAAAAAGGTTGCAAAATATAGTTTTGGAGGGAGTAAAGAAGATATTGATAAGTATTATAAAATTGGCGATGATGGAACAATAAAAATAGATAGCTTATTGTATAATTATTCTCCAAGTTTAATGCTATCTTATTATTTTAAAGATGAAGAAAGATTTAGGGCAATAGAAGCATCAAACTTCAAAACCTCTATGTGGGGCGGTGAAGGTATTATTCAATTATCGAAGAATGCAGCTATGGTACACGCTTTGTTTGGAGGAATGGGAAGCCAAGTTGATAATGGTGGATTTGGTGATAAATATGATAGAGCAAGATTCTACTATAAGAACTCTTTAGATTCCGATACCAAGTCAGAATCTTATGTTGATGGTGTTTGTATTGACAATGGTTATGACTATGCAGTAACAATACCAATTTCAAGTGATATGTATCAATATTACATAAGTTTACAACTAAGTAAATACAGAGACCCTAAAAATAATTCAAGAAATGGGTCATGGAAAATAATAGATGCTCGACATACAAATGTAAATGAAGTAGAACCTCGATTCTATGGAATAAATTTTGCTAGCAATATTTTGGCTTGTAGTATCATAAAGGGTGAGAATGATATTCAAAAGAAATGGTTAAGATATAAAATAGAGGGTTTTGATAGTTATAATGAAATTAATTTGTCAAACATTAATTCAACAGAGCGAGTGTCCTATAAGTTTTCTTCATTGGTCCCAGAACTATCATATTTATTCCAATTTAAAGTTCAAAACAAGGATGACAAAATATTTAGTAGTCCTACTTATAGGCTAAAAAATAATCAAATCGAGATAACAGAATTGGGCGATGATGCTTTTACAACTGGCATAAAATCGGTTGACTCTTCAAAGTGTAACATTTCTGTCGTAAACAGAACCATAGTTATAGAAAATTGTAATTCCAATATAGTTAAAAGACTTTATGACGTGACTGGAGATACTATATATAATGGGTATGCAAATAAAATCAATGTAAATAAAAATGGACTATTTATTTTACGTATTGGTAACAATACATTTAAGATTTTGATACAGAATTAATGCCTTATGTTTCAAAAACATAATCACACTATATCCACATTGGTTCATATTTCTTTTCTGAAAAGAGAGATGAAACAATGTGGATTTTATTTTGATGAAGTCGTACTCGCCACACTTGTAGTAAGGTTCCTGCACGTTGAGAAATCCGTCTATATCGAAGTCTATCTCACAGACTTTCTTCCGTTCCGACAAACTCATAGAAAGTATTGAAGCATGGAACGATGTCGCTTTCCTCTTTCAGTTTGCCGATAAACAAGGATACAGCATTTGACAAGACAACTTCCTCTGCTCGTGTGGCAGGTTCATGGTCCTTCTTCCAAAGTGCCAGGAGCAATGTCTTGATACTCTCTCGCTTCTCGATGCAAAGACCTTATCCTCGGTGAAGAACGGATTGAATGAGATGGGACTCTTATCCGTGTATGTATAGTAGATATCATGTCTTTCTGTTGATTATCTCGCAGAGTCCTTGGTAGGAGTTTCCCCTATCGACCAAGACCACATGCGTGCCTTGCTCGTAATACTGTCTGACGAGGTGCTTTATGAAGAACGACTTTCCGCTTCCTGAAGGTCCGAGCGCGAGCTTGTTGCGGTTGGTTGTCACGCCTTTCCTCATCGGCAGGTCAAAGATGTCTATGTGCAGCGGCTTGCCACTGATGCGGTCTGTCATCTTGATGCCAAACGGTGATAGAGAATCCATATAGTTGGTTTCCTCTGCAAAGAGGCACACCGACTGCTCAATGAAGGTATGGAGACTTTCCTCTGACGGGAAATCGCCATCGTTGCTGGTTATCGCAGCCCAGAAGAGTGTCGGGCAGTCCGCTGTCTTGTAGCGTGGTACACATTCCGTGCTTGCCTATTGACTGCCGACATCATTACGTACGTGTTTCAACTTCCAAATCCTCACCTAATGCCATGACATTGAAGTGGGCACGGACTAACTGCAAACCCTGTGAGTGAGCCTCGTTCAGAAACTCATTAATCCATTCATGGTTGATTGCATTCTGTCGGCTGTACATTGATAGCGAGTGCTTGTTGCGTGGAATATTCTCGAACCTTTGCAAGATCCGGCACTATTGTTCATTAAGACATATACTCACATTATAGTTTCGGCGCATACGCCCCCATTTCATTTATATCTTTGTGATTGTTTATGTAATTGAAAGTTAAAAACGTTAAATTTTCACCTTTTCGTATTTAATCAGAATCCATACGGTCACTTTTCTACCGTTTAGAGCGTATAATACTGAAAATCAACTAATAATGCATTTAAGGGATGTTCGTCTATTGTTAGCTTAAACTTGCCTTCTACTTTAGAAACTCTTTCTGGTAAAGATTTTCAGGGTATGTCATCTTTGGCAGAAATGGATTTGTCTGATACTAAAATCAAGAGTCTGTCATATGATTGTTTTAAGGATTGCAGCTCTTTGCAAAATATAGTGTTTCCAAGTTCTTTGGAAAGTTTAAATTCTTCTGCTTTTGAAAATGCAATAGCATTAAAAGAAGTAGATTTATCACATACCAATGTACATAATATTCCTGGATATTGCTTTGCTGGCTGTAGCTCTTTGGAGCAAGTATCTTTAGCAGAAAAAATTGCGGTTCTATTTTTGCAGTGAAATATTGTTAATAATAAGAAAAACGCTTGTTTTCTGAAATATTATCCGTATCTTTGTACCTAGATTATAAAGAGTAAGATTATGGCTTCAAAGAGATATCCTTTGGGAATACAAA
>JAIJUV010000138.1 GCA_022732315.1 Prevotella sp.
GAGTCGAAAGATGGAATGTATCGGGAATATACCCTCACCGTTCGCCCCAGCCGTGATTTTCTTCAGGAACTGTTGTGGCATGGCAGAAATATCATCGTGCTGAAACCCGAGAGTCTGAGGCAGGAGATGATTGGTATCTTAAAGGATATGACGAAGAGTTATGAGACGAGCGAATGCCTGAATGGGGAGGAATAAGGGCTTTATGTTTCTCTCCAGGAAAAAGGGAAATTCAAGGGGCTAAGCTATATTGCTAAAAATCCCGGCAAGAGAATAGCTGCATGCTATCTCCTGCCGGGATTTATTATTTTATGAATCAATCTTTCCCTACTTATGCTTCTGGTAATAAGCAATGCCACGCTTTACATTTTCCTTTACTGCTTTGCTGGAGAAGGTGGCACCCGTAACGCCATCTACCTGGATAGTAGCAGCCTTGCTGGCTTTCATGCCATTCCATTTGTTGAGCAAACCCTGTTTTACTTTATTGAAGTAGTTGGGAGTCTCCTTGTTGGCAAGCGGCTTGATTTCTACTATTTTTCCTTTCTTGATATAGATAGAAAGGGGCGTATTGCCACGAAATCCTTTTACGTCTTTACACAGCGTGGTGGTATTGATGATGTAAGTTCCGTCAGCTTCCTTGGTCATTACCCCAGAGTGTGAGCTTTTGGTTGTTGCAATCATGCTGCTAACCATTCCTAAACTTAATATTGCTGCTAAAATCAATGTTCTTTTCTTCATAATTGTATTTATTGTATCCTATAATAATATGGCACAAAATTACAAAATTATTCTGTAATAAGCAAAGCGGCATTTGAAAATCATCATTTTTAGGTATGCGCTAATTTGGTATTCCGTAGGTAATCTTCTTGGTATCCCATTTATCTTTTGACTGCTCCGGCTCGTCAGGATAACCGATTTATTTTTATTTCTTTTTCTTTAAAATAGAATATTGACTGTATTTCAAGAGCGAACCCGTAGGACAGACAAAGCGACAGTATGGTCGCATAATTACCGTAGAGAGTGCCACGAAGGTTATGGCGATGGCTATGACCACCCATGATGCCGACTGGAATACAAAGGCAGAGAAGGGTTCATAATCAATCCAGTCGAACCATATACCCGTCCACAAACACAGCATGAGTATGGCCCACAGAATCTGGCGGAGCCAATCTATGCGCTTGGCTGTCGTTGGTTTCATTCTGATTTTATATCCTACGCATTTCCCTGCAAGTTCCTGCAAAGAACCGAAGGGACACACATGCGTACAATAGTATGATTTCTTGCCGAAGAGTGGATATACGAATGCCGTGATTAGCATGATGACCGGCACTATCAATACCACTACGTTCATGCCATTTGACATATAGCTGATGATTGATGTATAGTTCAGAAAAGAACCGCACCAGAATCCAAGCACTATGACATTCAGAATTTGCTGAGCTATCCTATATCGTCTGTTCTTAATGAAAAGCGGTACGATGGCTGCCATGAGCACAACAATCAGTCCGGCTATAGCCTTTGCAGAGAAATCAAACTCTGACCATATTGAAGTCTTTACAGGATTCTTGGCTGCATATTGAAGTCCTCGCTGCACGTTTCCGATGATTGCCTTCGAAGAGAACGTCGCACCAGAAACGGCATCCACCTTCATCTTCTGAGCGTCTTCTATCGTCTTGCCGTTCCATTTTGTCAGAAGGGCAGAAGCCTCAGTAAAGAAATCGGGAGACTCTGAGTTGGCAAGTGCTCTGATACTCTTTACCCTGCCATCCTGCAAGGTAATCTCCAATGGCACGATGCCTCCGTAGCCTACAATGTCTTTTCCAAGTTCTGTAGTATTCAATTGCACGGAACCATCTTCAAGTACAGCCATTGGCTCTGTCTTTGGCGAGACCGTCTGTTGCTGATTCACATAGCGTCCTGCCACCTTGCCATCTCTACGGATACTGACGACCACTACCATCAGCACACATATCAGCAAACAAAGCAGTTGTTGTAGTTTTCCTGAATAATTACTCATCATTTTTTTCATCGGATTATCTCTTGTTATTCTTATTATTAATTTATATACACAAAAAGTATGATACTAAAATGGAGTTAATTCGACACGAAGAGAGTCATGGTTTCTACCAAAACCATCATTTGGACTTCTAAAATTCGAGATGGTTTATTGTATTAACGGTATTTAACAATAAAAAATGACATTGTTTTGCAAAAGTAATAAAAAACTGGAGCCCACATAGGATGAAGGGTGAAAATGTGGATTGCTTTTTCTGTTAAAGAAGGAAATTACGCAGAGTAACCGGCAGCTTAAACTGATGATAGCAGTATCTGTAGTACTTTTAGTATTCCTAAAGAATGGAGCCATCTGTAAAAGAGATGAATTTGAAACAAAGGTAAAGCAAATCGGAATGAGATGATATTCGGTATAAGTTTAGTGCAAACTTATACTGGGTACAAAAATAAAAGGTTCCTTGATGGAGTTTGATAATCTCCAAAGGAACCTTTTTTTGTTTTATTTCAGTTCAAACGCCTTTTTGAGTTTCAGCTGATCGGAAGCATTTCCGACGAGCGCCTCAAACTTGCCTGCTTCAGCCTTCCAAGATGCAGCAGTTTCATCATAGAAGCTGAGTGCCTGCTTATTGATGGTGATGTTTACATCCTTGCTCTCTCCCGGCTGCAGGTAAACCTTCTGGAATCCCTTCAGCTCCTTGTAAGGGCGATCGACAGAAGCCTTTACATCATGGATATAGAGCTGGATGGTTTCTGCACCGGCACGTTTGCCAGTGTTCTTTACATTCACGGTAAAGGTGATAGAGTCATTCTGATTCATCAGATTCTTGTCACAGCGGAGATTAGAGATGGCAAACTGGGTGTAGCTCAATCCATGTCCAAAGGCGAATGCTGGCTTGATGTTTTTCTTATCAGTCCAACGATAACCTACGTAGATGCCTTCCTTATACTCCTCATCAATGATGTTGCCCTCAGTCTTGGCTCCACCTTCCTTGCGCCAGGTGCCCGGATAGGTGTTTAATGCGTGGGCACCCACTTCCTGCAATGAGTTTACCCATGTGAATGGTAATTTGCCGCTAGGATTCTTGTCGCCGGTGAGGATAGAAGCCAGAGCTTCACCGCTTTCGCTACCGATATACCATCCCTGTACGATACCTGCTACCTTCTCTTTCCAAGGCATAGCCACTGCATTACCCGAGATATTCACATAGATGAAGTTCTTATTGGCTTTAGCCAATGCCTCTATGAGCTTGTCTTGAGCGTATGGCAATTCAAGCTGTTTGCGGTCGTGACCTTCGCAATCCTGATAATCGCTCTTGTTCAAGCCGCCAAACATCACCACGTAATCAGCATGCTTGGCCTTTTCTACGGCTTCGGCTATCAGCTCAGTCTCGCTGCGTTTGTCCTCCAGATTCTGTCCGGTAGTTACGCCATTGTAATTTCCGCTAACATCACCTACATAACCTCTGGCAAACTCCACTTCCACATTATCTTTTTCCAGTCGTGATTTTAATCCATCGAGTGGCGAAATCTCCCGCTGTACCTTGAGAGAAGAGCTGCCTCCACCCACGGTCATCATCTTCACGGCATTTTCTCCTACTACCAAAACACGTTGTGCCTTCTGGGTATTGATAGGAAGCACATGGTTCTTGTTCTGGAGTAGTACGATGCCTTCTTCGGCAATCTGTCTGGCTGCTGCATAGTGGCTTTCAGAACAGAGGAAACCGTGAGGACGGTTCGGATTCATGGTGGTGCGATAGAAGAGGCGTAATACGCGGCGCACCTTTTCATCCAATTCCTTGGTGGTGTATTTACCTTCCTGGATACCTTTTATATATGGTACGGCAAGGTAGTAATTATCGTAGGCATTGCTGGCACCCATAGTCAATCCATTCGTCCATGTGCCGAACTCTATGTCGAGCCCGTTCTTCACGGCTTGGTCAGTATCGTGTGCGCCTCCCCAGTCGCTTACCACTACGCCGTCATATTTCCAGTCGCCCTTCAGAATCTTGTTCAGAGTCCACTGGTTGTGGCAGTTGTGTTCGTTCTTGTAGAGATTGTATGCACCCATGATTCCCCAAGTCTTTCCTTTCTCTACAGCAGCCTTGAAGGCTGGGAGATAGATTTCATGGAGGGCACGGTCGCTCACGATGACGTTTACCTGATGACGGTATTCCTCGTCGTTATTGAGGCAGTAATGTTTCACGCAGGCTGATACTCCCTTAGACTGTAATCCCTGGATATAAGGTACAACCATAATGCTTGCCAGGTAAGGATCTTCACCCATATATTCGAAGTTGCGGCCGTTAAGCGGAGTTCGGTTGATGTTCACGCCAGGTCCTAAGATCATATCTTTTCCTCGATACAAAGCTTCTTCGCCTAATGATTCTCCATAGATTCTGCTCATCTGTGGGTTCCAGGATGCTGCCAGGCAGGTGAGGGCAGGGAAGGCAACGCAGGAGTCGTTGGTCTGACCAGCCTGCTCCCATTCGTCCCACAGTACATCAGGGCGAACACCATGAGGACCGTCATCTGTCCAGAAATCAGGAAATCCCAAACGGGGAACTCCTGCAGAAGAAAACTTACTCTGTGCATGAATGATGCGAATCTTTTCTTGCAGCGTCATGCGGGTAATGGCATCGTCGATGCGTTGCTCTACTGGTTTGGTGTTGTCGAGGTAGACGGGCAACTTACCAGTTTGTTGTGCGCTGGAGGTGGCTATAGCCGCCATCGACAGTGCGCAGGATAGAATGAAGTGTTTCATGTTTCTTGTGAATATTATTTCTTATGAATATTAAATTGTTAGTTATGAAAATGCGTATCTGTCATTTTCGGATGCAAAGTTACTAAATAATAAGGTATAAACCGAGTGCTTGCAAAGAAAAAGTGGAAAAATATTATTGGTGATTTTTATAAGTACCTGATAAAGAGTGCTGTATGTTTATTCCATCCACTTTCAATAGTATGGAAGATTATGGAAACCTGTTGTTAATGAGGTTGTTATTGCGTTTTTTGTCGTTTTTGTTCCACTATTTTATTAATGAGGTTAGGAAAACTCGAAAAAAACTATTAAATTTGCAATCGCAAAAATGCCAACTACAAGACAAATCCTCAGGCTTATGTCATCACCAAGAAGACTGTGACCAGCAAGTCTGTCTTGAAGTTGAACTCTGTTGCAGGTGGCGGATTTGCAATTAGTATTTTTGCACAATAAAATGCAGAATTTTGAGTTATTATGAAAGAAAGTTTTCTTGAATTAATAATTATGCTCATGAAAAGAATGAATAAAATGTTGTTGGTTGCTGCTTTGGCGGCAACCACACTTTCTGTTCAGGCAGAACAGAAGAAGGGACCGGCTTGGTTGAGTGATGCACTTTTCTATCAGATTTATCCATCTTCCTATATGGATACTGATGGCAATGGTATTGGTGACCTGCCGGGTATCACTTCCAAGTTGGATTACATCAAGTCGCTGGGTGTGAACGCCCTCTGGCTCAATCCGATCTTTGAGTCGGGATGGTTTGATGGTGGCTATGATGTCATCGATTTCTACAAGGTGGATCCTCGATTCGGTACCAATACCGATTTGGTTACATTGGTCAATGAGGCCCATAAGCGTGGCATGAAGGTTTGTCTCGACCTGGTGGCAGGACATTCCAGCACCAAGTGTGCCTGGTTCAAGGAGTCTTCCGAGAAAGATCCTAACCAGCGTTACAGCGACTATTATATCTGGATGAATGATATCCCTGAGAGTGAGAAAAAAGAAATAGAAGCCCGTCATCAGGAGGCAAGTCCGGAATCTAGTACCCGAGGCAGATATGTGGAGGCGAATGCTCCTCGTGCCAAGTATTATGAGAAGAATTTCTTCGAGTGCCAGCCTGCCTTGAACTATGGCTTTGCTCATCCAGACCCAAATCATCCTTGGGAGCAGGGGGTAGATGCTCCTGGACCACAGGCTGTTCGCAGGGAGATACGTAACATCATGGCATTCTGGTTTGATAAGGGTGTAGATGGATTCCGTGTAGATATGGCATCATCGCTCATCAAGAATGACCCCGACAAGAAGGAGGTTTCCAAGCTCTGGAATGAGATGCGTGCCTGGAAGGATCAATACTATCCTGAGACCGTCCTGATTTCAGAATGGGCTAATCCGCAGCAAGCCATCCCTGCCGGTTTCAACATCGATTTCTACATTCATTTTGGTCTCAAAGGCTATGCCTCCCTGTTCTTCGACCGCAAGACTCCTTGGGGCAGGTGGGAGAATAGCTATCAGAACTGCTATTTCGACAAGCAGGGTAAAGGTTCGCTCAAGGAGTTTAGCGAGAATTATACCAAGGCATACAATGCCACTAAGAATCTCGGCTACATCGCTGTTCCATCTGCCAACCACGATTACCAGCGACCTAATATCGGTACCCGCAATACGCCTGACCAGTTGAAGGTGGCGATGACCTTCTTCCTCACCATGCCAGGTATTCCGTTTATCTATTATGGTGATGAGATTGGTATGAAGTATCAGATGAATCTCCCTAACAAGGAGGGTAGCAATGAGCGTTCGGGTACCCGTACTCCGATGCAGTGGACCAAGGGCAAGAATGCCGGATTCTCTACGAGTGCGCCTGATAAACTCTACTTCCCTGTAGATACGGAAAACGGAAAGTTGACCGTTGAGGCTCAGCAGGGAGATCAGAATTCTCTGTTGTCATAT
>JAIJUV010000563.1 GCA_022732315.1 Prevotella sp.
AGCACGGCGGCTGCCATTCCTACCATATTTATATATTGTCTTGCTTTCATACTCTATTCCTCCGTATTAGAATAACTTCCATACCAATGTCACACCGGCATTGATGGGACCACACCAATCTTTTGTTTCGTTGCCGCGGCGTACACGTACACCGTCGATGACTTCATATTTTTCGAAATCGGCATTCAGGTAGCCCAAACCAAGGTTGAAATCAAGAGCCAATGCCTTGTTCAGCCGCAGCTGATAGCCGGCGGTGATGCCGCCACCCATCAGGTCGCCCTGCTTGCCTGCTTCGGAGAACTTGTAGTTGAACTGTCCGGTCTTGAACATAGCACCCAAATACCAGGCTTTCTTCTCACCCATATAGTAACGCACTTCCGGAGCCACTTCCCAGAGTGCATAGCGGCGGTCCTTGTCGCTCCACGTCCAAGAAGTCCATGAGCCGTTTACGGCAATGCCCCACGATGGGCAGATGCGCCATTCAAGTCCTAAATCTGGTGTCAGGGTAGCCCAGCGCAGCAGGTTGGCACGCAGGAAGAGATGATAATCATTTGTGATTTTGGTTTCCGACGGCGTGTTGGCAAGTGTATTTTGTTGAGCGGCTTTCTCGGCTTCTGCCTTTTGCCTTTCCCTTCGGCCGGCGACCGTTGGTTCAGCGGCAAGTCGGGCTTCTTCCGCCTTGCGCTGCTCTTCGGCAAGCCGTTCCTGCTCGGCACGCTTCTCGGCTGCCAGTCGTTCGGCTTCCGCCTTGCGTCGTGCTTCCGCTTCCGCATCCGTCACGGCTGTTTCTTTTACCGGTACCGTCAGGCGCACGGTAACAAAATCACCCTCAGTCGCATGATTGTGGGTAATGAAGTTTTCTTCCTTGATTTTCGCGCGTGTAATCAGTTCTGATTTCACACGGTTGGCACGGATCTTCGCCGTTGCAAGGTTCTCGGCTTCACCGCCCAGCGAATTGCAGTATCCGTCAACCAGTAGCGGCAACTTGCCGTCAAGAATTGTGGTTTTGTTGTTTTCGATACATTCCAACAGGCGGGTCAGTTCCGTGTCATTACCATTCCAAGGAACGTAGAACATGTCCTTCTGCGGAACGAAGCGGAAGGTGTAGGTCGTGTCTGTTTTCTGCTGCGCAATGACAGGAAAAGTTACCGTCATCAGCCACAGAAACAAGGTAAGAAAAGTGATTTTT
>JAIJUV010000564.1 GCA_022732315.1 Prevotella sp.
AATCTCCATGATTGTTACCATTGAAGGAATACATTTGCGACGATCTTCGGGCATACCGAATAAGATTTGCATTGGCAGTTGAAAACAGCTCAGGTTACCTATTGCAATTCTGACTATTTGGAATATACTTGTAAGTATCAAATTATTTCACTGTATGAGGACATCCGCACCAAACTTATCCAGTCCGGTGTAATGAAATGCAGAGAATAAAAGACAAAATTGGTATGTTCCACGAAATTTAGGGAGAAAACTGAGCAAGTAGGAAGGCGGAATATATATGAAACAAGATACTTTAGAGGGCAAAGCAAAAACAAAAAATGGGGTAAAACGGCTGTGTTTTTCCATAATCTGCATTCTTCTGGAAGTGATTTTTATTATTACTATCGTAACACGCTTGAATGAATATGCAGAAATCATAAATTTATTTACAAGGATTTTGAGTGGGATCTTGGTTTTGGGATTGTACGCATCAAATAAGACATCCTCTATGAAAATGCCTTGGGTCATCTTAATTCTAATTTTCCCAATTATGGGTGTAGGCCTGTATTTGTTGATTGGTTTGAATGGTGGCACACATAAAATGCGTGAGCGATATGCAGAAATTGATAGCAAATTGTTACCAATGCTTCCGGACAGTCAGGAGTGTTTGAGCAGAATAAAAGAAACAATTCCGAAAGCAGGAAATATAGCAAGTTACATACAAAGAAATTCGCAGTATCCAATCTATCAGAATACGGATATTGTGTATTTTGATGAAGCAGTGAAAGGATTAGAGGCACAGCTTAAGGATTTGGAGAAAGCACAGAAGTTTATCTTTATGGAATATCATGCGATAGAAGACGCTGAAGCATGGCATAAGATTCAAGATGTTCTGGAAGAGCGAGTAAAAGCAGGTGTGGAAGTTAGAGTATTCTACGATGATATGGGTTCTATAGGCTTTATTAACACAGATTTTGTGAAAAAGATGGAGGCAATAGGAATTCATTGCCGTGTATTCAATCCGTTTATGCCAGGTTTAAATCTGTTTTTGAACAATCGTGATCATAGAAAAATAACAGTTATTGATGGAAAAGTCGGATTTACAGGTGGATATAATCTAGCAAACGAATATTTTAATTACACACACCCGTATGGACAGTGGAAAGATACAGGTATTCGTTTAGAAGGAGATGCTGTTCAGTCGCTTAC
>JAIJUV010000565.1 GCA_022732315.1 Prevotella sp.
TATTTCATATATACAAATATATAATGTTAATATTCAATAAGTTATAACAGTATAACACAGATGTTAACGAATAAAATATTTAATGCGTCTGCCCTGTAGTATATAGCTTCTTGAATGTTGCTACTGGGCTCAGCAGACGTGCTGAGCCTAGTCAGCACGTCTGCTGACTGCTGTCAGCAGCTCTGCCGAGCCTAGTGGCAACACCTTCTAATCGTACAACTACAACCTGCTTAGTTGTACGACCATACACCTCTTAGTCGTACGAGTGTATACCTCTTAGTCGTACGACTACATACCTTTTAGTTGTACGACTGTATGTCTCTTAGTTGTACGACTGTATGTCTCTTAGTTGTACGACTACATACCTTTTAGTTGTACGACTATGCTTTTATATCTTTTTTTGCCTGGTCATGGCAATATGTTGCCTTGAAAGAGGGCAATTTTATGCCATAACTAGGCAAAGCAGATTGCATGGTCAGCGTATTCGGAATAGATGCTCGTTTCGTAATTCTCAGAAACACAGATGCTCTTTTCTACTTCACATTACACTTGATGTGGCAGAATGTGTTGATAAACAGAACGTTAAGACGTGTGTAATGTCTGGATTCACACTACACGCACATTACACCACACTACACTTTTTCTTTCGCTTTTATTACGAATGCAGTTCATTCTCGTTTTTCTATCTCGAGTGTAGTGTCGTGTAATGTTAGTGTAGTGTCAGAGAGGGTATTACACTGTCGTAAATAGCTGTATACCATATTGTTGCAAGATTTTTGTGTAGTGTGAAGTAGAAACGGAAAAGTAAAACCTGGCAGGATGGAAACGAAAGAAATAGAAACAAAAGAGTCACAAGTAGTTTATTGCATGGAATTTTCTTTGCAAATAAAAAACCGTTGATAATCAATTGTTTGTGAGGTTTTGGAATTTTCTTCGCAAATAAAACCCAATTATTTGCATGTTTCGTAAACATTTTGAGAATATTGTTCCTTTTTCTGAAATTATTTTCGTACTTTTGCAAGCGTATTTACTTATATTATAATAATGTATATCTAAGAATGATGGACGATATATTGAAACAGATAAAGGCTGGCGAGGTGTCGGGGATGCAGTTCAAGGAACGCATTCTCGACAAATATGATATTGCCTGTGAGTTAGTGGCGTTCAGTAATTCACATGGTGGCAAG
>JAIJUV010000566.1 GCA_022732315.1 Prevotella sp.
AATACTTCTCCGTTTCGGAAGAGCATCAGCGTAGGCACGGATTGGATGCGGTATTGGCTTGCTGTTACGCCGTACTTATCTACATCCACCTTGATGATTCGGATGCGGTCGCCCAACACACTCTTCACCTGCTCCAGAATGGGGTGCATCGCCTTGCATGGTTGGCACCATGTAGCAAAGAAATCGACCAGAACAAGCTGGCCACTGTTTATTACATTATTAAATGTCTCCATAATTATTTATCAATTTCTGTGAAACGATTAAAAGTTCTGCCGTCGTAGCAGAGAAACCGTGTAGAAATAATATCTTCTTCATGCTCTAATCATTTGATAATGATGCGCCTGTAATCTAAGAGGATAAGCCATGCTCAACTCCCATATTAGCGCAATATATCTGCAAAAATACAAAAAATATTCAGAAAAGTGATTTTATAGATGGATTTTGTTTGCAAGGCGAACTTGATTTAACCTTATTTTATAAGATAGAGGGATATTTTGATAATCTGAAATTCTTAATGACCTTAATGACCGGATTCATGAATACATGTACACATATACATCATGGGGGAGTTTGCTCGTGATGAGTAAACTCCCCATAATTATCTTAAAAATCTTATTTGTTCAATAGAATGATTTGATATTCAGAATATAATCACTATATTTGCACGTAATATTAGTGGTGTTATTATGTGCAATATTAAATATTATATAGATGAAACAGCTGCATATTTCGGCAATCGGCTTTTATCTGAATAAATCTGCCATTGTCAGCTGGTATTGAATGTCATCAGAATAGCCGCCCGGCGCAAGCCCAAAGGAGGTGATCATCGTGATGAGTACCGTTTTCTTGATGCCTGTTTCCCTGATGAAGGTCTCCCTTCGGTTGCAGATGCGGTTGTCCTCGTCTTCTGTAATAACATAAGGAGCACTGGATTATTGCATCGTCTTGATAGGCCATAAAATCAATATATTCTGACATGTTTCTTTCTTTTTGCATAAATAACATTAAAAATCATACTTCTTGTAAATGATTAGGGACGATTTTCATCCTTTTTTTGTATTTTTGCTATTCAATGTTGTAGAACGTCAATACAAAAGAAACGGAAAAGATATGGATGAGAATAATGTGCCTGACATGCGTCCGACATTCGAAGAAATTCGGAAAGTGGATGATAACGGGAA
>JAIJUV010000567.1 GCA_022732315.1 Prevotella sp.
ATTTCCTGCCCTTTCAGCGTTGGAGCCATATCTTCATTTTGCGTACATGCTGTAAAGCCCATAGCCATAAGGCCCATTACCGCATAGGAAATTCTTTGTGTTATCGTCTTCATAATCTTCAGTTTTTTATTGTTAGTGAGTTAGTGAGCGGCCAAGCTCACTAACCCTGTATTCCCTATTTTCAGTACCTTATTTATCAGAATTATTCTATTTCTGCATCGAGAAATTCATTGTCTGCGCCAATACCCCAACCCGTTATGCTTGCATTTCCTATTACTATACTATTATTTCTAACAGAGATAGTATAAGTATATTTTTTACCACCTTCGAATCCATTTGGTAGGGGTATCTTTGTTGTATAATTGTTAATAGTATTTTCGTTATACAACACACTACAACTAATAGTCAATTCTTTGTTCTCGAACTGTTGCGGGAAGAGTATAAACTTGCAGACCCTGACATCGGTCAAAAAACCTGTTACTGGTAAGGTTTTTAGGGAAGAAGTCCCTGTGACTTCTGTCGCACCTGTTTTTACATTTATCTTACCCTGTGTCTTTATCTTGTCCAATGTTATACTTTGAAGATCACTCTTGCTGGCCTCTATACCTTCTCCTGCAATGACCGTAAATTCTATCATACTCATCTTGTGCTTAAAGCGATGATCTTTCTCTGGCAAGGATTCACCCACATTATTCAAGTCAGTGAAATTAACCATTGGCGATGCTTTGCTGGCTGTTGCTCCCGAGGCAAAGAGAAAATCGTTTGCTAATAAGGTATTACTTGGATTGCTGTAATCAATAGTCCAATCATTTATTAACCAACCATCCTCATCGAATTTGTCATTATTGGGGTCATCAATGTATGGATAATACGCACTGAATGTCTGTTCCGCGTTATCTCTAAAATAAATAGGATTTGCCGAAACAAATTCACCATATCTGTCATATTCATACTTTACATTTGTTCCTTTTGTGTTTCCTGCGGAAGTGACGTACACACCGATAGCGTCGCCAGTTGTCCATTTGTCGTTGTCTGCAGTTCCACGGGTTTTGATATTGTTGGAAATATCCGCCTTTACTGTAGCAGCAACAGGACCATTGTTGCCGATACCGTCTTCTTCGTTAGCGCAAGCTGCAAACAGCAATGCTGCGGCAGCGATGTATAAGAATCTAAATTTC
>JAIJUV010000568.1 GCA_022732315.1 Prevotella sp.
TGTCACGCAGATTTCGCAGATGACGCAGATTTTTTCTCATTGATTATTTTAGTCCCACAGATTTCACAGATTTACACAGATTTTTTTCATTGATTATTTAAGTTCCACAGATTCACGGATTCCCACAGATTTTTTTCATTCATTATTTTTCTCATGGATTTACATGGATTTTCTCTGGTTCTCTTCTTTCCTTGTCATTTCTTCTTTTTTTCTGTCATTTCTTTATTTCGCAGATTTTAGACCTGTCGGTCTGGGAGGATGACGCAGATTTCTGATTTCATGAACTCGATAAGGATTATGCAGATTTTTCTAATTCTCTTTTCTTCTTATTATCGATTCATTGATTTCTATACATTATCAATTTATTAATCCGACATTTTTCAGATCCTTATTTTTTTACCAGTTTCGTTTTATTTCCCTATTTTTTTACCAGTTCCTTCTTGTAAGTTTAATATAAGTTATAAAACAAAATAAAAATCGCTATTTATTTGTAGAATTCATTTTTTATTATTACTTTTACAATCGAAAATAACATAGGTTTTTAGTTAGTACCCTTTATGGGTGAGGCTATCAAGTAGATGCGAAAACGAAGTATGCGAGAACTATGAGGGCAGGGTAATTCCTGCCCTTCAAATTTAATATTTAACAATTTTCTTATTATTCTCTTCCTTCAATTATTATTTTATCCCATTTTCTTCTTTCTTTTATTGTTTCTCTTTCTTTTATTGTTTCTCTTTTTATCTATATTTCTTTTTCCTGTCATTATTTCTCTTTTCTGTCATGACTTCTCTTTTCTATTATAACTTCTCTTACTTAATAGTGATTTATTTTAATTTTGTTAGTTGTATGATTGAGGTTCTGTTTTTTGACCTCGTTGATGATAGATCTCTACTTTATCTTTCTATTTAGTAGGAGTGCTATTCTTGTCTCTAAATAAGGTAAAATATGAAAGATTGTACTTATTACTGTTAAATTAGTGTTAAAATAATAACTTTTTCCTTGAAATGTTTGGTGGGTTGAGAAATTGTTTGTACTTTTGCACTCGCTTTTGAGAAATCAAGCATTCCTCAAGGCATAAAAGAAAGAGTTCTTTGAAAGATTTTACATAAACAGACAAGTAGTACAAGAAGCGGTTAACTTCTTAGAAATAAGCAAGTTGACTGGGTAAAAGAAACG
>JAIJUV010000139.1 GCA_022732315.1 Prevotella sp.
ATCCTTGTGTGTACCGCAGAAACCATCTACTACGAACAACTTCTTGTTAGAAAGCTCCTTCTTAGCGATCTCCTTAACGGCGTTCCATGCCTCTGGAGTTGCCTTGTGGTTATCGTTGTGATACTCCTCAGAATCCCACCATACTGTGTCGTGAGATGTAGCATCGTCAACGATGAACTTGTCTTTAGGAGAACGACCAGTGTAAATACCAGTCATTACATTAACTGCACCGAGCTCAGTCTCCTGACCAACCTCAAAACCCTCGAGACCTTCCTTAGTCTCCTCGTTGAACAATACCTCGTAAGAAGGATTGTAGAGAACCTCAGTTGTACCTGTGATTCCGTACTTTGCTAAAACTGACTTATCAAACTTTGCCATTTTGTTTTAAATGTATTTAAGTTGTGAATAATTTCTCTTTACTTTGGTTGGCAGAAGAAACCATCATTCTCCCAAAACCGCCGCAAAGGTACGAAAAATATGTTTTATAGCAAAGATTCTCCTTTATAATTAATGTGATTTTAATATCTTTTTAGGTTAAAGAATATAAAAACCAAAGATTTCATCTATAATTTGCCACATTGACTTTGCAAATATTCCGGCTAATCTGCTTCTATATGTGCTTTGCTTTCCACCTATTTATATATAAAAGGAGATTATACGCCATACACAAGAGAGAATATACGCCATATATATAAGAGGAGAAAGATGCTTTTGATGCTCCACGAAAAAAATCAGAAAAACATTTTGTAGTTTCCGCTTTTAATCGTATCTTTGCAGAAATTTAGCAATAAACAAGCAAGTTTTAAGATATAACGAGAAATTAAAATACTACAGCTATGGAGATTATCAATCTGAGCGAGCATAACAGCATCATCAACAGATACCTGGCAGAGATGCGTGACTGCGACTATCAAAAGAACCGACTTCTCTTCCGCAACAACATCAAGAGAATCGGCGAGTATGAGGCCTTTGAGATTTCAAAGACCCTCAATTACCAATCTAAAGAGGTGACCACCCCGCTGGGCGTGGCACAGGTCAATCTTCCTACCGATAAGATTGTCATCGGTACCATCTTCCGTGCCGGTCTGCCTTTCCACGAGGGTTTCCTGAACATCTTCGACCATTCGGGCAATGCCTTCGTCAGTGCTTATCGCGAATATACCAACAAGGAGCATACCGAGATTGGTGTTCACATTGAGTATCTGGCTACTCCAGACCTCACCGACAAGACGCTCATCATCGCCGACCCTATGCTTGCCACCGGCATCAGCATGGAAATGGGTATGAAGGCGTTCCTTACCAAGGGCAATCCTAAGCACATCCACGTGGCTTGCGTTCTCGCTTCGCCAGAAGGCATCGAACACGTAAAGAAGACCTTCCCTGAGGATAAGACCACCATCTGGTGCGCTTCTATCGACGAGGGATTGAACGAACAGAAATACATCGTACCAGGATTCGGCGACGCCGGAGACCTCTGCTACGGCAGCAAACTGTAAAAGAGGGTGAGTCATTATTCATCGGATTACGCAGAATAAACGGAACCTTAACCGCCTTCATCGGATTACTCACGGATTTTAAACGGAAACTCGACCTGACGGTCGTGGCGATACCCCCTAAAGCTGGAAAAAGCCAGCCTATACGGCGCTAGCCCAATGGCCGTAAGGCCAAATCCGTTTAAATTCCGTGCGTAATCCGTGGAGCAAGTATGTTCCGTTAACTCAGCGTAATCCGATGAAGAAAATCTATGAAGAAACGAAAAAGAGGAACACTACACTCCATCTTTTTAATAATGGAACGAACTGCCGCCCAGGAACTCTCTCAACAGGGATGTTGGAGGCAGATTATTATAAGGTATTCCCTTGAAATACTTCAGGAACTTGAGAAGGCGATATGCCTCGGCATGCTCCTCGCAATTCTCCGGAACCTGCTGCAATAGAGGCTCTGCCTGCATCTTGATAACCGACAACTCATAAAGCATCGCCGTGTTGAACATGGCATCAGCATTCTCCTGATATGGGAATATCCACTTGTTCTCACCTGCCCTTACCGAAGGCCAGCGATGAATCGTCTCCTGCGCCGACACACCTCTATATTTATAGTCGCGGATGATGCGACGGAGCAATCGGTTGTCGGTGGTAGGGATATAGTTATGATTATCCAGCAAAATGGTGGTCAACGCCGACGCATACACACGATAAATCTGCTCCTGCGGAATATGAGCCGTCAGCTCCGGATTCAAGGCATGGATGCCCTCAACCACCAGCACATTGTTAGGCTCCATCTTCAGCTTCTTTCCACTCTTCACACTCTTGCCCGAAGGGAAATCATATTTCGGCAACTCCACCTCCTCGCCACGGAAGAGGGCGTTAAACTGCTCGTTCAGCAAATCAAGATCCAGGGCATAGATGCTCTCGAAATCATATTCGCCGTTGTCATCCTTCGGCGTCTTGTCTCTATCCACAAAGTAATCGTCCAGCGAAATCTGCAAAGGCTTCAGTCCGTTCACGGCAAGCTGGATGCTCAATCGCTTGCAGGATGTGGTCTTGCCCGAAGACGAAGGACCAGCCAGCAACACGAGCTTCACGCCTTGACGATTGGCAATATCCTCGGCTATCTTGGCTATCTTCTTCTCCTGCAGCGCCTCACTGATGTTGATGATGTCGGTGGCATGTCCCGCCTCTATCGCCTGGTTGAAGTCGCCCACGGTTCTGATACCCAGGATGTCCTGCCAGCGATGGTGCTCCTTGAAGATGTCGAACATCTTGTCCTGCTTCGTCATCTCGCCCAATTTATCCGGATTCTTGAGCGAAGGAATGCGCAGCAGCATGCCATCGTAATACTTCTCCAATCCGAAGAGATAAAGCCCCGAAGTGTTGGTGAGCAGCGTGCCGTAATAGAAATCCACATATTCACCTATTTTATAATAGGTGGTATAGATGGAACCGGAAGTCTTGAGCAGTTTCACTTTTTCCACATCCCCCTTTTCCTGAAACAGGGCGATGGCATCCTCGGTAGGCACCATGTATCGGCGTATCGGCATCTTGGCATCGATGATTTCCTGCATGCGGCGACGGAGGATGTTCACATCCTCTTCCACTACCGGGCGACCCAGACGGATATCCACATAGAAACCGTTGGATACGGGGATATCAATCACCACATCCGTGTTGGGATAGATGTCCTGCACCGCCTTGCACAGCACGAAGAAGAGGGTGCGGGTGTAGGCGCGCGAACCGGAGGAGGAGGCCATATCAAGAAACTCAACATCCTTGGAGTTATAAACACGATAATGCATGCCTTCAACCTTGTTATTTACCCTTGCAGACACCGGTCCGTGGGTCATTTTGAGGTCAAATGCAGAAAAAACATCAAAAAGTGTGCTCCCGATTTCGACTTTCTGAGTTTTTTTATTATTTTTGCAACGGATTTGAATCATTTGTTTCATTTGCATTAAAATGATGTTACAATGTTATACTAATCTATGCCTTTTGAAGCCCTGCTAAAGACACTTCTCAGGCAATGCCTGCCCGCAATACCGCGGACTAGGCTTACAGAGCGTAAAGTTACGAAAAAAATCGTGAACTTGGTGAACTTGACAACATTAATTAAGTTATAATATGTCGATTTGGATATTTTTTAGGCTTATTGGAGCACTCGCCTTACTTATGTTTGGTATGAAGACCATGAGCGACAGTTTGCAGAAGATGGCAGGACCACAGCTCCGCCATGTGTTAGGAACTATGACCACCAATCGTTTGACGGGCATCCTCTCGGGTACGCTCATCACCGCTGCGGTGCAGTCTTCTACAGCTACGACGGTGATGACCGTATCATTCGTCAATGCCGGTCTCCTTACCCTTGCCCAGGCGATTTCCGTCATCATGGGCGCCAACATCGGAACCACGCTCACCGCCTGGATCATGAGTGCGGGTTTCTCGTTCAACATCACGGATTTTGTATGGCCGGCGTTCTTCATCGCCATCATCCTTATCTATAGTAAGAAGCGCAAGATTATTGGCGACTTCATCTTCGGTATATCCTTTATGTTCCTAGGCTTGGGTACACTTCGCCAAACCGGCATCGACATGGATCTGGCTCATAACCAGCCAGTTCTCGATTTCTTTGCAAGTTTCGATCCCCACAGTTTCCAGACCACCATCACCTTCCTGCTCATCGGTAGTATCCTGACCATGTGCGTGCAGAGTTCGGCAGCCGTCATGGCGATAACGATGATTCTCTGCTCCACCGGCGTATTGCCTATCTATCAGGGTATTGCGCTTGTGATGGGTGAGAATATCGGTACCACGGTTACCTCTAACGTGGCAGCACTCACCGCCAACACCCAGGCACGAAGAGCGGCGATGGCGCACATGGTATTCAACATCTTCGGTGTGCTGTGGATACTCTGCGTGTTCCGTCCGTTCATCCATCTGGTTTGCGGTTGGGTAGGTTTCGACGATATGATGGAGAAGAACGATCCTCATTTCGTTGCCAATGCAGCCAAGCTGTCGTTTGTGCTAGCCGCCTTCCATACCACGTTCAACCTCTCCAATACCTTTATCCTGGTTTGGTTTATCCCTCAGATAGAGAAGTTGGTATGCAAGATTATCCGTCCTAAGAAGAATGCCGACGAGGACGATTTCCGTCTGCGTTTCATCCAGAGCGGTATCATGAAGACTCCGGAAATCTCTGTATTGGAGGCTCAGAAGGAGATTCACTGTTTCGCAGAGCGCATCCAGCGTATGTTCGGCATGGTGAAGGAACTCCTGGGCGAGACCAACGACGATAAGTTTATCAAGCTCTATACCCGCATCGAGAAGTACGAAGGCATCTCCGACAACATGGAGATTGAGATTGCGAAGTATCTCGACCAGGTGAGCGATTCTCATCTTTCTGACGAGACGAAGGCGAAGATTCGCGCCATGCTGCGTGAGATTTCAGAGATTGAGAGTATCGGTGACAGCTGTTTCAACATCGCACGCACCCTGAACCGCCGCATCCGTGGCAAGGAAGACTTCATTCCTTCTCAGTATGAGCACATGCATCAGATGATGGAGCTTACGGATAATGCCCTCACCCAGATGAACATCACTCTCGTAGGTCATAAGGGGGACAACGATGCCAACCTCTCTTTCAACATCGAGAACGAGATCAACAACTATCGCAACCAGTTGAAGAGCCAGAACATCAACGATGTAAACAACCATCTCTACACCTACGCCATCGGTACGATGTATATGGATATCATCCAGGAGTGCGAGAAGCTCGGCGACTACGTGGTGAACGTAGTGGAAGCACGAATGGGTGTAAGACAGCATGAAGCTTGATTTGAGTTAATAGTTAAGAGTTTATAGTTAACAGGGCTTGAATAGAGTTAAGAGTTAACAGTTTATAGTTTAAAGGGCATGAAGTTCACAAACGTGATCTCCATGCCCTTCGTTATTCTTCATCATCTATACTTTTACATTCTATTTTTTATTCTTTTATTCTTTTGCAGATATTCTTTTGCATTTATTCTTTTTCACGTGCAGCCTCTTGTGGTGCATTTTCCTTTTCTTCAAGGCTCCATTTGATGCCTCCGTTCTGTCCTGCCACATAATTGCAGAGCGGGATGCCGGGATGATGCAGATTGGAGAGATAGAGAGGCTCATCGGCTACTAACTGATGGCAGACGAAGGTATCGCCCACCGACAACTTGCTGTTCACGCTTTCCATCACCTCGAAGCGGTCATCGCCACAGTATTCTATCACGAGGAGTCTTCCCGGGTTCCATTTCACCTTTACCTGTTCCCCCAGGTTGAGCGCTTCCGCCACGAGCTTGCTTTTCACGAAGAATCGGCTCGAAGAGACGGCATTCTTTCCTGCCACAAACGATTCCCAATCGGGATATCCCACCATACGGGAAAGGAGATTGAGGTTATATACGCTTGGTTTGCAGGATGTTACTACATATCCCCACATACGTTTCAGGGTACTCACGGAGATGGTCTCGTTGGTATATCCCTGAATCTGACAGGTGAGGAACTCAAAATCCTTTGGTGACATGATGGTTCTTCCCACCAATGTTTCCACCTCGTGTTTGAGTCGTTCGAAATCTTCTTGATTGAAATGTTCTACCATATCACTTTCTTTTTCTAGTCCGTTTTATACAAATAAGCCATTTGTGGCGACAAAGATACACATTATTTTCCATTCATTCCTCATTTTCTCCCACTTTTTTTTGCAACTAGATGAAAATGAATCAAAATGAACCAAATTTATAGCAGGAAAAGACACATTTCAAACATCAGAAAAGCTCGTATTTAGTATTAAGAAAACTCATTTCAAGCATCAAGGAATGTCCCCCGAGGCTTTGCCCAACTTTGCCCGGAGCTTTGGGCACTTTTAACCGGGATTGTCGGTTAAAAGCACCCGCGTACTCGGGCATGGTTGCTCATGTTCCCGGGCATAAGTACTCATGTTCGTGGGTACAAAGTGGTAAAAACGTGGTATCGTTTTTACGATGTGGTTTAACGATTTTGGTTGACCACTTTTTATCTTATTTATAAGACGAGTTGACTCGGTTAATACTTATTTTATAAAACGAGTTGACTAGCTAAAAC
>JAIJUV010000569.1 GCA_022732315.1 Prevotella sp.
TACTTCCTTGACAGGATGCAGGAGAAACTGAATGAGAGGATGATGCGCGATGAGGAACTGGAAATAAAAAGACGGTAAGTATTTCTATACCTTTTCATCGTTTGAATGAAAAATCGGCTTATTTTTTGTCGTTACATAAAAAAGTCTTATCTTTGCATCTACAATTAAGAAGACATGCGGTTCTGACCGTGTTCAACGATAACAGTACCCGTTTGGCATACCGTAAGATCTGCCGGCGGGTCATTCTTTTTTATAACGGTATGGCAAATAAGGAATCACGTTCCATTGATGAACAAATAGAACTGCTCAAACAAAGAGGAATGCTTGTCGGCGATGAAGGTTTCGCTGCCCGACATTTGGCTCATATCAGCTACTATCGTTTGAAGGGATATTGGTGGGACATGCAGTCCGATAGAGCCAATCATCTGTTTCAGCCGGATTCCAAACTGGAAGATGTAATCACACGCTATTATTTCGACAAGGAACTGCGCCTTATTTTATTTGATGCCATCGAAACAATAGAAATCACGCTACGCACAAAGATGATTTATCATCTTTCACAATCCTACGGAGGGCTGTGGTATCGTGACCCGAGATTGTTTGCTGATGTCGCTTTTCACACACAGCACCTCAAAGAACTGATAGAAGAATTCTTACGGAGCAATGAGATTTTTGTGAAAGACTACAGGCGCAAGCACCTTGTGACTGATGCAAGCGGTGAAAAGACGCTTGACGAACACCCGGATGCGTGGATTATATTTGAAGTGGCCACATTCGGCACACTTTCCAAGATATACAAGAACCTTAACCACCAACTGCCCGAAAAATCAGCAATAGCCAATGATATGGGGCTGAATCTACACAATGAACTTTCGGGATGGCTTGAAGCCATTTCATATATGCGCAACATAATCGCGCACCATTCCAGAATATGGAGTCGGAACATGGTCAAACGGCCTTGTGAAATTCATAATCCGCGAATGACATGGCTTTCCCGTCCATTGACCGAGGTACAGCAGAAAAAACCGTTCTATGTGATTACGGCAATGTTATATCTCTGCAATGCCATAGACGAGGGGCATACGTTCAAAGAGAAACTGCTGGCATTGTTTGAGGAGTATGCGGATGTGCCCATCTACAAGATAGGCTTCTTCAACCGCTGGAAAGAAGAG
>JAIJUV010000570.1 GCA_022732315.1 Prevotella sp.
AAAACTGATTTGCTAAATGCGGACATACAGTCATAATTACAAAGAACAAAGCCAAAAGCATCGTAGATTGTCCGGTGTGGATCCCCAGATCCGCATTCCTAAACACCATGAGACATAATAAGACTACTACACCTACAATGCTGTTCTCATTTCCAAATAGGATGCTGAAAATACTAACAAATAAAAAACAAAATGCCATTGTAACAGCTATCTTCACCAGATATACCCACATATGATATAATTTTTCTTTTAGTGTTTCACTCTTTTTCAACAGGTTTTTAGAACCTGCCTGATTTAACTGCAACTCCTGATAAAATGTCATATAAATCCTCCCATCTTCTAATTTATCTTAAAACTATATAATCTCATCTTTCTGCTTTGGCAGCTCTATAACAAATCTGCATCCACCATATTCACGGTTTTCTGCTTTGATTGTTCCTCCGGCACTATCTACAATCCGTTTTACAAGTGCAAGACCTAGGCCATTTCCTTCTGCTTTATGAGATCCATCTACCTGATAGAACTTGTCAAATATTCTGGATTTTACATCATCCTCTATTCCTGGTCCTTCATCTTCCAGAATGAACTTAACAGAATCCTGTTCTTGTTTCAGAAACATCGTAATTGTCCCCTTTGAAGGGCTGAACTTAATCGCATTATCCAAAAGATTTATCCAGATATGCATAAAAAGTCCTTCATTCCCAGTATATTTAACTTCCTCCAATTCTACCTGAAAACCAATTTCTTTTTCTGTCCATTTTGTTTCCAATGAAAGAAATGCCTGGCGGATCTGTTCATCCAGACGATATTCTGTTTTTTTCATTGGTATATTCTGATTCTCTAACTTGGATAACAGCAAAATATTACCAACCAATCCGGAAAGTCTTTGGGTGTTAAATAAGATTTTTTCTACATATTCCTCTTGATCCGGAGACAGTTCTTCTCCCTGAAGCAGCATTGTATATCCTTCAATGGCATTAATCGGGGTCTTAAACTCATGAGAAACATTAGATACAAAATCCATCTGCAGCACCTCTGTTGCACGAAGTTCTTTTGTCATAACGTTAAAACTTTGATAAGATTCTCCAACTTCTGCTATACGGCTGTTCGTTTCCAAATGCTGTTCAAAATCTCCCCGAGAAACTTCCTTCATTGCTTTACTAAGTCTGGTA
>JAIJUV010000571.1 GCA_022732315.1 Prevotella sp.
GCCAAGCCCAATCATCTATGGTGGCAAGGTTGACACTTCTGTCATGGAGGTCAGTAAGGATGAGCAGGCGGAAGCCATCAAGAACTCACCGATGGAGGACATCGTGCGTGTATGGCAGGCTCCTAAGGACGGAACTGTCAGCGTGGCAGGTCAAGTGAGCCTTGTCGCTCCGACTGGAGATTATGACGCTGATGAGTATCAGAAAGCTGATGGTGTGAGGGTTGCCATTCAAAAGGGTGGCAATGAGCTTTGGAACAAGACTATTGCAAAGGGCGACGGCAGTTCTTATGCCGCTGCAGTCTCTTCTGTTGCCGTCAAGCGTGGTGACAGAATCTATTTCCGTGTGCAGTCGGGTTCCGAGGAAACAAGCAACGGTTCTTTTGACAAGGTGAGCTGGTCGCCTACCATTACATACGCAGGCGAGTCAAATATCTTGCCTAACGGGCTTTCTTCAACAGAGTACAAGCCAGAGGATGGTGCCATCTACGATGTGAACACCTCCGCCAATGTGGAGAATGGTTCAAGCGTGGAAGTTCGCAGTGCCTTCCACAAGCCTGTAACAACCGACGATGTTGTTCTCTGCATCATCGGCAGCAATGAAAAGAAAGACAGTGACGGAAACGACAACCCGAACTATATCGAGAAGACTGTCTTTGCTCGTACATTGAAGGCTAATGAGGCTTTTGGTGGCGATTCTCTCAACATCAGTCTGGAGAATACAGAAAAGCTGACCAACTTCAGCTTTGAGATTTCATCCACCTCAAATGTTGATTGGAAGAATATCGGTTGGCAAGCGTCTGTGACTTATAAGGACTCTGCCAACATAGAACAGACGGTAGCCGTTCCTGCACACTATAAGATATTTGCAAATGCCTTGGCAGAGGGCAAGCCATACTTGACCACAGCGACTGATACAATTATGGTTGTGTCACCAGTACTTATCCTTTCTGACAATTCCATCAATGGACAGGTTACTTTGACCGCCAAGACAGAGGATGCACTTGTTGGCAAGAAGTCTTTCAATATCGAGAATGGCATCTTGAAAGCCGATACTCTGCGATTTGCAATGACCGCAGGAAAGAACATCTGGTTTGAATACAGCTATCCGGCAGCAATCTCTAATGAAACTGTTACTTCAGCCTCTGTTTCCATTCTGAAAGATGCGGCAGGT
>JAIJUV010000572.1 GCA_022732315.1 Prevotella sp.
TGAGGCTCGTGTAATGGGCGACTTGAGCATGAACCACATCATCCCTGTGGCTACTCACTATCAGAGTCAGTTGGCCAAGAATGTGGAGAACATGATTGACATCTTCGGTGACGAGGAAGGCAAGAAGTTGACTGCCCGCAACATCAATATCATCAAGAAGATTGCCGAGCGCACTCAGATTATCGAGACCGGTGTTGAGGAGTTGGTAAATGCCCGCAAGGTGGCCAACAAGATTGAGAATGAGCACGATAAGGCGATTGCTTATCATGATACGGTAGCTCCAAAGATGGAGGAGATCCGTTATCAGATTGATAAGTTGGAGTTGGCTGTAGCCGATGAGCTCTGGACATTGCCTAAGTATCGTGAACTTCTGTTCATCAGATAAGAGTATTATCTTCAAATCGATATACAAGCTCTAACAAGAGCTACTCTTCATCAGATATAAAATTGAACGATCAATCTATTTCTTTTATTGGTTGTTTAAGTTTGCGCGGAGTGTGGTTGTGAAATCACGCTCCGCTTTTTTTCCCAAAAAAGCCTACACCTAAGTACACTCTGTATTTAGGAAATACTACCTGCCTCGGTATCAGAATCTAATTATACACATTTTTCCATTAACACAAAAGTGATGAATCCAAGGAGAAGAGCGTAGGTGGCTTGCTTCTGAAAGCCGTGAGCATGGGTTTCGGGTATCATCTCATCGCTCGTTACATAAAGCATGGCACCACCGGCAAAGCCCAGCATCACGGGGAGGAAGGTGGAAGAGGCTGAACCCAAGCCGAAACCTAACAGGATGCCTGCCACTTCGAGCAGGGCGATGAAAATGGAGATGAAGAAGGTACGGGCTGCAGAAACGCCTGCCATCATCAAGGGAGCGATAATGACCATTCCCTCGGGGATATTCTGTAGGGCGATACCGAAGGAAACACCCCACTCCGTTGCTCCTTCTGTAGAACAGACGCTCACACCTGCCGCCATCCCTTCGGGCAGTTTGTGCAAGGCTATCGCCATCACAAAAAGCATCACATGACTGAGCCGGGCATTGTTGCGATGCTCCTCGGGATCGAGTCCGGTGATGTGATGAAGATGAGGAGTAACCAGGTCGAGCACGTTCAGAAACAGAGCACCTGCCATCACACCGATTACTACCAGCCACCAAAGACTGGTCTG
>JAIJUV010000573.1 GCA_022732315.1 Prevotella sp.
AAGGAGTTGGTTGATATGTTGAAGGATTTGTCACGACAGCGCCAGGTTGATGTGCTCTGTACGACGCATAATCCTGTTTTGTTGGATGAGTTGGGAAATAAGATGATTCCGTTTATCAGCTATGTTACCCGTGATGAGCATGGCGATAGCCATGTCAATCTCTTGGAAGAAAAAGAGAATCTAGCCAAATTGATGGCTTCAGGAACAATTGGTAGAATGATGGTTAATGATAAGATATAATGAGAAAGGTATTGGTGATTGATACGAGTGTACTTTGTGTTTGGCTCAAAGTACCTGGCAAGGAAACTTGTGGTCCAAGCAATGCCTTGGTTTCATACAAGATGGTCTCTGAGAAAATAGAGGAAGAAAAGAAGAAAGGTACAACCTTTATTCTGCCTCTAGCAACAATTATTGAGACAGGAAATCATATAGCTCATTCTTCGGGCGATAGAAAGTCATTAGGTGAAGATTTTGCTCAAATCATGATCGATTCGGCTGATGAGAAATCACCATGGGCTGCATTTACGGAACAAAGCAGTTTGTGGAATCCTGAAAACTTAAAAAAGTTGGCAGAGAAGTGGAAGGCTACCGTTATAGGAGGGCAAGCTTTAGGCGATGCTTCTATCGTTGAAGTCGTAAAATATTATACTGATTTAGGATATCAGGTTGAAATCTTTACTGGTGATGAAGGATTGAAAGCTTATGAGCCTACGGTTGAAATCCCTAGGAGAAGAAGAAAATGACTCAAGCTTTGCAAGTCCGCTAGGCGTTAGGGAGATACGCAAGTCCGCAGGAACGCCTAACGGACCCTAACGCCATGCAGGGCATAATGAGAAAGTGCTACGGAGCGTAGCACTTTTGCCGTGGTCGCACAATATGCTATTATGACACAAATGAATTGAACAAGGAAACAACTACCGAGAAAATCTCGGTAGTTCAACAGGAAGGTGAGAGAGGGGCGACGCAACACGTAGTTCTACAACCTCGATGCAATCTGCCGATGATAAGAATTGAAAGCCAAAGGGGGATGAGGTGACCTCAAATCACCCCATCTTCCGCTTACTAGTCTATGTATGATGTACCTGAACTTTCGCAAGTTTTACCCCACACGCCCTGGGCTAGGAGCTTTTGGGCCTTCAGCCCGTACTTAAACCACTTGCGAAA
>JAIJUV010000574.1 GCA_022732315.1 Prevotella sp.
TCAATAGTTTTCGGGGAGAACCAGCTATCTCCAGATTTGTTTAGCCTTTCACCCCTATCCACAGCTCATCCGCTAATTTTGCAACACTAGTCGGTTCGGTCCTCCAGTGTGTGTTACCACACCTTCAACCTGGCCATGGATAGATCATCTGGTTTCGGGTCTACGCCTAACGACTGAACGCTCTGTTCGAACTCGCTTTCGCTGCGCCTCCCCTATACGGTTAAGCTCGCCATTAAACGTAAGTCGCTGACCCATTATGCAAAAGGTACGCAGTCACCCCTTAACGAGGCTCCTACTGTTTGTATGTATGCGGTTTCAGGATCTATTTCACTCCCCTCCCGGGGTTCTTTTAACCTTTCCTTCACAGTACTGGTACGCTATCGGTCGATCACGAGTATTTAGCCTTGGAGGATGGTCCCCCCATCTTCGAGCAGGATGTCACGTGTCCCGCTCTACTTATCGCACACTTAGTACCGCAGCTACCTTTTCCAGTAAGGGGCTATCACCCTCTATGGCCGGACTTTCCAGACCGTTCCCGTAAGTTGGCTGCTATCGAGTGCTGGGCTGATCCGATTTCGCTCGCCGCTACTTTCGGAATCTCGGTTGATTTCTTTTCCTGAAGCTACTTAGATGTTTCAGTTCGCTTCGTTCGCCTCCCATCCCTATATATTCAGGATGGGATACCTGCAAAGCAGGTGAGTTCCCTCATTCGGACATCTGTGGATCAAAGCTTATTTGCCAGCTCCCCACAGCTTTTCGCAGGCTGTCACGTCCTTCATCGCCTGTGATCGCCAAGGCATCCACCACATACACTTAGTCGCTTGATCCTATAACCCTGAGGCCTTTTGCCCTCAAAGTCACAAGCAACCTATAACGTATACGCTGATTTCTCTGATTATGTCGGTTCTTGAGAACTTCAATGAATCAATGAATGCAATCACAACCCGTCTGTCAACATCCACTGCCATCTCATCACGGCAGCTTCTTTTGACAGAACGCTTTGTTTCTTTCCAAATTTTTAAAGAGCAATCAAGTTTCAACGAAACTGATAAGTGTGAACACCGAGTCAACTTCAAGAGGATTTCTGCATCTCTCTATAAAGGAGGTGATCCAGCCGCACCTTCCGGTACGGCTACCTTGTTACGACTTCACCCCAGTCATGA
>JAIJUV010000575.1 GCA_022732315.1 Prevotella sp.
GATAGCTGGCAAGACTTGGAAGAAAGAGGAAGAACTGAAAGGTCTGAAAGCGGAACTGGCGGCGTTAGATAGAAAAATACAGTTAGAATTGGCACCGCCACAGGAGCAAGATACTGCTGAAAAACACGAAACAAAGAATATAGAAACAGAACAAAGCATAGTTGGAAAACAAGCACGCTCCGTCTGTCGGTTATGACACCTTATAATATATAGGGGTATCTTGATGTTTTTATCATAATAAGATACCCCTGTTTTTTACATGAAATCTCAAATTTGTAAACATAACCCCATCATAAAAAATGAATAGCAAGTATTCCTGCTGAGTTTATCAAATCAGGGCCATTGTTGTTGATGACGACTCTACCATCAGCTCATATATACCTTTTCGACACAAGCATATATTGTTTTCGTTTGTACCCCGAGTGTGTACAGTTTCAAACCATGATTTACATTCTTATATAAGAAAGAGAAGCCGTGACCATTTGTGTATTTTTGCCAAACTAACTCCTGTACATACAACAGATGTAAAAAAATTCTGCAAAATCGACCGAAATCATAAGAAAAAAACACCAAACCAGCAAATTTCTTAAAGATTATATCCGTTTATTAAGATTATTTTTGTATATTTGCAGCATTATTTTGGTGGTAAAGCCTGTTGGCCTGCCACGTGACAATAGGACTTTACGGAGCAGCCTATATCACAATTCTTCTCCGTAGTAACAGTCCGTTCTCTCTCACTGGTCTCTCCCTGCGCGGCAGAGGCATACGTTTTTATATTTTTCAAACACTCCAAATTGACAGCGCATGAGAAAGTTTACTTCTTTGTTACTGTTAGGCTTCGCTCTCGGCAGTTTCGCACAAACGCCCGGAGGAGTCAGCGGAAGCGAACTGTGGTTCAAGACTGCGCCATTGAACTCAGACCTGCAAGGTTATTACCGTTGGCAGGATTTCTCTGGGGATTCCATACGGCTGATGCTATTGGACAGCCGTGGCGTCAAGTCTGAACTTACTCTTCCGAACAGTTCAGTCCATTACTTCAACTTCAATCCGAGTCTCTGGCTCGCAGACGGATTCCGCAGCCTGAGTGCCAGCCTCAAGCACGGCGACCTCTCACAGGCTACCGTCATCGGTGTCTTTGCACCGGAACTGGCAACCATCGGCAA
>JAIJUV010000576.1 GCA_022732315.1 Prevotella sp.
TCAACCCTACTCAGACTAAAGAACTGTATGTAACGGGAATTCCTGCTCTAGAAAAAGCCAAGAGCTATACCTATGATGTAAAAATAGGTAAGGACAAAGCTACAATAGGAAGTGTAAGTGTTACGGATTGGGTTCCTGGCGATGACATTACTGGTGGCGATGCAGTAACAACTACAGAAAATGCCGTACTAATTATAAAAAATGCTTTGGCTGCGGGCGAAAAGAACATTGAAATCAGGAATTTGCCTGCAAATGCAGATAAGAGTGTGTTTGATGCTATAAGAGAAGCTCTAAAAGGTGCAAATGATGGCAGTATAGAATTAACTGTTTACAAAGTTGAGGCTTTGCCGTCTAATGCATTTTCGGATTGTCAACCGCTGAAATCAATTTACTTGCAAGATGTAAAGAGTATAGAGTCGTTTGCTTTTCATGGGTGTAATGGTCTTGAAACAATCTATGCTCCGAGAGTTTCATCTATAAGTGACCTTGCCTTTGCCGATTGTCCATGGCTAAGATCGGTGACATTAGGTAATATTTCCGCTGCAGGTTTCAGTATCTTTGATAATGTACCTACTGATGGTGTAGATTTAACTTTGTCAAAAGATCAAAAGGTTATGACAGGAAGCGATATTGATGGGTGGCGATCAGATGAATCTGGTGAGAATTATGCAAATTCTCCGGATCATGTACGACAAATATTTCTTAGAAAAAAATTCAAATCCATAAAATGTGGACGTAACACATATCCTCAATAACAATTTAGAAATTAATAACATTAGATAAACTCCTAAGCTGGGCAGGAGTATAAGGTGCTCAGCAAACATATATTCACCCGCACTTCACGGGAAACGACAAGGGTCTATATGCCACGATGAGAGGTGGGCGTATAGACCCTTCATCGTGTCTTGATACCTGTTGGGTGGATGATATGGCAGTGTGGTGGTTTCGTGCTACCTGTTTTCATGGTTTGAAGTACCTTTGCGTCAATCGTGAGGTGCTCAAACAGAATTTTATTATGAAAACAGAAATGAAAGCATCAAACGAGTGTTTGTACCCTACCGATGTATTCTTGATTAGTTGTGGTATGGGATGCAAGCGAATCACTGTCAGTGACATTGCTTATATTGAGGCAATGAAGGACAACTGTATTAT
>JAIJUV010000140.1 GCA_022732315.1 Prevotella sp.
CATCTGCATGGTGGGATTGCCCTTCAGCGGGATGAAGAGGAAGGTAGGAATGCTGCGGATGCCGAAGACGGAAGCCAACTCGGGTTCCTGATCGATATCTACCTTATAGAAATCTATCTTGCCGGCATATTTCCCGGCAAGAGATTCTACCATGGGAGCCATCATCTTGCAAGGTCCACACCAGGTGGCATAGAAATCGATAATGGCAGGACGGGAACCTGCAAACACCCACTCATCGGGATGAGACTCGTAATCCATAATCTTCTTCCTGAAATCGGAAGCCGTAAGCACCTGCACCTTTCCTGCAGAAGCAGACTGATTACTACTGCCAGCTACTGACTGATCTGCCTTCTCTGCCCCAGTCTTACTCTCTGATTCAATACGAGAAGGCAGCCCCTTTGAGCTGCCTTCCTGTTTCCTGTTATTTTGCGAACATCCCATAAAGGCTAAAGCCATCATGGCATATAAACAAATAGATTTCTTCATTTATTATTTCCTTTTTAAATTAATAAGCCAAATCAACTGCCACTGGATATACGCGGCATGGGTCGAAATACTCGGCACAACTGTTTACCATTGCCTGCAAATCGGCCTTGACGATGCCTTGGAACACCTGCTTGCCATTCACCTTGATGGTTACAGGCTTGCTGAGGTCAACCAACTGGTCGTTGAGATATACTCTCAGCTTACCACCTGTGGCTACGGAATAGCTGCGGTTGAACTTCAGGTCGATGCCCCACTGCTTATCCTTCATGGTCGTGGTGTAATCCACATTGCTCACCTTGATGGAAACCACATTTTGGTCGATATCCATCTCGTAGTAAGTTCTCTGCTCTGATGGGCGAGCCAGCACCTGCAGGTTGTAGAAACCCGAACGGCGTCTGCCATCCATCTCGAAATCCTCCCAGAGCACGGTCTTAGGATATGGATTGCGCACAAACTTCTTGAGCCAAGGAGTAGTCAAACCATAGGTGATGTGATGCTGCATACCCGGCAAAAGATGAATGCGATGGCGGAAGATAGGCGTCTTATCCACTGCCAGCGGACGGGAGAGCTGCGCAGAATCGAAAGCCACCTGGGTGTACCAGGTAAGATCGTTGCGATAGAAACCGGTATCATCAGCCCCCGTGAGGAAGGAGAAACCGATGTTGGCACAGTTCTCTACAGGCGCATTCTTCAGCGGTTCGCCACCAGCCATCGGACCGGCTGCTGCCCAATAATCTGCATAGAATGATGCCAGTCGCTGACTGCCATAACCACCCTCGCTGATACCGAACACATAGAGACGGTTGGCATCCACCTCGCCATTCACCAGGTTCTGGCGAATCAGTTTCTCGAAAGCATACTGCTTAGACAGATGCCACCAGCGATAGTATTCACCCTCGTTCGGAATCTGAGGAATGAAATAGATGGAAGGAGAATCCTGGAAGC
Source organism: Prevotella sp. (assembly GCA_022732315.1). Next base: position 1,432 of record JAIJUV010000140.1, read on the forward strand.
TCAAACCGAGCTTGATGCCATTAGACCACTCTCTGTCCTTTGGACCCGAGCCGTGGATATACAGGAAGAGCGGGAATTTTCCGTCGGCAGCCACGCCCTTCTTGCCATAATAATAAGGCATCACGGCATTTGGCTCCAAGCATTTAGGCAGGTTCCACGAACTGTTCTTAGCCAGTTTCAAGTCTTCCGGCTCAATGAGTTTCTCCTCCTGCAAATTCCTGTTGGCATCGCACCACGCACTCCACACCATCTTCTGATAGCTGGCTATGTCCTTGCCGTCTATCGCTTGCTGCAACTTGGTTTCAAGCGGAGCGTTCTGGGCAAATTCGGCCTTACCCTCCTTCTCCAATGCTTTCTGCTGCGCTTTCAGCGACTGCAGAAAGTAAGTATTCAACTTCTTCTGCAAGCCCGGCGACTGCGCCATTGTCTGGGTTGTGTAGGTTAGTGATGCAACTGTCATCACCATGCAAATCATTTTTTTCATTTCGTACATTGATATTTATTTAATTACTAGTCTTTCAGGGAATAGGTAACCGTGGTCACCACCCTCACCTTTTTAATATAAGGTGTATTCGAATCCCTATCCTCTATCGAGAACTGTCCCTGGTCGGCATTCATGATCTTGTCAATCTTGCTCTTGCTGTTTTCGGCAAACTGTGTGGCAGTCTGCTCGGCATTCTCTATCGCCTCCTGCATCATCTTCGGCTTCATCTTGCGGAATGCCACATACTCATACTTCACCGGATTCTCGTAGCCACCATCCACAATGGCAACGCCCTTCTGGAGCAGGTCACCCTGACGGGCGATGATACTGCGAACCAGTTTCACGTTATTCGAAGTAACGGTGATAATCGACGTGATGTTATAACGATAGCCCTGGCGGTTTTCGCCATATCGCTCAGCATTGAGGTCGATGACCACAGGTGCATTGACATTGATTTCGCTCGCCTTCACGCCATTTGCCACCAGGAAGTTTCTGATGGTTCTCGTGGTGGCATTTATTTTTTGATAGAGTTCAGGCAGGTCGTTGCCTATTTCCTTGGAAACGATAGGCCACGTCACCTTGTCCGCCTCCACCTCCTTCTCGGCAAGGCCTTTCACTACAACCTTACGGTCTTTACTAATCACACTCTCAAGTCCCGACTTGATACAGAATCCAAGCATGATGATGCCGATGGCTAAAATCACGGCTTGCTTAATACCAGAATTGATGTTCATAATTAGTCCTCCATTATTAAGTTGTTAAAATTGAGTTTCCAAAGATACAACAAAAATACAGAAAAGCGATACTTTATAATGATAAAATATGCTAAAACACACCATATCAACCCATAATCACCATTTTTTCTGCCCAAAAACTTGCATATATTACCAAAAACCCTTATCTTTGCATAAGATAGGCTGCACTCGGCCATCCGAAAGCAAGCTTTCATGGCGCTCGTTTGCACTATCTTTGCAATAAAACATTTCTAGCCAAAAACAATAAAAATGGATTATAACATGATTGGGACCGCATGGTCGTTACTGCCTCCCTTCGTCGCCATCGCTCTGGCGCTAAAGACGAAAGAGGTGTATTCTTCTCTCTTTATCGGCATCATTCTGGGTGCCGTGCAATATTGTATTTCGATGGGAACAGGATTCGATGGATTCCTGGTTCACCTGACCAACCACACTGTGGGCGAAGGCGACGACGCCAAGTCATACGGATTGATCCACTGCCTCTCCGACCCTTGGAATGTAGGCATTTTGGTGTTCCTGGTGGTTTTGGGCAGCATCGTTTCGCTGATGAACAAGGCGGGTGGTTCAGCGGCTTTCGGCCGCTGGGCTTCCAAGCACGTGAAGTCGAAGATGGGAGTGCAGATAGCCACCATCCTGCTTGGCATTCTGATATTCATCGACGATTACTTCAACTGTCTTACCGTGGGTTCGGTGATGCGCCCCATCGCAGTTCGCAACGGCGTGACCAAGGAAAAGCTCGCCTATCTCATCGACTCCACCGCAGCACCGGTCTGCATCATCTCGCCTATTTCCAGTTGGGCAGCAGCAGTATCGGGCTTCGTATCGGGAGGCGAAAACGGACTGGCGCTTTTCTGCAAGGCGATACCTTTCAATTTCTACGCCTTCTTCACCATCCTCTTCATGTTTGGTATCGTGGTATTGGGCTTCGACTTCAAGGCGATGAGTAAGTATGATGCAAGACTGAAGGAATGGTACGAGCGCACCAACGGCGGAAAGCTCGACGAGGTGAGCGATACCAAACTGCAAATCGTGGAGCACGGCGTGGGAGCCAAGCAGCAAGAGAGTTCAAAGAGTAGAGGTTCGGTAAGCGACCTTGTGATTCCAATCATCATGCTCATTGTGTTCTGCATGGCGGGCATGGTTTATTCGGGCGGATTCTTCGATGCTGCCAATGCCAACTATCTGAATTTCGTTGATGCCTTTGCGGGCAGCAATGCTTCGGTGGGCCTGGTACTCGGTTCGCTGGCAGCCCTGATTCTCACCATCGTGATGTTCACGGTGCGCAAGACTCTGCCATTCGATGAGGCGATGAGTAGTCTCATCAAGGGATTCGAGGCGATGGTGCCAGCCATCCTGATTCTTACCCTGGCATGGACCCTGAAGAGCATGACCGACTCGCTGGGAGCAGCAGAATATGTATCTGGCGTCGTGGCAAGCAGTGCTTCAGAGTTGCAGATGCTCCTGCCGGGCATCATCTTCCTGGTAGCCGGTTTCCTGGCCTTCGCCACCGGAACCTCCTGGGGAACCTTCGGCATTCTGATACCTATCTGCATCGCCGTATTCCCTGCTGCCGACCCGCTGCGCATCATCTCTATCTCAGCCTGCATGGCGGGAGCCGTCTGCGGCGACCATATCTCGCCTATCAGCGACACCACCATCATGGCGAGTGCAGGAGCCGAGTGCAAACATGTGCATCATGTTTCATCGCAGTTGCCATACGCCCTGACGGTGGCTGGCGTAAGCTTCCTCACCTTCATCGTGGCTGGTTTCACCCATACCTGGGGCATGGCTACGAGTGCCATCGTATCATGGATATTCGGTATGTTGATGCTCGGATTGGCTTTATTTTATTTAAATAAGCGCCAGAAATCGTAATAGTTCTTAATTTTCTTGCATAATTGAAACATTTTCAATATCTTTGTAGGAGAAATCAGATATAGAACATATTAACATTTTAATACAGAATACATTATGAAGGAATTGAAAGGAACAAAGACAGAGAAGAACCTCCAGGAGGCATTCGCTGGTGAGTCACAGGCTCGTAACAAATATACTTACTTTGCAAGTAAGGCTAAGAAGGACGGTTATGTTCAGATAGCTAACATCTTTGAGGAGACAGCTTCCAACGAGAAGGAGCACGCCAAGATGTGGTTCAAGTACTTGGAGGGCGGTGCCATCAAGAGTACCGAAGAGAATCTTCTGGCTGCTGCCGAGGGTGAGCATGGCGAGTGGACAGAGATGTACAAGCGCATGGCTGAGGAGGCTCGTGAGGAGGGCTTCGATGAGATTGCCGCTAAGTTCGAGATGGTAGCTGAGATTGAGAAGCACCACGAGGAGCGTTATCGCAAGCTCCTGAAGAACGTTCAGGACAAGGTAGTTTTCTCTCGTGATGGCGACTGCATCTGGCAGTGCTCTAACTGCGGTCACATCGTAGTAGGCAAGGAGGCTCCAGAGGTTTGCCCAGTTTGCAACCACCCACAGAGCTACTTCCAGATCGAGGCTAAGAATTACTAAGTAATTTGCAAATAGAACGCCAAGAGGGTGTGTCATAAGTCCATGACACACCCTCTTTTTTAACGTACTAAAAAACGAAAGCCACTACTTTATCACTGATGAATCTTCTCCAGCATGATTTCTATCAATCTCGGCACACCGTAATTTTCTATATCGCTTTCCTTAATCCAGATGTAATCATCAGGAAGAGAAGGACGCTCCTCAACCTCCAGCAGATAGAAATCGGCAAGAAGAATGCGATGGGTCAATACATGCTTCACATCCTTTGCCAGCAATATCGGATCCTTCACGAAAGAAGGCAATTCCTTCATATCCGATATATTATACGGTTCCCACAATCCCTGCCAGATATCCCCCTCACCACGACGATGAATCGCAATCCACGATTCAGCCTCAGCATGTTTTTCAGCCTCAGCATAATTTTCAGCCTCAGCTTGCGATTCCAAAGCTGGCGCCTTATATCTGATATACACATAAGAAAGATGACGGGTCTTTACCTTCACCGTCTTATTCTTCACTGGCAGTTCCTCTACCCTGCCGTTTCGCAAAGCCTCACAGGTTTCGGCAAGCGGACAAAGAAGGCATTTCGGCGATTGAGGGGTACACTGAATGGCACCGAAATCCATCATTCCCTGGTTATAGGCTGCTGCCTCTGAAGCAGGCAACAGCGATTGCGCCAAAGCTGCAAACTCCTTCTTTCCCTGGGTGGAATTGATGGGGGTATCGATTCCGAAATATCGGGAAAGCACACGATATACATTGCCATCTACCACTGCGGCTGGAAGATTGAAGGCAAAGGAGCCGATGGCAGCGGCTGTATAATCACCCACTCCCTTTAACGATTTAATGCCATCCAGCGTATTAGGGAATTCACCCAAAGCTACAATTTGTCTGGCTGCGGCATGAAGATTGCGGGCACGGGAATAATAGCCCAAACCCTGCCAGAGCTTCAAAACATCATCTTCGCTGGCATCAGCCAGGTCTTCCACATGGGGATAGGTTTGCATAAAGCGTTCCCAATATTCCCATCCCTGGGCGATGCGGGTTTGCTGCAGGATGATTTCGCTGAGCCAAATGGCATAAGGGTCGCGGGTTTCGCGCCAAGGCAAATCCCTGCCGTTTTCACGAAACCAACGGAGTATTTCAGCAGAAAAGCTATTCATAAAGTTCAATGTTCAAATCTCAAAGTTCAAAGTAAAAAACTCAAGTTTCGCAAGTAACCTCCGGTCCCCGAAGGGGGCCAACTTTCAATAACCGCTGGTGGAATGACCGAAGGTCATGGAACCTGCGGACAACCAA
>JAIJUV010000013.1 GCA_022732315.1 Prevotella sp.
ATAGAGGTCGGCATCCATAATCTCGGTTGGGGTATGACCGCTCAACACACGGATGAGGAGGGCGATGATACCCTTTACGATGAGCGCATCGCTATCGGCTGTAAACACGAGCTTGCCATCCTCGTAGTCGCACTGCAACCATACGCGGCTCTGGCAGCCGTCGATGAGGTTCTGCTCGTTCTTGTATTTCTCGTCGAGAGGAGCCAACTCGTTGCCCAAGTCGATGAGCATCTGATACTTATCCATCCAGTCGGAGAAGTCCTGGAACTCCTCTACCACTTCATCCTGCAATTCATTAATTGTTGCCATTATTTTATTTCTTTAATTTCGTTTACTGTAATCAACTTATAGAGCTTGTCGTTAGGGCGTACCTTGTCCGGCACAGGGATAGAAACTCTCCAGCCCTGCTGCGCTGTTTCCACAGGCTTCAGGTCGTAGCGGATTTCATCGGCATTGAGATACATTACGCCGGTGGTGTTACCCGTAATCAGAAGTTTCTCGCCCTTATCAAAGGTAGAAGCCTCTACGGCAACCTCTGCCACGCCCAGCTTGGAGAAGTATTTCATCACCTTGCCCACGAGCACCTTCTTCTCGGTAGCCACAGAACCATAGTGCTTGTTCCACTCGCCGAGGGTCTGCCCCTGGTAGTAACCATCCCAGAAACCACGGTTGAATACGGTGGCAAGTTTTTCATCCCACTCATCCTTTTTCTCTTCGGTAAAGGTACCATCCAGCACGGCGGCTATCGCCTCCTTGTAGCACTTCACTACGGTATATACGTATTCTGGTCCACGGGCACGACCCTCAATCTTGAAGACGCGAACGCCGGCATCCATCATGCGGTCGATGAAGCGGATGGTCTTCAAGTCCTTCGGACTCATTACATACTTGTTGTCTATTTCCAGCTGGTTGCCTGTTTCGTTATCCGTAACGGTATAGCTGCGGCGGCAAATCTGAACGCATTCGCCACGGTTGGCAGAGCGGTTGGCATTGGCGAGGCTCATGTAGCACTTGCCCGATACCGCCATGCACAGGGCGCCATGGCAGAACATCTCGATGCGAATCTGCTTGCCCATAGGGCCGCAGATGTTCTGCTTCTCTATCTGCTCATGGATGTGCTTCACTTGGTCCATGTTTAATTCACGTGCCAGAACAGAAACATCCGCAAAGCGTGCATAAAACTTCAAAGCCTCTGTGTTAGAGATATTTAACTGTGTGGATAAGTGAACTTCTTCACCCACTTCGTTGCAATAGCTCATTACAGCCACATCGCTGGCGATGACGGCAGAGATGCCTGCCTCCTTGGCAGCATCAATGATTTCCTTCATCGTAGGGATGTCGTTGTCGTAAATCACTGTGTTGACGGTGAGGTAAGTCTTGATGCCATGCTCGTTGCAGGTGGCAGCAATCTCACGCAGGTCGTCGATAGTAAAATGATTGGCAGAATGTGAACGCATGTTCAACTTGCCGATTCCGAAATATACGGAGTCGGCACCAGCCTGGATAGCGGCAGCCAAAGACTCGCGCGAGCCCACAGGTGCCATCACCTCAAATTCGTTTATCTTTGTATTCATGAATGCAAATTTCTATTTTGGGTGCAAAGGTACACATTTTCAGCGAGAAAACACCATGATGCAATCATTATTTTTAGAATGCCTTGGCATGAACGCATTTCATGTTCTTTTCCAGCTGGGCAGTAGAGCTGGCACCTACCAATACGCTGGTAACGCCTTTCTGGTGCAGAATCCACGCCAGTGCCATCTCGGCGAGGGTTTCGCCTCGTTCGCTAGCTTCTGCATTCCATTGCTTCAACTGCTCCAGGAGTTCTGGAGTCAGGGCGCTGTGCTTCAGGAAGTGCTCCTTTGCCATGCGGCTATCGGATGGGATGCCGTTGAGATAGCGGTCGGTGAGGAGACCTTGGGCCAAAGGCGAGAAGGAGATGAATCCGATGCCGTTTTCGTGGCAGTAGTCGAGGGTTCCGTTCTCCTGCGGCGCACGGTCGAGCATGTTGAGCCTGTCCTGGAAGATGAGCAGCGGACAGTCGCGCTCCTTCAGATATTGATCGGCGAACTTCAGTGCTTCCAGTGGCCATCGGCTGATGCCGAGATAGAGTGCCTTGCCCTGCTTCACGATATCTACCATAGCCTGGAGGGTTTCCTCCAGCGGCGTATTCGGGTCGTAGCGATGGCTGTAGAAGAGGTCCACATAGTCCAGATTCATGCGCTTGAGACTCTGGTCGAGGCTCGCCATCAGATACTTGCGAGAGCCCCAGTTGCCGTAAGGACCTTCCCACATATCGTATCCTGCCTTGGTAGAGATGAAGAGTTCGTCGCGATAAGGCAGGAAATCATCCTTCATCAGTCTGCCCATGGTTTCCTCGGCACTTCCGTATGGAGGACCATAGTTGTTGGCAAGGTCGAAGTGGGTGATTCCGTGGTCGAAGGCATAGTGGGTGATGGCACGGCTTCGCTCATAAGGATCCACTCCTCCGAAGTTGTGCCAGAATCCCAGACTAATCTTAGGCAGCAAGACTCCGCTCTTGCCGCATCTCTTGTAAAGCGCCTCTGCATCGCCATAGCGATTGGCATCGGCTGTGTAGATTCCTTTTAAGTCCATCTTTATTCCTATTTATTTATGTATGAATATCTTATTCTGCAGCAAAGGTATTGCTTTTTTTTAGAAATGGGTGGAAAGTTGCTCTTAAAAATCTGTAAAAGCTGCACAAATGTAAACCGCCATTTATATCAAATGACGGTTTATATCTATCTTCTTTATCTTACTTTTCTCAGGATGTTCTGCAATTCGTAAACCACCTTTGGGTTGGATTCTGCTACGTTGTCCTGCTCATAGAGATTGTCGGAGATGCGGTAGAGCTGAGGATTAGGATCGTTGCCGGTCTCAATCTTCGGACCCCACTTGATCATCTTCGAACCATCGTTCGGCTCGATGTATTTCCACTCCTTGGTACGGATGGAAAGTACGTGGTTGTTCGACATTTCGGCTACCCATGGACGATGGGTGGTGTCGGTGCCGAGCAGATTGCCAAGATGGTTCTTGCTGTCAGGGGCGCTGCCCTTAGGGAAGGTGGCACCAATCAGATTGCCGAATGAAGCCATGAAGTCAATCTGTGACATCAGAACATCTGAAGTCTGACCTGCCTTCACATTCTTTGGCCAGCGCACGATGACCGGGATGGCTGTTCCACCCTCGAAGGCGCTGTATTTGTTGCCGCGCCAAGGACCCGCTGGCTTGTGGCCATTCAGGAGTTCCTCTGCCTGATCCTGATAACCGTCATCTACTACAGGACCATTGTCGCTGGTAAGCAGAATGATGGTGTTGTCGGCAATGCCCAACTTATCCAGGGTCTCCATAATCTTGCCCACCGACCAGTCGAACTGCACGATGGCGTCTCCACGCATACCCATGCTGCTCTTTCCACGGAAACGCTGGTGTGGGAAACGAGGCACGTGTACATCGTTGGTGGCAAAATAGAGGAAGAAAGGATTGTTGCTGTTCTTCTTGATGAAGTCGATGGCATGGTTGGTGATGGAATCGGCGATGTTTTCGTCTTTCCATAATGCCTTGCCGCCACCCTTCATGTAACCGATTCTGCCAATGCCGTTTACGATAGACATGTTGTGACCATGACTTGACTTCATGTTGTAGAGCAACTCTGGGTTGTTTTTGCCGGTAGGCTCGCCAGGGAAGTTCTTGAAATAGCTTACCTCGATAGGAGCCGAAGCATCATAATTGGCCACCTTTCCGTCTTCGATGAATACACAAGGCACACGGTCGGCTGTGGCTGCCATGATGTAGTGATGGTCGAAACCGATGTCGGCTAGGGCTGCCGGCAATGGGGCATTCCAGTCTTGCTTTCCTGTTTCTGCACCCAAGCCCAAGTGCCACTTACCGATGGCACAGGTAGAATAGCCTACGCTCTTAAACATATCTGCCATGGTAAACTGGGTAGGCTGGATAATCATGCCTGCATCGCCCGGAGCCACATCGGTGCCCGGCTTGCGCCATGCATACTCACCCGTGAGCAGCGAATAGCGGGATGGGGTACTGGTAGAAGCGATGGCGTGGGCATCGGTGAAGCGAATGCCCTGCTTGGCAAGTTTATCTACATTAGGTGTCTCTACGTTCTTGGCACCATAACATCCCAGGTCGCCGTAGCCGAGGTCATCGGCGAGGATGATGATGACGTTAGGTTTCTGCTGATTGTTGGCTTTCGCCTTCTTGGCGCCCATAGCCGCCGTGCAAACTAGGGGCGACATCAGGGCGATAGTTATATAAGTTTTGTTCATTTCGATAATCGTTAGTTATTTTTTAAAACATTCATAATGTTGGCAGGCGGACGCTGGGCGAGGAGTTCCCGCTTCATGAAGTCCATGTAGGGAGCCACATGCGTATAGTACTGATAGTATCCCTGGCAGAGATAGTTCAGGCCCGGCTCTCCATACTTATCCTTCTCGAACCGGTTCTTGGGACATTCGCCATGGCAGGCGAACTCCATGTCGCATTCCTTGCACTGGCGGGGCAGCGAAGTGTGCTTCAACCGGCTGAAAGCCTGCTGCTTTTCGCCATAAAGCATGTCGATGAGCGATTGGTCCCTGATGTTTCCCAGCTTGTATTCCGGAAAGACAAAGTGGTCGCAGGAATATACATCGCCGTTGTGTTCCATCACGCCTGCATGACCGCACTCCTTGGAGTAGGCGCAGATGCCTGGTAGTACCCCCATCCAGTTGGCAAGTGTGCAGTCGAAGATTTCCACAAAGGTCTTACCCACATCGTGACGTACCCAGTCGTCGAAGATGGTGCAGAGGAAGTTGCCCCACTGTTGCGGGGTAACGGAAGCATCTGCAAGTGGAATCTCCCTGTCGTCGGCAAGACTCGCCAGGGTGCGACCGTCTTCATGTTCCGTCAGTCGCTCCACGATAGGGGTAAACTGCAAGTACTGGCAACCGTTGTCTCTGAAGAAATGATAGAACTCCAGCGGATGTTCAGCGTTGTAGGCATTGACCACCGCCATAGCATTCCATTCCATCCGATGCTTTTTTAGGAGCTGGATGCCCTGCATCACCTTTTCCCAGGAAGGCTTTCCGGCAGGAGTTACGCGATAGTGGTCGTGATACTCCTGTGGACCGTCGATGGAAATGCCTACCAGCCAATGGTTCTTGGCAAAGAACTCGCACCATTCGTCGGTGAGGAGTGTGCCGTTGGTCTGGATGACGTTATCTATCTGTTTTCCGTGGGCGTACTTCTTCTGAAGCGCCAGCGCTTTCTTGTAGAAGTCGATGGAGCGCATCAGCGGCTCGCCTCCGTGCCAGGTGAACAGCACCTGCGGCATGGTTTGTGCCTCGATGTACTCTCGGGTGAATTGCTCCAGCATCTCATCGCTCATCAGATGGCGAGGGGAGTTCTGGTAAAGATGGCTCTTTTCCAGATAATAACAGTATTTGCAAGCCAGGTTGCAATGGGCGCCTGCCGGCTTCAGCATCACATACAGTGGCTTGGCAAATGGGGTTGCTATGTTGTCGTTCATCATATTTTTTCTTTTTAAAACTCTGGCAGCGTTATCTTGAAGTCCTTGCTGTCTCTGTGCTCCTTCTGGATGGCAGCCAGCAGATCTTTCACGATTTCTGGATGTTCTGCCGCCACATCGTGATCTTCGTGAATATCCGAAGCCAGATTGTAGAGATGAGGCTTGCCTTTTACTACTACCATCTTCCAGTCGCCCTTTCTCACGCCAATCTGGTCGGTCTCATGAAATTCCCAGTAGAGGTATTCGTGGTGTTTCTGCTCGGCATCCTTGCCCAGAAGGGTAGGAGCGATGGAAATACCATCGAAGCCGTCGCCAGCCAACTTCCTGTTTGTGTAGCGCTTGGCGAAGTTCTTGATTCCGGCAAGGTCGCAGAAGGTTGGCATCAGGTCGTAGAAGGCAAACTGGGTGTCGTTTATGCTGCCTGCCTTGATGTGCTCTGGCCACCAAGCGATGAATGGGATGCGGATTCCGCCCTCGTAGCACTGGCGCTTCAAGCCTTTCAATTTGCCGTCGCGACCGAAGAACTTCGGGTCGGCACCGCCTTCCTCGTGAGGACCGTTATCCGAGGTAAAGATTACCACGGTGTTCTTGTCGAGGCCCTTCTCCTTCAGTTTGGCGAATACTTCGCCCACATACTGGTCGAGTCGGGTAATCATTCCGGCAAACTGGGCGTGGGTATGAACCACGGCGTTGTATCGGGAACCTTCCTGTCCGCCCCAGGTCTTGTCCTCGAAGAATTTCTTCTGATAGTTCTCCAGGATAGAATCCTCTGGCTGAGCCAGTTCGGCATGAGGCAGGGTATAGGTGAGGAATCCCACGAAAGGATGCTGGCTATCCTGCTTGTCAATCCACTCCAAAGCCTTGTCGTGGATGATGCGGGCAGAATACTGCTTGCGCTTGAAATAGTCCTTGCCGAACATCGGGTACTGGATATTCTGCTCCATGATTTCTCTTACCACAGCCGTATCTCCCTGTGACTTGCTGTAACGGTTCAGGAAGTTGGGATAATAAAGATGTGCCTGGAACTGACAGATGTAGCCGTAGAATTCGTCTATGCCACGCTTGTCGGGAGTAGAGGCAGAACCTTCGTATCCGCCTGCCCATTTTCCGAAGACACCGGTGCGGTAGCCCTTGTCCTTGAGCATTTCCGGAAGAATCTTATGCTGCGGGTCGTAAGGTTCCTGACCCACCACAGAAAAGTCTTCGTTCACCCCATATTTCACCATCGGCACGTTTCTCCAGTATTCCTTGTTGCCTCTTACGTGGGTGTGGCCGGAATGCTGACCGGTCATGATGGTAGCACGCGAAGGGGCTGAAACCGGCGAACCGGCGTATGCCTGGGTGAATCGCATTCCCTCTCTTGCCATCTGGTCGATGTTGGGGGTATGGATGTATGGCTGACCGTAGCAAGCCAAATCACCATATCCCATATCATCGCAGAGGATGAAGAGGATATTGGGCTGCTGCACGTTCTGCTTAGCCCACACAAGGGTAGGCAGGCAAATCATGCCTACCCCTGTGAGCCATATTGTTTTGCTAGTTCTATTCATATATTGATGATTGAATCTGATTTTATTGAATCTGATGATATCTTATCTTAGATCTTATTCATCTACCTTCAAGTCCTTGCGGTAGTTGGCGAGAAGCTTCTTCAGTTCCTTCTCAATCTTCTGGGTGCCTGGCTTGCCGTAGATGTTGTGCAACTCGTTAGGGTCTGCCTGGATGTCGTACAACTCCCAGTAGTCGATGTCTGCATCATTGGTGAAGTAGTTGATAGACTTCAGGGCTTTGAAGCAGTTATTCTCTCTAGTGCCTGGCTGTGCCTGGTACTTGTTCTCTACCACGGCTCTCTCACCACCCTTGCCGTAGAAATGAATCAGCTTGTAGCGCTCGGTGCGCACACCGTCGTGCTTGCGTACCAGATGGTAGGTTGGGTAGTCGTAGTAGTGATAGTACAGGCTCTTGCGCCACTTCTTTACTGGCTGACCGGCAAACAGCGGCTGGAGCGATGTTCCAGGCATGTACTTAGGCTTCTGCAAACCTGCCAGGTCGAGGAAGGTAGGTGCGAAGTCGATGTTCTGAACCATCTGGTTGCATTCGCTCTTTGGCTGGATGTGCTTAGGATAGCTGATGATGAGTGGAGTGTGGAATGACTCCTCGTACATGAATCGCTTGTCGAACCATCCGTGCTCGCCCATGTAGAATCCCTGGTCGGATGTATAGACGATGATGGTGTTGTCTGAGAGATTGTTCTTGTCGAGGTAATCCAGCAGTCTGCCCACGCTCTCATCTACCGATGCGATAACAGCCATGTAGTCGCGGATGTAGTTCTGGTATTTCCATTCTACCAACGCCTTGCCTGTCAGATTCTTGCTTAGGAACTCGCGGTTTCTAGGCATGTAGTAAGCGTCGATGGCTGCACGCTGCTGTGGAGTCATGCGGTTCATCTCGCCCATCAAGCCGTTATAAGAGTCTCTGCCTTCTGGAGTAGAAGGGTCGTACATCTCTGGAACCTTCAGGTCGCGTACCATCTCCATGTATTTGTCGATGGACATTTTCTGGGTAGATGCAGCAGAACCACGGGTCTCGTAATCATCCCAGAAGGTTTCCGGCAATGGGAAGTTCACGTTGCCATACTTGCCTACATACTTGGTGTTAGGCATCCAGAGGCGATGAGGTGCCTTGTGGTGAACCATCAGACAGAATGGCTTGTTCTTGTCGCGGCTGTTCAGATACTCGATGGCATGGTCGGTAATCAGGTCGGTGGCGTAACCCATCTCCTGCTTGAAGTTGCCATATTGTCCGGTAGAAGCGAAGGTTGGGTTGTAATACTGACCCTGGTCGTCTAATACGCGGTAGTAATCAAAGCCCTTTGGACTGCACGACATGTGCCACTTACCTACCACGGCAGTAGAATATCCGGCACCCTGCAGCAGTTCTGAGAAGAAGGTCTTGGTAGAGTCAATACCCTCAGCCAGCTGGCGCTGTCCGTTCTGGTGGCTATAGAGACCTGTCATCAGGCAGGCACGGCTAGGAGTAGAGAGTGAGTTCTCTACGAAAGCCTGGTTAAACTTCATTCCTCTTTCAGCTAGGCGGTCGATGTTTGGAGTTGGAGCCAATTTGGAGATTGGGCTACCGTATGCGCTGATGGCCTGTATGGCGTGGTCATCGCACATGATGTACAAGATGTTAGGTCGGTCTCCTGCATTCTGAGCGAAGATCGACAGCGGCATTGCCTGCAGGGCAGCCATGGCCAGTAGGGAACGGTTGATAGGGTTACTTTTACTGTTCATCATAATTTTTTTGTTGAATGAATAGTTATTTATTTATATGAATTAATTAAAGGACAATATTTTGTATAAAAATGATATATTTTATAATACGCCAAAAAGAGGGGTGCCGTAAGTGGCACGCCCTCTTCGAGTTGTCATTGAACATGACTATCTCAGATTTGAAACAGTCTTGTTGGTTAAATTAATAATTGACTAGGTAGTTATCTCTTCAAGTTCGGGTTCTTCTCAACGTCTGTTGTTGGGTAAGGGCAGTAAATTCTATCCTCTGTCCAAGAACCAGAAACTGTAACTTGTTCCTTAGCTGTAATGTTCTTACCGTTCTCTACTGCTACTACGAGAGGAGCATTAGCAACGCGGTAGTCGAAGTTCTTCTTCAACTCGTCCATACGAAGCTCGTCAGAACGGCGGGTAACCATAGATACCCAGTTGCCGGCAACTTCCCATCCGTGCTCAATGTAGCAAGCCTCAGCCAGCTGCTCTGCATTCATATCAGCAATCTTCACGGTAGTACCATTGCTCAAAGTAACGTTCTCAACATCGTTTACGGCACGGCTGCGAACCTGGCGGAGGCACTCCTTAGCCTTGTTCAAGTCACCACCAGAGCGAGCTGCGCTCTCAGCATACCAAAGAAGAATCTCAGAGTAACGGATCAGGTTGTGACGACGGTCGTTAACCATACCACCCCAGTTAGGAGCCAGGTAATCATAAGCCTGACGGAGCATGTTGCCATTCTCATCTGAGTTAACAGTGAAGATACAGAACATTGGGTGATAAGCCTCAACCTCAGGTGTCTTTCCATCTTCTTTCAGTGCCCACCAATCTACAGCCTTTGTAATGGTGTTTCCATCCTGGAATGTAACCTTAGGAGCGTAGATAGCATTCTTGCGAGCACCCTCTGGGAATCTCTTCCAGAATGCGATTTCACCCCAGGCATCACCCCAGCCACCATCGCCGAGACCTTCGAAACGGCAGCAGGAAGAAAGCTCTGAATCATGATCCCACCAACCACGAGCGTCGTTGTTGATACCAAGCACGGTCTCCATGTTGTAGTTGTTGCCCATAGAGTAAACATCCTTCCACTCTGGGTTCAGGATGAAGCCGTAAGAACCGTTGTTGTCGATGACAGACTTAGCCTGCTCTGCAGCGAGCTTGTAGTACTCTGTACCCATATTGAGTGGGTAGCCAGCCATAGACATGTAAACTGCTGACAGGGTAGCCTGTGCAGCCTGCTTGGTTGTCCAGACATCCACACCGAACAAGCGGCTAGGTTCCTTCTCATACTTGGTAGGAAGCTCGTTAACGGCTGCCTTCAAGTCTGAAACAATCAGTTCATATACATCCTTTACACTAGATGGAGCAACCTCCAACTGTGAAACGTCGGTACCGGTAATCAATGGCACAGGACCAAATACACGTACCAGATAGTAGTAAGCGTATGCACGCCAGAAATGTGCATTACCCAAAGCTACATCAATCTTATCCTGAGCAACAGGAGCCTTGCTTGCACTTTCAGTAATCAGGTTGGCAGCCTTGATTACAGAATAGTGCTGGTTCCAGGCGTCAGTTACACCCTTGTTGGCACCATCAGATGCAAAAGCATCGAGGGCAGCACAAGCCTGCTTGTTAGAACCAGGGTTGGCTGTAATATCATCACCCTGCCACTGTGGGTACATAGGGTTGGTCCAGCTCTGTGTCTGGTTTACTCGGTCATACAGTGCGTTAACACTTGCTGTCAGGTCATCTTCGCTATTGAAGAAGTTATCTGGGGTCAACTGTCCCTTAGGTTCCTCATCCAGGAAGTCTCCACAAGAAGAGAAAGTGAGCAAGGATGCTGCCATGAGACAACCCATATATAATAATTTTTTAGTTCTCATAATTATTCCAGTTTTTAGATGATTGAAGTTAGAAGTTTACACGAACGCCCATTGTGATGGTACGAGGATTAGGGTAAGCACCCATATCCAAACCGTTATCACGGTCAACACCATTATCACTGAATGATGCACCAGCTGGGTCGATACCCTTATAGCCAGTGATGGTGAAGAGGTTCTGAGCTGAGAGAGAGAGACGGATGTCTGCAATCTTAGTCACGCTGCGTGGGAATGTATAAGCGATGCTGATATTCTCGCAACGGAGGTAATCTGCATTCTCCAACCACTTGTCTGAGTTACCGTATGTCTTGTTCTCTGCGCCTACTGTTGGCATGGTGATTCCGATGTTAGAGAAGTAATCCTTATCGGTTACGAACATAGATGCACCTACCATTGAGTTCATGGCGTAACGTACCATGTTCAAGCGCTTGGCACCGAAGGCTGCGTTGAAGAATACGTTGAAGTCCCAATTCTTGTAGGTTACGGTGTTGTTCCATCCCAAAGTAACGTCTGGGTTTGAGCGGCCCAATACGAAGCGGTCCTTTGATGCATCAGGATTAGCGGTCTTGGTGCCGTCTGCTGCATAATACATATCAACAAACTCTCCCTTGTCGTTCTTCTCTACACCTGCCCACTTGAAGCCGTAGAATGTACCGATAGCCTCACCTTCCTTGATGATGGTACATGGGTCAACAGTACCTGGAGAAGGGCTGGTACCATAGAGAATAGGAGCATCTGCTGTCAGCTTGGTAACCTCGTTCTTGATGTAGCTGGCGTTCAGGGTAGATGACCATGACCAGTCCTTGGTCTGGATAATCTGTGCATTGATGGTTGCATCAAAACCCTTGTTGCTTACCTCACCGGCATTTACCCAGTAAGATGTGCCACCCAGGTAACCTGGAGCTGATGTAGTCAGGAGGGCATCCTTGGTCTTCTTGTTGAAGTAGTCTAAGCTAACGTTCAAACGGTTGCCGAAGAAACCGAAGTCAACACCGAGGTCAAACTGGTGAACCTTCTCCCATGTCAAATCTGGAGTAGCAAGACCATTTGCCCAGTAACCTGTGTAAGACTGAGTTGTACCGTATGTGAAACCAGTTGTACCCAATGAACCGAGAGTTGAATATGGAGAGATATCCTGGTTACCGATGATACCGTAGCTGGCACGGATCTTCATGTACTCTACTGCATTCTTGATAGGCTCCCAGAACTTCTCGTTAGAGATGGTCCAAGCTGCAGCTGCAGATGGGAAGTAACCCCACTTCTTGTTGGTAAAGCGGCTAGAACCATCCGCACGGAAGGTACCAGTCAACATGTAACGGTCTGCATAGTTGTACATCAAACGAGCTACACCAGAGAGCATGGTCCACTTGCTGTAGCCGTTGGTTGGTGTCTTGGAAGCAGCATCAGCTACGTTCCAGTAACCCAACTGCTCGTGAGCAATACCTGTACCTGACATACCCATGCGGCGAACCTCGTTAGAGGTAACTTCCCATACACCAGTAGCTGTCAATGCGTGCTCACCCCACTTGTTGTTGTAAGTCAAGTTGTTGGTTGACTGCAAAGCGGTAACGGTAGCATCGTTGTTGCCCATATTGTTACCGGCTGCGTTCACCTTGGTAGATGTGAAGCTGTACCACTTGTAATCGTTATAGTCGATACCGTTGGTGGTGGTGAAGGTCAAGCCCTTGAGAAGATTGAACTTCAAGTCAACGTGACCAGTTACCATGGTACGCTTGCGGTCGTTCTGGCTGTCGTGAAGAATACCGTAAGGGTTGTTCTGGATGTTGTTGTATGGGTCCAGGTTGTACTTGCCGTTGGCTGCCATCATCTCCATGGTAGGAGAGTAGTTCAAACCTACCCAAATTGGGTTAGACTGGTTCTGAGCGAAACCAGCACCAGAGTTGTCTGTCTGAGCGAGGTTAAGGTCGGCAGTCAATTCCAACCAATCAAATACCTTATTGTGAATGTTTGCCTTGATTGCGTAACGTCTTGACTTGGTGTCAACGATAACACCCTTCTGGTCCATTACGTTGGCAGAGAAATAAGTCTGAGTCTTCTCGTTACCCTGTGAAAAGGCAACCTTATAGTTCTGGGTAATACCTGTCTGGAGCAACTGATCCATCCAGTCGATACCTGACTTGGTACCGTTCAGATAATCCTGTACTGCACTCTGAGCCACACCCTTATGGTCAACCAAAGCCTGTGCGTACTCCTTGGTTCCCATTACCTCTGGCATATTGTAAGCGTTAGAGAAACCGAAGCTACCGTCGAAAGTAACCTGGGTAACACCAGCCTTACCGCTCTTGGTCTGTACCATCACAACACCATTGGCACCGCGGGCACCATAGATAGCGGTAGAAGAAGCATCCTTCAAAACCTGGATGCTCTGAATATCTTCAGGGCTGATACCTTCGAGACCTGTCTCGCGAACAATACCATCTACTACGTAGAGAGGGTCGTTGCTCTTGTTTACAGAGCTGGCACCACGTACACGAATCTTCATAGAACCGCCAGGAACGCCACTTGACATTACCTGCACACCAGACATACGGCCGTTGAGGGCATCCTCAACACGTGCTACTGGCTGGTCCTTGAAACTCTTGTTGTCCATTACGGCAACAGAACCTGCCAAGTCGGCCTTCTTTACCGTACCATAACCGATGACTACGGTCTCTTCGAGCATGTTAGCATCATCCTGCAGGGTGATGTTCAATGGAGCACCACTCCATGTGATGGTCTGAGACTTGTAACCTACATAAGTAATGGTGATTTTAGCTCCCTTAGCAACATTGCCAAGAACGAAGTTACCATCAAGGTCAGTTACAGTACCGCCAGATTTGCCATCAATTCTGATAGTGGCGCCGATGATAGGTTCACCACTAGCGTCCTTTACAGTACCTGTACATGAGTTTTGCTGCTGTGTAGCTGTAGCAATCATTGAATTGCTCTGAGCTGCCAATGCAGTGACAGTGCTGAGAGGTGACATGGCACCCAAGAGCGCTGCAAAATACAAATTTGCTCTTTTGTTCATAGGTTTGTTGTATTTATTGTTGTTTATTATTAATTTCTCGTATATTATATATAGTGTTAGTTAGAAAGCTATTGCTATATAATCTTATATGAATGTTAGTTAGAATTTAATCCTCGTTCAGGATTTTGTGTCTTGCCATCAGGCAGGCTCCTGTAATGCCGGCGAGTGCCTTCAGGTCGGAGGTGACAATCTGTGAATCCTCATTCATTACGTTGAGCGAGTATTTCTTGATTCCCATGTTCACCGGGAGGGTCAGATAGTCGCCTGTTACCGACATTTCGCCTCCGATGACCAGCATTTCCGGGTTGAAGATATTGATGATTCCAGCCAGCTGCTTGCCCAGTTCGTCAGCGATATGCTGCAGGGTGGCGAGGCTGAGTACATCTTCCTTGGCGATGGCGTCCATGATGTCCTGGAGCGAGAGTTCTTCTTTTCGGTTGAGAACCTTGTCAGAGAGGATGGAAGGCTTGCCCGCCATGATGTTCTCTGTGAGTTTTCTCTTCAGTGCTCTGCCCGAAACTTCGGTTTCTATGCAGCCTATCTTGCCGCAGTGGCAGATGATGTTATTGTTGTAGGCAGTCATGTGGCCAAATTCGCCCGAATAGCCCGACTTGCCGTAATAGAGTTTTCCGTCGATGATGATTCCGATTCCCAGTCCCCAGCACATGTTCACGAAAATCACATCTTTCATTCCCTTGCAGCGTCCCTTGATGAATTCTGCGAAGGCCATGCTTCGCGTATCATTCTCTATGCAGACTGGAAGCTGGATGAGTTCCGTCAGCTTGTCTGCCAGGGGTTTATCTAAGAAGGTGAACATGTTGTAGGCTTTGCCCTCGAAAGGGTTGACGCGTTCAGCCACATTCACGCAGATTTGCAGAATTTCTTCCTTGGAGATCGGAAGACTGGCGATGAAATCGTTGATGATCTCGCTCAGTCTTTCCAAATTCTCCGGATTGTTCCTGTATTCGTAAGGAACCTTAGTCTTTTCAGTTATCAAATTGCCGCAGAAATCACTGGCGGCAAGAGCCAGACAGTTCATCTCTGGATTCACTCCAACGAAGTATCCGGCATTAGGCATAAGGTCGTAAACCATTGGGATGCGCCCCGGGGAGTTGTCTTTCTTGCCAATCTCCTTGACGAGTCCACCCTTTATCAGTTCGTTGAGGGCGTTGGTCGCTGTTGGAAGACTCACTCCAATTCCCTTCGACATTTCCGGTATGGTGGAAGCGCCTTGGGCAATGAAGTATTCCAATAATCGCCGCTGAACTGAAGGCTTATTGTTTAACTTCTTAATATATTTTATTATGTTAGGTTCCATAACTAATATTTTTTATTTGCAAAGATATACTTTTTCCCCATTGGGTGCAAGTTTTTCGTAGTTAATAAAACTTAAATGCCTAAAAATAGTTTGTTTTGAAGAACTTTTCTATTCCCTTACCATACCTACACCTTATTATATATTATAACAGAAAGTATCAATTCTCTTCAAATGCATGTAAGTATCTGATATAGTGTGTAAAACTACACTTATCAACGGAAAAGAAAGGGCGAATAATTAAAAATGCTTTCGTTTTAGAAATATTAACTATAAAAACATGGCGGTATTTGATAAATCTCGTATCTTTGCAAAATAAAATATTTTAGTAACCTAGCGGTTATTAATAAATAACTTTTGAATCAACAGTTGACAGATAAAAAAAGAAATATATAAACCTATTAATAGATATAGACAATGAGACTCAATCTTAGTTCACAAATCGTACTGAATAAAGTACCTGTTGAGTTCTACAAGCCTAAGACGACGGTAGAATACTCAGAAATCTCCAGAATGGAGAAGATTCATACAGACATCTTTGCCTCTATGGCAGAAGGTGCCAGTCTTGTAGCCGATGGTATTGAAACCGGAATCAAGGCTGCTCAGCATGACGGTAAGTTCTATGTGATGGCGCTGGGCACAGGC
Source organism: Prevotella sp. (assembly GCA_022732315.1). Next base: position 15,701 of record JAIJUV010000013.1, read on the forward strand.
TCTTCGCTCAATGCCGTGTATGATGAACTCATCCGCCGTTATGAGAACAAGACATTAAGTTTCCGCAATGTGGTGGTATTCAATGCCTATGAATACTATCCTCTTCAGAAAGAAAGTTCCGTTCGCACCATTAACCAGTTGAAGGAGCGTTTCCTCAACCATGTGGATATTGCCGAGCAGAACATCTTCACTCTCGATGGCTTTGTGGCTCAGGAGGCAGTGCAGGATTGTTGCCGCCTTTACGAGCAGCGCATCAAGACCTTTGGCGGATTGGACATTGCCCTCATCGGTATCGGCCGTTCGGGTAATATCGCCGCCAACGAGCCGGGTTCGGGTATTCAGTCGATAACCCGTCTTATCCTCATTGGCAATACTTCTCGCGAAGAGATGGAAAACAGCGAGCAGACCAAGGAGACCCTGCCTCCATGCTCACTCACCATGGGTATTGCCACCTTGCTTTCTGCCAAAGCAATCTACCTTACTGCCTGGGGCGAGGAAAAGGCTGAAATCATGCAGAAGGTGGTAGAGAATTCTATCACAGATTCACTGCCAGCATCTTTCCTCCAGACTCATCCAAATGCCAACGTAGTGCTCGACCTGAGTGCTGCTTCTCATCTTACCCGCATCGAACATCCTTGGCTCGTAACTTCTTGCCAGTGGACTGACAAGCTGGTGCGCTCGGCTTTGGTTTGGCTCTGCCAGAAGATAGGTAAGCCTATCCTGAAGCTTACCAACAAGGATTACAACGAGAACGGATTGAGCGAACTCCTGGCTCTCTATGGTTCTGCCTACAATGCAAACATTAAAATTTTCAATGACTTGCAGCACACCATCACCGGATGGCCAGGCGGAAAACCAAATGCCGACGATACCTATCGCCCTGAGCGCGCCAACCCATTCCCTAAGCGAGTAATCGTATTCTCTCCTCATCCTGATGATGATGTGATTTCGATGGGTGGAACCATCCGCCGACTGGTTCAGCAGAACCACGATGTGCATGTGGCTTACGAAACATCGGGTAATATTGCTGTGGGCGATGAGGAAGTAACAAGATTCATGCACTTCATCAACGGATTCAACCAGATTTTCGCCGATTCAAAGGATAGTGTGATTTCTGATAAATATAAGGAAATCAAGAACTTCTTTGCCAATAAGAAGGAGAGCGACTTTGATACTCGCGATATCTTGACCATCAAGGGATTGATTCGCCGTGGTGAGGCTCGTACAGCCTGCACCTATAATGAGATTCCGCTCGACCATGTACACTTCCTTGATTTGCCATTCTATGAGAGTGGAAAGATTGAGAAGTTGCCGATGACAGAGAAGGACGTAGAGGTGGTAAGAGCCTTGTTGCAGAAGGTAAAGCCTCATCAGATTTATGTGGCTGGCGACCTTGCCGACCCACACGGAACCCACAAGAAATGTACCGATGCTGTTCTGGCAGCCATCGACGAGGAGAAGAAGGCTGGTGCAGAGTGGCTGAAGGACTGCCGCATCTGGATGTATCGTGGTGCTTGGGCAGAGTGGGAGATTGAGAACATCGAGATGTGCGTTCCATTGAGTCCGGAAGAGTTGAGAGCCAAGCGTAACTCTATCCTCAAGCATCAGTCGCAGATGGAGAGTGCCCCATTCCTGGGCAACGACGAACGCCTGTTCTGGCAGCGTGCGGAAGACCGCAACCGCGCCACTGCTTCGCTCTACGACCAGCTGGGATTGGCCTGCTACGAGGCTATGGAGGCTTTCGTGGAATATAAGCCACTCTAAGTATTTATCAATTAGTTAACTAACTTATATTATTCTCTATATAAAATTTATGAAGAAATTCAATCATCTATTTGCTTCGTTGGCAGCATGCACAGCGATGTTGGGAGGAATCTCAACATCGGCTGTGGCTGCTGACATCAATATTATTCCTGTGCCAGTAAAGACTCAGGTTCAGAAGGGCGAGTTCGTGTTGCCACAGAAGGTGACCATCTCTTACCAGACTGCCGACGGCAAGAACATTGCCGAATACATGGCTGATAAGTTGAAGACCGCTACCGGTTATGATGTAACCGTAGGCGGAAAGAAGGGAAACATCTCTATCCAGATTTCTCCTTCTATGAAGATGGCTGAGGAAGGCTACCGCCTCACCGTTACCAACAAGGGTGTAGTCATCAAGGCAAAGACCGGCAAGGGTGCTTTCTATGGAATGCAGAGCTTCATGCAGCTGTTGCCAGCTCAGATTGAGAGCGCTACCAAGGTAAGCGGCGTGAAGTGGGTGGCACAGTGCTGCGACATCCAGGATGCTCCACGCTTCGGCTACCGTGGTTTCCACCTCGATCCATGCCGCCACTTCATCACCGTGGAGAACGTGAAGAAGCAGTTGGACATCATGTCAATGTTCAAGGTGAACACCATGCACTTCCACCTCACCGAGGACCAGGGCTGGCGCATCGAAATCAAGAAGTATCCTAAGCTTACTTCCATCGGCGGCTACCGCACCCAGGGCGACGGTTCTACCTATGGCGGTTTCTACACTCAGGAAGAAATCAAGGACATCGTGGATTATGCAGCCAAGCGTTACATCACCGTGATTCCTGAAATCGATCTTCCTGGTCACATGATGGCAGCCATCTCTGCTTATCCTTACCTTTCATGCAAGGGCGAGCAGTGGACTCCACGTATGGTTTGGGGTGTTGAGGATATTGTGATGTGTCCAGGTAAGGAAGACATGTTCAACTTCCTGGAGGATATCATCCGCGAGGTAGTGCCTCTCTTCCCAGGCAAGTATTTCCACATCGGTGGCGACGAGTGTCCTAAGACCAGCTGGAAGCATTGTCCTACCTGCCAGAAGCGCATCCAGAACGAAGGCTTGCAGGCCGACGGCAAGCACTCTGCCGAGGAAAGACTGCAGAGTTACGTAATCAAGCGCATGGAGAAGATGCTGGCTAAGTACGACAGAAAGATTATCGGTTGGGATGAAATCCTCGAAGGTGGTTTGAGCCCTGAGGCTACCGTGATGTCTTGGCGTGGAACTTCGGGCGGTATTTCTGCAGCTTTGCAGAAGCACGATGTCATCATGACTCCAGGTAGCGGCGGCTTGTATCTCGACCACTATCAGGGCGATTACAAGATTGAGCCGGTTACTATTCCTAGTGCTCCTGCTTATCTTTCAAGAACCTATAATTACGAGCCTGTGCCAGATACCATCAAGTCATTGGGCTTGGAGAAGCATATTCTGGGTGTTCAGTGCAACAACTGGTCTGAATACATGTACACCAACGCCAAGATGGAGTATCAGATGTATCCTCGCTCTCTGGCTCTCGCCGAGATTGCATGGTCACCAGCCAAGAAGAAGAACTTCACCGACTTCAGCCGTCGTGTAGATGCTAACAGCGTGCGCCTCGACGAGCACCACGTGCGCTATCACATCCCATTGCCAGAGCAGCCATACGGTTCCTGCGATAAGGTGGTGATTACCAAGGATACAGTGGTTACCTTCCAGACTTCCCGTCCTATGAAGATGGTTTACACCCTGGATGGAACCCTTCCAACTCCAGCTTCTGCCGTTTATACAGAGCCTATCAAGGTGAGTGGCAACACCATCATCAAGATTGCTACCGTATTGCCTTCTGGCAAGATGAGCAAGATAAGAACCATCGACGTGGAGAAGCAGAACTATGCTCCAGCCGTGAAGGTAAATGATGCGAAGGCTGGCTTGCAGTTGCGCCGCGTAAAGGGCAATTATCTGAAGGTGGATCAGCTGAACTGGGCTGATGCTGAGTGGACAGACAATGGAACCATCACCAATTTGAACAAGATGAAGGTGAGTCAGCCAGACGATGCTGCTACTCTGCGTGGTGCCAACAACTATGGTGCCGTGGCCGAGGGTTTCATCAATGTTCCTGAGGATGGCGTTTACTATCTCTCTTCCCGCATGGAGCAGGTTTGGATTGACAATAAGCTCGTTATCAACAACGAGGGCGCTGTGAAGGCTGGTACCAACAGCGATAATGCTGTGGCTCTTGCCAAGGGCTTGCACCCAGTGAAGTTCGTTTACCTGTGCAACATCGTAGGCGGCTGGCCATCTTGGTGGAGCAACCTCAACCTCGAAATGCGCAAGGATAATCAGAAGAAGTTCACCGCAGTGGGCGAGTCTCAGTATTTCCACAAATAATTGAATTAAGAAGTTAAAGGAGTTAAGAAGTTAAAGGAGTTAAGACAACAGTCTTTTGGCGTAGTTTTTAACTTCAAGACATTCGTCTTAACTCCTTTAACTTCTTAACTCCTTAATTCCAGAACCTGAATAAGTAATATCAATAACTGATTAGGAATATGAATATCAGAACAATCGCAAACGTATCACTTTGCCTTGCCATGCTCTCGATGAGCAGTGGGGCGTCGGCTCAGAGCGAGTCGCGCTGGCAGAATGTGAACATCAACCAGCAGAACCGAGAGCCTCGCCGTGCGAATTTCTTCGCATTCGAGAGCTTGGATAAGGCTCAGAGTTTCGACAAGAAGAAGTCGGCCAACTATCTTTCCATGGAGGGTATGTGGAAGTTCAACTTCGTGAAGGACCACAACAAGCGTCCGGCAAACTTCTTTACTCTGAAGTATGATGATTCACAGTGGAAGGATTTCCCAGTGCCGGGATTGTTTGAGCTGAACGGTTATGGCGATGCTACCTATAAGAACATAGGCTATGCCTGGGCCACCCAGTTTGACCCGAATCCGCCATATATCAGCGAGCTCAACAACTATACGGGTTCCTATCGCCGCACCTTCGAACTTCCTAAGGATTGGAAGGGCAAGGATGTGTATTTCCATGTGGGTTCTGCCACCAGCAACCTGACTCTCTGGGTAAACGGCAAGTACGTGGGCTACAGCGAGGATAGCAAGGTGGCTGCCGAATTCAACATCTCGAAGTATCTCAAGCCGGGCAAGAACCTCATTGCCATGCAGGTGATGCGTTGGTGCGATGGTTCTTATTTCGAAGATCAGGACTTCTGGCGCTTCACGGGCATTGCCCGTGAGGTGTATCTCTATGCCCGTCCGAAGCTTCATGCTGCCGACATCCGATTGAACGCTGCCTTGGAAAACAACTACCAGGATGGTGTGTTGAACTATCAGGTTTCCCTGAAGGGAGGAAAGACAGATGTTTCCATCACCCTGTGTGATAAGGATGGCAAGCAGGTAGCCCAGGCCACCGGTACCCAGGGTGTCATCAAGGTGCCTAAGGTGAAGGCTTGGACGGGAGAGACACCTTATTTATATAAGGCCTACATCACCCTGAAGAACAAGCAGGGCGTCACAGAGGTGATTCCGCAAAAGGTGGGATTCCGCAATGTGGAAATCAAGAACGCTCAGCTGCTCGTTAACGGACAGCCTGTGCTGGTGAAGGGTGCCGACCGCCACGAGATGGATCCTGACGGTGGCTACGTGGTGAGCCTGGAGCGCATGATTCAGGACATCAAGATCATGAAGCAGTTGAACATCAACGCCGTTCGCACCAGCCACTATCCTTGCGACCCACGCTGGTATGACCTTTGCGATGAATACGGAATCTACATCACCGCTGAGGCTAACCTCGAATCTCATGGTATGGGATATGAGGAGAAGTCGCTCGCCAAGTTCCCTGAGTACATCGTGCCTCACATCGAGCGCAACGAGGGCAATGTGAAGCCGCTCATCAATCATCCTTCCGTCATCGTATGGAGCTTGGGTAACGAGTGCGGCTACGGCGTCAACTTCGAGAAGGCTTACGACTGGGTGAAGGCATGCGATCCTACCCGTCCTGCGCAGTATGAGCGTGGCGGATACGACAGCAAGACCGACATCTACTGTCCTATGTACATCGGTTACGAGGAGAGCGAGCGTTATTGCAAGGGCAATGGCACCAAGCCATACATCCAGTGTGAGTATGCTCACGCCATGGGTAACTCTGAGGGTGGATTCAAGGAGTATTGGGATTTAATCCGCAAGTATCCTAAGTACCAGGGCGGTTACATCTGGGACTTCGTTGACCAGGGTCTGCGCGACAAGAGTCCTGTCACCGGCAAGGAAATCTTTACCTATGGTGGCGACTATGGCCGCTATCCGGGCAGCGATTACAACTTCAACTGCAACGGAATCATCGCCCCTAACCGCCGTCTGAACCCTCATGCCTACGAAATCCAGTACTATCTTCAGAATGTATGGATCAAGAACTTCGATGCAGCCAATGGTGCCATCAGCATCTACAACGAGAATTTCTTCAAGAACATCGACGACCTGAAGCTCTCGGCTGCCATCTATGCCAACGGCGTGAAGCTCTCAACCCTGGAGATTCCAGGCACCAAGGGCATTGCCCCTCAGACAACCAAGCTCGTGAAGAGCGATGCTTTGAAGGCTGCGGTTGCACAGGCTCAGGCTGAACATGCAGGCGAGGAAATTGCTGTAAACTTCGCCTTTGCCAGCGATGGCAGTCAGCCGCTGGTTGACAAGGGTCAGGTGATGGCTCGCCAGCAGTTTGTGGTTAATGCATACAAGTTCGATAAGGTTGATACGCCTGCCCAGGCTGCAGCTCCAGCCAGCAAGAAGGCTAAGGTGCAGCAGGCTGGCAATATCGAAGTAGAAGAAACCAACAGCTACGTGAAGGTTTCGGCAGAGAGAATGTCGGTTACCATCGGCAAGAAGACCGGTATGATTGATTATCTCGATGTGGATGGCGAACCGATGTTGAAGTTCCGCGAGAGCATGACTCCAGAGTTCTGGCGTGCTCCTACCGACAACGACTATGGTGCTTCTTTGCAGAAGAAGATGAGAGTCTGGAAGAACCCTCAGATGAATCTGAAGTCGTTCGACAAGAGCGAGAGCAAGGATAGCGTGGTTCTTACCGCCCAGTTCGAAATGCCTGAGGTAAAGGCGCAGCTGATGCTCCGCTACCGCATCAATGCGGCTGGCGAGGTGGCTGTTACCCAGCAGATGACAACCGATAAGGAGGCAAAGGTAGCCGACTTGTTCCGCTACGGAATGCAGTTGCAGATGCCTGCGTCATTCTCTAAGTTGGAATATTATGGTAGAGGACCTGAGGAGAACTACATCGACCGTCACTCTTCAGCTTTCATCGGCAAGTATGAGGCTAACGTGAAGGACGAGTATTATCCATACGTCCGTCCGCAGGAGAGCGGTAACCATACCGACATCCGCTACTTCTCCATCTTCAATCCTGCCACCGGCAAGGGAATCACCTTCGAGGGCTATGCTCCTATGGAGTGCAGCGCCATCCCTTACCTGGTAGAGGATTTGGATGCAGGTATCGAGAAGGAGCATGCCTGGGGCCAGCACAGTGGCGACCTGGTAGAAAAGGGTCTTGTGCAGTTGCACATCCAGCAGCGCCAGTTTGGCTTGGGTTGTATTGACAGTTGGGGTTCTTCGCCAATGGAGAAGTACCGCATGCACTATCAGGACCGCTGCTTCCGCTTCGTGATTAAGGCAAAGAAATAATAGGATTTATGCACTTGTGTATAATCATGTAATTCATTAGCTAAGTGCTCCGCCTGCAGCAATGCAGGGGAGCACTTTTTTGCATTTTATGGGGGAAAAGTTTAAAAATAGATTAAATCCTTTGTCGGTTCCCCCTTTTTTTCTTATTTTTGCATTTCTAACAAGAAATTAAAAGATAGACAAAGATAATGGCAAACGATAATAAAGGTCTTACGCCGATGATGCGGCAATTCTTCGAGATGAAATCCAAGCATCCCGAAGCATTGCTGCTTTTCCGCTGTGGCGACTTCTACGAAACTTACTGTGAAGATGCTATCGAGGCTTCACGCATCCTGGGCATTACCCTTACCCGCCGAAACAACGGCGGAGCTACGGGCAGCATCGAGATGGCGGGCTTCCCTCATCATGCACTCGATACTTACCTGCCTAAACTCATCAGGGCAGGAAAGCGAGTTGCCGTATGCGACCAGCTGGAAGACCCGAAGAAGAAACGCCAGGAAATAAAGGGCAAGAAGGGATTGAGCCAGATGGACAAGATGGTGAAGCGTGGCATTACCGAACTCGTTACCCCGGGTGTGGCGATGGGCGACAACGTGCTCAACTACAAGGAAAACAACTTTCTGGCTGCCATCCACTTCGGTAAGACTTCCTGCGGCGTAAGCTTCCTCGATATTTCTACCGGTGAGTTCCTTACCGGTGAGGGAACCTATGATTATGTAGAGAAACTGATGGGCAACTTCATGCCGAAAGAGGTGCTCTACGACCGTGCCCGAAAGAATGATTTCGAGAAAAACTTCGGTACCAAATACTGCACCTTCGAACTCGACGACTGGGTTTTCACTGAGCAGACGGCGATGCAGAAACTCCTGGGACACTTCAAGACCAAGTCGCTGAAAGGCTTCGGCGTGGAGCATCTCAAGAATGGTGTCATTGCCAGCGGTGCCATCATGCAGTATCTGGAGATTACCCAGCATACGCAGATTAACCATATCACGGCACTTTCGCGCATCGAAGAGGATAAGTTCGTGCGCATGGACCGATTCACCATCCGAAGTCTGGAGCTGGTGGCTCCGATGCAGGACGACGGTCTGTCTCTGCTCAACGTCATCGACCGCACCGTAACGGCGATGGGTGGCCGAATGCTCCGCCGCTGGCTGGTGTTCCCGCTGAAGGATGTGCGCCCTATCAACGAGCGTCTCGACATCGTGGAGTATTTCTTCAAGGAGCCGGAGTTCCGCCAGCTTCTCGACGACCAGCTTCATCGCATCGGTGACCTGGAACGTATCATCTCCAAGGTGGCCGTGGGCAGAGTATCGCCTCGCGAGGTGGTGCAGCTGAAGAATGCCCTGGAAGCCATCCAGCCTATCAAGGTGGCTTGCCAACATGCCAAGAATGACGCCCTGAAGCGCATCGGCGAGCAGCTCAACGTCTGCGAAACCCTGAAAGACCGCATAGCCAGGGAGATTCAGCCCGATCCGCCTCAGCTTATCAACAAGGGCGATGTGATTGCCGATGGCTATAATGCAGAACTCGACGATTTGCGTTCCATCAGCCGCCATGGCAAGGATTATCTTCTGAAGATTCAGGAGCGGGAAATAGAGAAGACGGGTATCAGCAGTCTGAAGGTGGGCTACAATAATGTGTTCGGCTATTACCTGGAAGTGCGCAACACTTTCAAGGACAAGGTGCCTGAGGAGTGGATCCGCAAGCAGACGCTGGCGCAGGCTGAGCGTTATATTACCCAGGAACTCAAGGAATACGAGGAGAAGATTCTCGGTGCCGATGAGAAGATTCTGATTCTGGAGGCGCAGCTCTTCAACGAACTGATTGCTGCCATGCAGGAGTATATTCCTCAGATTCAGATCAATGCCAACCTCATCGCCCGCATGGATTGTCTGCTCTCGTTTGCTAAGGCATCAGACGAAAACCACTATGTGCGTCCGGTTATTGATGATTCGCAGGTGTTGGACATCAAGCAGGGCCGCCATCCTGTGATTGAAACCCAGTTGCCGCTGGGCGAGCGATACGTGCCAAACGATGTGTTGCTCGACACCGAGAAGCAGCAGGTGATGATGATTACGGGTCCTAACATGGCGGGTAAATCTGCCTTGCTCCGCCAGACGGCACTCATCGTGCTGCTGGCCCAGGTGGGCTGCTTTGTTCCTGCCGAGCGTGCAAGAGTGGGTCTGGTTGACAAGATCTTCACCCGTGTGGGAGCCAGCGACAACATCTCGCTGGGTGAATCAACCTTTATGGTGGAGATGACGGAGGCTGCCAATATATTAAATAATGTGTCGCCCCGTTCGCTGGTGCTCTTCGATGAGTTGGGTCGTGGAACATCCACCTACGATGGCATTTCCATAGCCTGGGCGATAGTGGAGTATCTGCATGAGCACAAGAAGGCGCAGGCTCGTACGCTCTTTGCCACTCATTATCACGAGTTGAACGAGATGGAGAAGAATTTCCCTCGCATCAAGAACTTCAACGTGAGTGTGAAGGAGGTGGATGGCAAGGTTATCTTCCTGCGCAAGCTGGAGCCGGGTGGCAGCGAGCATTCCTTCGGTATTCATGTGGCAGAGATTGCCGGAATGCCGCGCAGCATCGTGAACCGTGCCAACGATATTCTGAAGCAGTTGGAGCAGGATAATGCCGGGGTAGGCGGTGCCGGCAAGCCGAACGTGCAGCATCTGGATGAGCCTAAGGATGGAGTTCAGCTGAGTTTCTTCCAGTTAGACGACCCAGTGTTGAGCCAGATTCGTGATGAGATTCTGGGTCTGGATATCAACAACCTCACCCCGGTAGAGGCATTGAACAAGCTCAACGACATCAAGAAAATCCTGCTGGGCCGCTAGGTCTTCATAGATGGCTGGCGCCTGCCATCATTTAAGACCAGCGCTTGCCATCATTTAACCATTAGTATAGGTTAATAATCACAAAAAGTTACCCTAAGGTAAGTTACCTTTGGGTAACTTTTTGTATATTTGCAGGTGGTAAGAATTAAATAAAGCTGGTAAAACGAATTTAATTAGAAGAATATGGCAGTATTGAAAACAAGATTATTGATAGCATTTTTAATGCTTTTTTGTGTGAATCATGCATTTTCACGAATCATTATTTCTAACAATAATGGGAAAATGGAATGTTTGGATGGAATTCCAGTTCTAAAAAATGAGAGTTATAGCTGTATTTACACCTATGGTCATGTTGGTTTATGGCGTATTGCCGTAACTCAACGAGATGGGAGTGAGAGCAGAACAAAAACTCCTATAGAAGGTTTGGGTTTTTCCTTTGCGGTCTCTGAGATTCCTAAAAGGCTCTTCACGCATGCAAAGAGAATAAATATCGGTGTGAAAACCTATTTTAAGGGATGGGTATTATGCAAGGATGGTGGCACTCAAGATTCTTTGGAAGTATATTTTGATTTATTGCCATCTAAACCTATAATAAAAAAGGCTTCTTTAGAATATTCTTCTTTTGATAAGCAATACTTGGATTTTGTTGATAATTATTTGGATTGTGTTATTCATTCGGAGAATTGTGATTATCTTGAGATGTATGTTGATGGTGACAGGAGTTGGATGTGGCCTGATTGGAATAGTAATTTTACAATTAGTTATTCTTACAAAATGAAGGCTGATAGCCTTGGGGAAGATTTATATCATATAAAGGAAGAATTAGGGTATGACTGGGATTTTCCGATGCTTATATGGGCATATAATGCTTATGGTTCATCACAACCTAGTGATACATTGACTATAGAGCCATATATTCCAGAAGACATACTTAAATATATAAAAGAATTTAAATTTGAAGATACTGGAGTAAAAGTACCCCAGCAGGCTGACAGAGAAGTGATTGTGGCTGGAAATACAATTCAGAGCCCTTTGGAATGGAAACAACTTCAGGTGTTTGGAATGGATGGTAAATGTTATTATCACTCCGCAAAGTATCAGCCAACAGTAAAGCTTCCTATTTCATTGAATGGAGTTTATATAATGAGAATATTACTTTCTGATAATAATAAAATAGTAAAGAAAATAAAATTATGATTTGCAAAAAGTTACCCAGAGGCAATTTACCTTTGGGTAACTTTTGTATATTATCATGCTTTATTCTTCGTCATCCTTGTTGTCTGCCACAACCTGCGGACCTCTTACCTTGTCCTTCAGACTCAGACCTTTTTTGATTTCGATGTTCACGCCATCGCTCAATCCGGTAGTTACTTGCTTGCGCTCGTAAGTCTTCTTCTCGCCGCTGCCCTTTACGATATAGACAAAGGTGCTGTCGCCGCTGAACTCGATGGCACTCTCGGGCACGGTAATCACGTGGTTAGCCTTTGCCAATACTATCTCGGCGTTGGCGCTGTAGCCGGAACGGATTTTGCCGCCCTTTACTGAGCGGACGGCTGCCTTTACCTCAAACTGGTTGGCTCCATTGTTCTCTACAGCCTTTGGAGAAATGTACTCCAGGTCGGCATCAAACTTCAGGTCCTGCATCGCTCCGATGGTAATCTTCATCGGCATTCCCACTACCAGATTGCCCACTTCGGTTTCGTCGATGTTGCCACGGAAGATGAGGTCATTCATGTTTGCCACACTGGCGATGGTGGTTCCATCATTGAAGGTGTTGGCAAGAATCACGGAGTTACCCACCTTGACAGGAATATCGAGGATAATTCCCGAAATGGTAGAACGGATAAGGGTGGAAGAGGCGCTGGCGTTGCTCTTGGAAACACCATCACGAACCACTTCGAGTGCATCCAGGGCGGCAACTTTCTCCTCCTTTGCCTGTTGCAACGACTGTTTCACTTTGTCAAACTCATCGGCGCTGACCAGCTGCTTCTTGTAGAGCTGTTCCTCGCGACCATAATTTACCTGTGCCTGCTTCAGGTTAATTTCAGCAAGGCGCACACGAGCCTGCGCCGAACTAAGCTGTCCCATATCCGGAATCACCTTTACCTTGGCGATAACCTCGCCTGCCTGCACGAAATCGCCTGCCTGCTTGCAGATTTCGGTGATGATACCGCTGATCTGAGGCTTTACGTTTACCTCGTTGCGAGGCTCAATCTTACCCGTAATCACCGTGGTTTTCAACACATCGCCCATCTTTGGGGT
>JAIJUV010000141.1 GCA_022732315.1 Prevotella sp.
AAGTCAGCCGTCGTCGAAGAAAGACAGTCCTCGTACCTCAGACTAACTTCCTCCGACTATGGCACGGCAAGAAAAATCCTTGGCGGTATGCCTTGAAATGCTTCAAGACTATACTGCCAAGGACTTTTCTTTGTTTGCCGTGCTGACATTTCTCCTATTCCTCTAAAGAGCCCATGTCAAGTTCATGCCACCTATATACCGCACACCAATCAGACAGTAAACAGGTTTCTTCTGCCATTATCCCAAGATTAAATTAACACCTTTGTTTTGATGTGACTTGCTAAATTTTGCTAACGATGCTTCATCAATGGTTCACTTGTGTTCATCTCCTTGACGCATACCTTGCCAACCTTACGGAAGACTTTCAATTGTCGTTCACTATCCATCTGTTTCCATCAGAGCAGCACAAAGTGGTTTGCTATCAGCACCTGCATGCCGAATGCGATGGGTCTACCACCATCTCTTTAAAAGCTACGACTGAAATCTATCAAATATAGCCAATACCGGATATCATCCTGTCTCAGAACACACCTATTGTAGCAAAAAATACCTTCTTACATTAAATCCATTTACATCTTATAAATCGAACTAAACATTTGCTCTTCGTCTTTGGAAACCTTAATAGAAATCGTATTAATAGGTCTGTTGTGGACAGATTTCCTTAAAATCCCTCCAAAATTTGGCCTTTTTGTATAATTCGACACTCTCTGCAGGAACATAAAGAATTGTATTCTGCAAGCCCTTACCTTCACCTACTAATATAGGAGGAACCTCTTCTGTAAGGTGCAACCGTTTTATAGTGCATCCATATAATGCACTTGGAGGCATTTTTACATTGAAAGTAGGAAGAACTAAATCTTCTATTACCGATTTAGTATTAAAAGCCCCCATTCCAATCTCAGCCAATTGACAGTAACTATCAAAAGATATGCTTTTTAAACTGGAGCAACCCGCAAATGCCAGTATGTCTATTTTCTTAATATTTGCTTCTACGTTTATACTATCTAAAGATGTACAACGATAGAACGCTTTGTATGGAATGCATTTCAAGTCTCCTGGTAAATTTACCCTTTCTATATTTGAATTACTAAACATCTCATCAAGTATTGTATTTCCAGATGCATCTGTAGTGCACGAGAACATATTAAGATTCTTTATGGAACTGTTCGGTCCATTAGTCAATCTATATAGACAAATCATATCACTCACATTTAACCTTCCTGATAATGTTAATGTTCTTATATTACGACAGTTTGCAATATCAGAACCCAGAAGAGTCCCAAGTGTACCCTCTCTATATATATTTATATTTTCATTTTCATTAAACAAACGGGGCTCTTGTTGCAAAGTAATATGCTCGGTAGTTCCTATTTCTGCTATAGAAATATCGAGGATGGCCTGTCTACCCAAAGATAAATTTTCATCAACTTTAAGAACGATTTTATTCTTTTGTCCGTCTTTTTCGTGAGAAACCATTTCAATCCAAGAAGGATTCCAACCTATTCTACTTATACTACATTCACAATTGACATTTGCTTCAAAAGATACTTCAACCATTCCACCTTCACGTGTTATCTGCACAAGTTTATACGGAATATATACACGTTTCTCTGCCTCCTGTTTTATTGTTAGGAGTCTGATGTCATTACCATTAGTAAATTTGACATATGCGCACCTTTCGTTCCATCCTTTGTTCTCTGAAATTTTAATAGAACAATAGCTAATACCATCATTCCCTTCTTCTTTATTGATAGTAATCCAACTATTGTTCTGGTTGTCATTATTATTCACCGTCGCAATCCAACTGTCTGAGTTACAGCCAATAGTTATAACCCGACATGTTGACTCATAATTGACAAACAAACCGTTTGTAAAAAGATTCTCAGTTTCGTTGTCAAACCACCAAGTATCTTCATGTTTTGTCTTATCACATGATAGAAACAGAATGCATGATAATAATGCTAAAATATACAATGGATATTTCATATGTAGATAATTATCGTCTTACATTACTGTAGGACATATATTTAAACTGTATTTATATTTACGTGAGTATTAGACACAAGAAAGAATAGCACTCATAATATCTATAAGTGCGACTGTAAAGTAGGGCTTTTTTCTGTAACAGCTAAGAAATATACATGGTGCTCTTCGACAAAGCCCGTACAAGCCTCCAACAACTCTTGCGGACTAGCCGACAGTTTCTTGTGATATACACTTTTAATGTCAGTCATTGTTAACTTATGACCTTCGCAAAGCATATCTATCAAAACAGTTACTGAAACACCTGAGGTATTAGAGACAACACTTGAATGTTTGATATTGCAGTCTTCCAAGACTCTCATCATGCGATTCTTTTCTGCTGCTATAGACTGGATAAGCTTATTACGATAGCGAGTCAAGTCGCGCAACTTCCGCAGTTCTTTTGGAGGTATGTAACTTGGCTTTAACAGACCTGCAAGATGTAACTTGCAAATCCATTCGCTATCCATTTTGTCTGTCTTGTGACCAGGCACATTCTTTATGTGCCTGGCATTCACTATCCAGACATTTGGAAAGTATTCCTCCAAGACACGCATTACTGGTTTCCAATAAACACCGGGACTCTCCATTGCCACATGAGTAATACCATTAGCTAACTGCCATTCTTTCATTTCTGTCAAACAACTCTGGAAGGTGTTAAAAGAGCGGGGTTTCTTGTGGATACCCACACCATCAATTGTTGCCACCACCACCTACAAATGGACGTCGATACCGCAGCCTCCCTGGATCAACTGAGGAAATGTAATGTTAGCCATAATCATGCAATGTTGGTTATACTCAACAAAGATTGCATACTATTCCTAATTTACATTCGCTCTGGCGTGATTTTTTATCTCATAGATATTTCATAATAAATTGTTTTAAAGAGAATTATAGACTGTACCATATCTAAAGACCAATAATAGTATATGAATTTGCTAACATCGACATAGAAATACTTTTCTCTGGGAAAGTACTAGTCCAATCACGCATAACATAATTATCAAGAACGACATCTCCATCCCAACCACCAACATATAACGAGAATGCATATTTATTGTTTACCTCTTTTGGGTTTTGGTAATATAAATACTCAATGTTAGACTTTGGATTAGTCCATCTGTACATATTTTCAAATCTAAAATTCAATACAATACAACCTTGTGCGTCATTATATATTGTTGGATTTAGTCTTAAAGAACTATTATCCTGTATATACAAACCAAAAAATTTTTTGAATTTGTCTGCAATATCATGGCACTTTTGCTTAAAAACATTAGGCTTTTCGTTCTCTGCTAATTCCTCATCTTTCATAGAGGAAGGATTGTTAATACAGAGTACGATTTTATCTTTTTGCCTTGTATACAAGATTGCTGCAATATTATACAAAGGTATTCCTGTAGATGATTTTCTAACGTAGTATCTTCCTATTTCAATACATGGATTTTCTAACTTATTTTTTTTCTGCATCGTCCCATTGATGGTACTTTCGTATCTTATTTTAAAATTTTTCTCTAGAAAAAAATCAGATAGAGGATATAATCCACCATCTAATACATCAACAATAGTATGAGTCTTTGTATCATCTAATGAAGCACACCACTGCGTCAGGTTTATATCAAGTTTATCTAAATCTGATGTTCCTACATTTGTTCCTTGTTTTCCACCTGCTAATTCAAGATGTACTTCTGTATTCTTAGTGAGTGAGAAGTTACCATCATAATTATAATTGTTCTTGCCAAAAATAAGACTATCAATGTCAATGTTGCCACCTTTCTTTTTTTTCCAAGAAAAAGATGCATTGATTACGGTATTCATATTTTTTTCTTTTGTTTCAATACTGGTATGACGATCTTCTATTCCACGATAAAGACATGTTAGTTTGCCTCCTGTTACATAGCCACTAAGCAAAAACTCTCCGTAAGCTTTCATAATTCCATTTATTGTGTTACCATATAAATCATCCAAAAATGTTTCTGAGAGACATTCACTAGCATATCGTTTACGTTGGGATTCTATAGTATTTAGATTGAAGGAACTTTTAGCATACTTGATGCCAAGTTCACCATAAACAACATTTGTCGAATCGTCAATAAACTTTGTAAATACTTCTGTAGTTCTTTTTTTTCGACCTATAGAAAAAGGACCGATTTTTACCCTAAACCCACTAGATATTTTTTTTACAACAGAAGACTTTTCTATGTATCGCTGAAAATCAGAATAGGTCAAAATATCTGTATTTGTATGATTTATTCCTATTGCAGTTATATTGTGTCCATTATTTATTTTTCTAATCTTTTCAATGTCAAGAATCTGCATACCTATATTCCTAACATCTCCCATAATAGAATTTCCAATGTTATACGAATACCCTAATAGAGCATCCGAATTACAAAGCTGTTCCCCATTTTCCCCAATGAATCTTGTCTTTTGGTTTAAGATTTTTTTTGTCTTTACATCTGGAGCATCTTTTCTTCTTTCTTGATAAACTGTCTTTTCTTGGCTATTTTCATCTAGCACATTCAGAGTATACTCTTCTTTTGAACAAGAAGAGATTAAAAGCATTATAAAAAAAACGCCAAACTGTCCAATTATTTTCATTTTATTATTGTTTTTAGTGAATGTTTAAATTTTGCAGCATAATTAGGAAGTATCTCATTTCCTGTTTTATAATCGTAATATTTTGCAGTATGTGTAGGTGGGTTTGTTTCAGGATTTGCAACTACCACACCTTTCCATATACCAGCAAACTTTATTATACGATTCTCATATTTTGCAGTAGCCACATAATATATAGAAACGTTATATGTTTGCAATTGTGATTCTATTTTTATATAACAATTTGCTGGAGCTAAACCGCTTATTGAGAATGATACAGTTTTAGAAATATTGGAACGATTAAAATATGATGCTTTGCCTCCCGTTGCTTTATGTGGAAGTACAATCTGCTTGGCCTTCACATCTGGAATTTGAAAACAGCAAGGATCATCAAGCTTAAAATCAATATAACTCGCATACTGATTAAAACATGATTGATCAAATACTGTAGTTTTTACATCTGTTACAAAGGTACCTTCATCAGCATAGTTATAATCGCATTCTGACTTTATAGTATATGGTGTACCATCTGTAACGATTGCACTACTTTCATCAAAAGTTATATCACATATAGTAAACCTTTTAATTGGAGATATTCTAAACTCTTGAGTAGGCTTGCTATTATATCTAGCATATCGTATCTCGTTATTTGAATTGACTTCCAAAGAATTATAGAAGAAATCCGACATACTTGTAGAAGATGTATTGAAATACATCTGGTTCTGAATACCAAAATACCCGGTATAAGACTTTGATGGAATAAAACTCCAATCATACATTGATTTATCTAGATTTGCAGTTTCTTTTGCCATAAGAACTTTATAATCCTTACCTTTATATCCACCTACAACAAGAGGGGTTCCCGATTTTTGTGAATATATAATATTTGATATGCCAGTAACAGCAGCTGGTTTTACTATATAGAATTGTTGCTTTACATCGTTTATGTTTTGATTATCTGTAAGCTTTACTTCACGTTTACTTCCATCACAAGTAAAATATTTTTGAGAATATCCCTTACCTGGAGTTTTTACTTCTATTGTAATAGGTAGATTTGTTATCGCATAAAGATTGGAATTGAAATATTGATCCATCCTCTCAATACTGGAATTTGTACGGTAGGGACGGGAATAGCAATATTTCTGTATCGACTTAAAAGAATCCAATTGTTCTTTAGTTGTCTCCACAGAAAAAAGCATATCAGAACTATTTTCCAATGAACGGGTAGATTGAACATTGGTTGTCGCAACATTGGGATTCATTATCCCTGTAATATCAACATCATCAGAGCATGCAACTAACATAGAAACGATGCATAAAGAAAGTAATTTTAAATTCTTCATATTGTTCATTTTTTAATTATATTCATACACAGTACTTACTTTAAAATATATGAGCTATATCAGAGAAACGTTCTACTGTATCAATGATTCCACCAAAAACATTCATCTAAGGTGGCAAAATAAGTATTACGTTTATGCTTACACTGTTATTTTTATAGTGCAAATATATAGTGCAAATATACTGATATTATATCATAAATCGTATATTTCTTAACACTTTTTTATTCTTTTTTCTATTACTTGCCGAATTTATACAAGAAGGCTATCTTTTTTTATTGTTAGGGTTAACAAGTATACTGAATATATCATTTTGATATGCTACAATCTTTATAAAAGTCAGCCGTCGTCGCAGAAAGACAGTCCTCGTACCTCAGACTAACTTCCTCCGACTATGGCACGGCAAGAAAAATCCTTGACAGTATGCCTTGAAATGCTTCAAGACTATACTGCCAAGGACTTTTCTTTGTTTGCCGTGCTGACAACGGCTGACTTTTATAGCCACAACTCGCAGTTCC
>JAIJUV010000577.1 GCA_022732315.1 Prevotella sp.
TCCAACTCTGTCATCAACAAGTTGCAGGTGAAACTCGCTGAGCGTCTGGGCAAGGCTAGCGGTTATGAGGATTATCAGTTCTTCCTCATCAACTCGGGTGCCGAGGCAAACGAGAATGCCTTGAAGCTGGCTTCATTCACCAACGGAAGAACCCGCGTGCTTTCTTTAGAAAAGGCATTCCACGGCAGAACTTCCCTTGCCGTAGAGGTAACAAATAATCCAAAGATCATTGCTCCAATCAATGACAATGGTCACGTAACCTATCTTCCTATCAACGATTTGGAGGCTTGGGAGAAGGAACTTGCCAAGGGCGATGTCTGCGCTTGTATCATCGAGGCTATCCAGGGCGTAGGTGGCTGCAACATGGTAACTCCTGAGTTTGCTCAGGGATTGCAGGCTGCCTGCAAGAAATACGGCACCATCCTCATCTGCGATGAAATCCAGTGCGGTTATGGCAGAAGCGGTAAGTTCTTTGCTCACCAGTGGTTGGGCATCAAGCCAGATCTCATCACAGTAGCCAAGGGTATCGGTAATGGTTTCCCTATGGGTGGCGTATTGATTTCTCCAAAGTTTACTCCTGTATATGGCCAGTTGGGTACTACCTTCGGTGGCAACCATTTGGCATGTACTGCCGCTCTCGCCGTTCTCGATGTATTTGAGAAGGAGAACCTGGTACAGAATGCGCATGAGGTTGGTGAATATCTCATCGCCCAGCTGAAGGAGTTGCAGAAGCGCAACAGTCACATCACAGAGGTTCGTGGCCGTGGCTTAATGGTAGGAACCGTACTCGATATTCCTCACAAGGAAGTTCGCAGCAAGCTCATCCACGAGCAGCACTGCTTCACCGGTTGCGCCGGCACCAACATCCTCCGCATCCTCCCTCCATTGGTATTGAGCAAGGAGAATGTGGATGACTTCATCGGAAGATTGGAAACCGTATTGAAGGAAGTATAGAGAGTGAAGAACGAAGAGTGAAGAGTGAAGAATTCAACAGCTCTTCAGTCATATATACAACCCATAAAAGAAATAGGAAACACTCCTATCTTGAGCAGCAAGCCCTTTGCGGTTTGCTGCTTTTTTGTTCCCCTTTTAGGAAAATGTCTCTACTTTCGAATAAAAGTAATAAAAGATATTTATAGTCGATTCA
>JAIJUV010000014.1 GCA_022732315.1 Prevotella sp.
CGTACCGGAAGTTCGAACTCGAAGCCCTGGTATTCCATCTTCATATGCGGATTGATGAATGTTTTCTGACCGACCGCATTCTTCAGGACGAAATCAAGGAACCTATCCTTCGTTGCCTGTTTCTTCAGAACAGCAAGACGGTCTAGACCCCATTTCCAATCCTTCTCCGTATATTTCTCGTCATCGACCGTCATGGCGTAATGATTACACTTTTCCGGTTCGGTAACGAGAGCGTCAACGAGAGTTCCGAGATGGAAAGCCTTTCTCTTGTCCTCTTCCTTTACGAAGTTGAGCTGCGGGTTCAGAGCAAATTTCAACGCAGTGAGGTCTGAATTGGAGACCTCACCACGAGAATAATAAGGGTCAAACGGTTGTTCCGCCATATTACTTAGCCGTTACCTCATCCTCATATTTAATATAAGGAGAAACGATATACTCTTCTTCGCTGTTTGCGTGTTTCTCACACGCCTTACGCATGAACTCCAATCTGGAAGCAAGCTTGTCTGGAGACATCTTGGAGCCTTCAATCGTCCACCACTGCTGGATGATGTCGAGCCAGGCATTCTTTCCGGTAACAACAAGACGTTTTGTTACCTTGATTTTCTGCTTGCCGGTTTCTCCAACGGAAGTCTGGGCAAAGAGCGACTGAGCCTGTGCGGTAGCGTGCTGGGCTGCATTCTCTGCATCACGCTTCTCCTGCTCAGCCGCAAGCTTTCTCTGCTGCTCTTCCTTAGCAGCCTCATCAGCTTTGCGGATGGCCTCTTCCTTAGCCTTGCGTTCGGCCTCAGCGGCGGCAGCTTCCGCCTCTTTGCGCTTACGCTCTTCCTCGGCAGCCTTCAGCTCAGCCTCCTTGGCCTTGCGTTCAGCCTCAGCAGCTTTCAGCTCAGCCTCCTTGCGCTTACGCTCTTCCTCATCCTTGACACGCTGAATCTCCTCCTGCTTCTTGCGTTCTTCCTCGGCAGCCTTTCGGGCTTCTTCTTCCTTGCGTTTACGCTCTTCCTCAGCCTTGCGTGCTTCTTCTTCCTTGCGTTTACGCTCTTCTTCAGCCTTCTTGATTTCAAGAAGTTCAGCAATCTTAGAATCAAACTTCATAAGAAACTCATCACGCGTAGCATTTACGGTCTGCTTATAAGATGCAAGAAGAGAAGCGGAAACCTCCTTGTAGGCTCCATTCATAATCTCCTTGGCATCATTCTCATCAATTTCGGAAGAGTATGAAGGCTTGTTATTAACGAAAAGATGTCCGAGGTCAAGAACATCCGAACACTCTGTAATACGTTTCTTAACTTCATTCTTGTTATCAAGGGTGAGAAGAGAGAACGTATTATTTAGTGAGTTGATAGCAGCAGAAGAATGCTCTGTAAGGAGATTGTTCAAGATATCAATCGTATCAGTCTTCAGCTTAATCTTGGCCTCCTTGATGCGCTCCTGGCGCAGACGTTCCTGCTCAGCCTTACGCTGCTGTTCAAGTTTGTATGCCGCATACTCGTTGCGTTTCTCCTGAATCTTATAGACAACAGAATCGGTGTTCTTGATAGAGATAAGGTTCTCCATCATAGTAAAACCCTTACGGACAATATCGAACACTTGGGTAACACCCTTACGTTTTTCCGTCATTGCTTTCTCTGTCAGTTTAGCTTTCTTGATAAACTCAGCGGCTCTCTCGTCAAGAGCATCGTTCATTCCGGAAACGCCAATATCAAACAACAGAGACTCACCTGCATTCACGCATGCCTCATAAGATTTCCTGTTGGCTTGCACCGCATTTTCCGTATCAGATTTTAGCGTTGCAATCTGTCTTGTAATATTGTTGGCTTGTTGTTGCACCAACTGCAATTCTGTATTTTCTGCCATATATAACAATTTTAAAATGGTGAATCACTGTCAACCTTTACCTTGACGCCTTTGTCTTCCGGTGCGGTATCTCCGGCGCCAAAGGCTTCCTGAGTCGGTTTCTGCTGAGTCTGCATGTCGATATCGGCCTGCAAAAGAGCGCCCAGACCAACCTTCAGTTTAGGATAGCCCTTGAAAGCATGCTTGCATGTCTTCGAGATAAGGAAGCCTGTGTCGATATCTCTGAAATACGTTCTACCATCGTTTCCGACATAGTTTCCGCCGTAAAGAGCGTTGGCTTTGTTGTCTTTACCTCCGAACTTCTCCGAATACGTACGGAGACGGTCGATACCTTCGCGGTCAAGAACGAAGTAATCGTAGGCATTGTTCGGAAGAATAATCTTCACGTAACAAGCAACGATGTATGAATTTTCAGGTCGAGGATAAGTCTTTGCGTAATCAACGTACTTATGACCGTCTCGTTCACCGAAACGAAAATCGTCACAATTGTAAACTACGACAGGATTGTCACAACGAACAATCTGACCGGCTCGCTGGCGAAGAAGGATTTCTCCATATCCTGTATAGGTGATCTTGGCCGTATAATTCGTTTGTCGGGTATTCTTGTCGTAGTTGCTGTAGCCCATTAGGTAGCAGAGTGTCGTAGTTCCCTTTTCGAGAGACAAGCCGTTAATTGCCAAGTTCATGAAGGCATCGTGAATATTCAATGACGGAGCCTTTTCAAGGTAACCCTTGAATGAGCCATTGAGAAGTTCTTCGTTGAAGAATGCCTTCTGCTCTTCAAAGAATACTTCTCCACCCTCTCCGAACTTCTGATTGTACACCTCGATGAATCTGTCTCTTGCCAAATCGCAAATCTGATTATGAGGCGTTTTGTTTAACTGCTCTATATCCATTTGTATAGAATTAAAAATTAATGTACTCTGTTAATGTAACTAAAGTAAGTTTCCACGTTAATCTTTTCACCTTTAGAGTTAACTCTTTCGTAACAACGTGGAATCTTACCGAGCTTTCTTCCCTCGCCTTCCATATAGTCGAGATAGATAGCTCTAGCCGCCAGGGCTCTAGCGTGATTTGTGTCGAGGTCCATCAGACAGGCGTGAACCTCTCTCAGATGAACCACGGCAGCAGCTTCGCCAGGCGGCATAGATGCGATGATTTCGTTAATTCTACTCATTCTGATTCTCTTTGTTTTCCGGAGAGGAAGCATGATGTTCGAATACATCGAAGACCTTAGTTTCGTTAAGACCTACGATGTCGTAATCCAACATTGATTTTCCCATCACCTCATCAACGTATCGAAGAGCACGAGCCAACGACTTAGCCTGAACCAAGTAAGTTACGTTAGAACGCTTCTCCTTATTACTCTTCTCGTCAATAGTGATAAACTGGAGTTTTGCCTTGTACCACTTATCATCATCATCCAAGTCAGAGAAGAAAATCTCACCATAGTTGGTTTTCTTTGCGCTTGTAACGGCAGAATCGCCACTAATATAGCAACTCATTTCATCAATTACAGATGTTTCTGCCTCGGTGCAAGAATATGCATCAACAACATAAAGTTCATTGACTACTTTCTCCGAGCCATCCTCCATACATTTCTGATACTTAATCTTGGTTTCAAACCAAGATGCTGAACGACTTCTCATTACTCGCCCTCCTCTATTATTTTCAACAACATACGGAGACCTTCAACGCCGGGCATTTCTCCGCTTTTTACTTTCTCCTTGAGTTCATCGAGCTTCTTGATCTTGTCGAGATAAGCGTTCTTCTGCGCTTTGAGTCGCTTTGTGATACCCAGCTCCGGGTTGTCACTGAGGATGATATCCAATGCGACGTTGGCGAAGAGTTCAGTATTCTTCTCCTTCTTGCGTTCATCATCAAACTCGTCTACATCACGAGTAAACTGATTAGTTCCATCGATAACTCTCTTAAGCTCAATGTAATCAGAAGGCTTCGTCGAGATGCCGAATGCACTGTCAACAAGAGCCTGCTTGTCAATTACTACACTGACGATAATTTTGTCTTTGTCCATAATTTAAAATATTTAGAATAAACTACTAGTCTTCCTTATCCAACCCTAGTGCATGTGCAACCATTCCTACGACGGCGAACATCAGCACTGTGAATATCAGGCATTTTACTAATACTATCATAATTAAGTCTCCTTAAAGTCTAATGGCAAGATGGCGGAAGAGATTCTAATCTCCACCGCCATCACTGCCAAAAGCAACAAAAATAAACTATATAACAATAAAACACTTATACCTTATTTTATAATGGTGCAGTCAGACGGTGGATAATCAACAATCTTCCACTCATTCTTCTTTATCTTGATAGCCTTGCGGAATATCACGACAGACTCGCCGTTGTGACGTTTCCTGTTGTGAGCGATAAGCCTTGCCACAACAGCCTTTGTAGTTATCGAGAACTCTCTGAGCTTAGAGGTGTAGAGGCTCTTGACATCGCATATCACAACCTTGTCTCCTTCCCTGTAAACGAAGTCGGCAGTATAGTTATGCCCGTAAAGCAGTGACCTTCTCTCATACTTGACCTTAGTCTTGAGCTGCTTTGGTTTCAGCATCCATACCGGGTTGATGGCCGTGATGGTTACCTGTCTGTGTATGCAGCTTATGCCAGGATCATCGAGGATGGTCTGCATGTACAAGTACTCTTCTCTGGAATCGTATTCGTTCCCATCGGGAGCGTAATACTTCTTCGACCCTACTCGTCCCATGCGGCTCCAGCCTCCTTTCCGGGATTCTTCAGAAGCTTCTGGAACGCCTCGGTTCCAAACCTCTGCCATTTACCACTGTTGAACTGCACAAGGTATTCTCCCTTGTATAGTTCAGGTTTCCCGTCCGTGTAGCCAGGAAGCAGCTTGACAACGATATTGCCATCATGCCACTGCTCGACACGTTCGACGCATTCCTGCTTAAGGAGTTCGTTAACCGTCTCCTTACGTACTCTTATAGTCTTTTTTACTTTCATCTACAGAAAACCTCTCCGGTTAGCCCACCACGCAAGGCAGGAGAGGTGATATGCGTGGTAACGATATGATGAATACATTAACTAACACAGCCTACGTCAAGAATCGGGAGGAGGATGACTTAACAACCTCGCTCCCTTCTTCCAACTAATAAAAAATTTAAAAAACGTTTGGCAAACACATTGAGCTACATGCAGGATTCGAACCTGCGACCCCTTGGGTACAAATCAAGTGCTCTGACCAACTGAGCTAATGTAGCGAATACCTCCTACTTTCACAAGCAAGAGGAAAATCTAAGAATGTTTTCATCTAATCATCATAATGGAATACACTCTGAACGCTTTCAGAGGAACAATGATAAAATAAATACAAAAATTTACCTACTTGTGAAGCCCAGGGAAGATTCAAACTTCCAACCTCGCGGTTCGTTCCACGGCTCTATTCAGTTGAGCTACTGGGCTTACCATTTCAACCAATTAAATTTCACGAAAAACGAAAAGAAGCTTATAGGGGTGGAGGATGGACTCGCACCATCGACCTCCTGCATTTATAACAGGCGCTCTAGCTACTGAGCTACTCCACTTGATTTAGAACGAATATAATCTATTACACGAAAGCTCCTTTAAAAGCAGCCTACCCTCACGGGCGGACTGCCTACATGTATCAATCTTTTTCACCTATTTTAATTAAAGAAAACTGTAGATGCAGGTGCAGAACTCGAATCTGCGACCTTTGGCTCATGAGGCCAACGAGCTACCAACTGCTCCAACCTGCGATATGGCAACCTATTCTCACGAACCGGCTGCAAAGAAAACAATTCAATAAAGTCATTTATACCAAAATAAATGAAACGAAACAAGTTAATCATTTGGAGGTAATGGAGGACTCGAACCTCCATCTCACGACGATAAGAACGGTATCATCTAGTTGTCGCTGTGCTTCCGATTACACCAATCACCTCTTTTATCTGAATTAGCAAGAACCTCAAGTCTATGTATTCTACACCTTATATATATAATATAAGAGGCTTGCCAACGCCAACCATTCTCGATGGTGGACTTGCATGGCCATAGGGTTCTTTGACTCTCCGGTGCCGGGGTGATAGGTCCAGGCACCTTCGGCCAGAGATTTACATCTTCTTCTCATTGATCCGCCGCTTACCACGACAATTCTTCGTTCCGTGGCAGTTCGGCGGATGGGAAATTTATGAAAGAGTAAATCCTGTCTAACTGGTCTTCCGTGCTACGTGCGTTCCTTCTGGGCATCTTCGCTATAGGTTCCCGACCTGAGATAATTAAATCCGCTCTACCCGTACTATCTTACACGTACACTAACGCTATAATGCGCTATATGTCCAATATGTCAAAGAACTACTTCTCCTATCCTTTTAGAACCTCTACTGATGCAAGATTGTAGCTGCACGGACTACCTACTTTATAAGGTAAGGACTTACCTTTGCACCGTTCGAGATACATACGAAACGGATTTGTAAGAGAGTGTGGACGAAAAGGGATTCGAACCCTTGACCCTCGGTTTAGGAAACCGATGCTCTATCCCACTGAGCTACTCATCCAAAATGGGGCGCAAACGAAATAGTTAAAGTCCGCCCCATCACTCATCGCTATGAGTCTATCAACATAAAACTAACCTATCACCCTCACTGGCAACGTCATTAAACATAATAACTAAAACTTACTATTATTAACTAACAACCTTATTCTTCTCTATCATCTTGCGGACATCAGCATACCTTATGTCCTTCGATGAGCTCATCTATATCTGACTTCTTGAAGAATGCGGTATTACCTATCATATAATGATGGATCTGACCGCTCTTTCTTAAGTCGTGTATGTAACCTGTACTCATGC
Organism: Prevotella sp.; assembly: GCA_022732315.1. The sequence continues at coordinate 6,713 of JAIJUV010000014.1, forward strand.
CGATATACTCGGCGAACTCTTTTGTAGAGAGCCATATCTTTTCGACAGGCTCAACTGATACTTTCTTGCGAGGCATAGGCTATTTCTCAATTAATGGAAGGATATCATGTTTCTTTAACTCATCATACAAGAATAGTCTTCCTCTCTGAGTCCACTTTGTGTGCATTACAGAACCTGCACTACCGTCACGATGAGTGATAGAAACTGTTTCTGACTGAACGTAACCACAAGGGAGATACTTTGCGTAGAGAATCCACTGACCACCAACTTTACGTTGAACGCCGAAGTTTCTCAGCAAGATATTGAACACCTTTGCTGATTGACCGTAGTCTTGAGCAATCTGTGTCGTTGTAACGGTCTCCTTGCTCGAAAGGATTGTATCAACATAACTAACCTTTGGCTGCATCTCTGTGATTGTAGCCGAGAGCTGCACAATCTCTTCGTTCTTTGATTCAATAGCAAGCTGCTGTTGTTCTATCTTCTCCTGCTGCTTTGCTGCAAGCATAAGAGCTTCGGCGAAAGACTGAGGAACTTGATACTGTTCCTTCTTCTCTAATTCTTCCCAACGAAGAACAAGCTTTGCTCTCGCCTCGTCATTGAACTTTGTCGCAATATAGAGACATTCTGTTTTTGTCAACTGATAGCAAGGTCTTTTCTCTCCTTTCTGGTCAGTATATTCAACCAGCCTAAATCTCGACCCGTTGATTTTCTCCCAAGCAACCTCCATTTTTCTAATGGCTTCCATGATATGCTTATGAAGCTTTCCTGTAATCTCTGCAATTTCGAGAGATGTCATTGTATCGGTTCTTCCGAGTTTTATAATTTCCTCCATACTTTAATCTTTTAAAGTTTACTACTCAACCGGAACAGCGGTAATAATCGCCGTATGGTTCTTGTAATCTGCCGAGGTTGAGTATTTAAGCACTCCCTTCGGCAAATCTTCATATTGAGCGAGCTGATAAGCGTATGTCACTGCCGACCTGACTGCTCTTGCGGACTCAAGCAGAAAGACTTCAAATTTTCCTGGTTTAATGTCCAATATGTCCTGTTTTGTTATTCTTGCAACTTTTTTCATCTTGGTTACTTAAATAATCCGTTTAAAATTTGGAGTTATGCGAAAAAAGTCGTATATTTGCAGTGTCAATGTAAAGTACGTACTTTCGGTCGCACAAGCCTCCGTTTGTAACGGCTTAGTTAGTTACTTGACCGTCAACGAGTGCAAAGGTACATGATTTTCGTGTAATCACCAAGGATTTTACGCGATTTTCTTGTATCATTAACCTTTATTGTCACTTTAGGCGGTTTTAGTTACATATATAAAACTAAAAGTGTATGGCGGTAACAGAAAATCGTGTAGCAGGACTACAAGAAAGACTGAAGGAAGTTATGAAGTGCGAACAGCTTAACAAGCAGCAGTTCATGAAGGTGACCGATATAAGTAATATCGGCAGGAAGCTCGACGGCAAGGTTGCTATCACCAAGGTGGACATAAGCAAGATGAAGCGCTCATTGCTAGTTAACGACCAATGGCTCGAAACCGGCATCGGCCCGATGTACTTACCTGAAAAGCTAGATGAGAAGAAAAGAGAGCTAAACAGAATGTCCGGCAGCTATCCGCATCTACATATTGCTGACGACTTGATAAAAGAGGAAATAGAACGAGCAGCTCAGCATGCAAAAGACTGTTCGAGTCCATCAACGTCAGTAATAGCAAGCATGTTTGGCCACCATAACAACCAGAATATCGAAACTGGCACAGAACGGGCCAAAGAGCGAGAAGGAGAATCTCTTAATGATAAGAATGCCCAGCTCATTCAGATCATCAACGCCAAGGATGAGATTATCAAGGCAAAGGACAGCGAGATTCGTCTTCTCAGGAAGATTCTTGCAGATAACGGAATCGAGGTATAACATTATTATATATAAGGATTATGAAGAAGGTATTATTAGCAGCAATGATACTTCTTGCAGGAGCATCATTCACATCATGCAGCAGTAGCGATGATGACGACAATGAGAAACAGGAACAGAAGTTTGATGCCAGCAAGGTTATGAGCGGCAAGTGGAAACTGAGCAAGATTCAGGATTTCCCCATTCCGATAAACCACTACTCCATTCAGAAGGGAAATACAATTTCATTCTTGGATGGCGGCATCCTTCGCACAGAGGGAGACTTCTCGGTAGTAACCAATGGGGATGCGGCCATACCTATGACAATGCCGTTTGGTGGCTACAAGACCTGGAAAGCTAATACCGCTTACAAGCAGGACGGAACCGTTGACACTGGCACTTCTGCGGTGTACTTCGATGGAAGCGAAATGTACGTAGCCTACTTTGTTTCAGCAACGGAAATTGACCTAGTAAAGTTTGCAACAGAAAAATTAGGCATGGTGTACGTACTCACAAAAGTGCAGTAAAATACGATTTTTGTGAGTAATATGTGAGTAAGTAACCGGTAATTACACCAAATACTATCAGTACTAGAGACTTATCGAGATACACGAGAGTCTTCCCAAGCCTGTGAGGCGGGTTCGACTCCCGTATCTCGCTCTCCTATTCTTTCATCCCCCTTTCCATTATTCACTCCCTCATTTTCATCATCATCCTTTTTTTTCATCATTCACCCTCTCTTTTTCATCATCATCCCTTTTTTCATCATTCACCCTCTCTATTTCATCATGCTCTTTTTTTTGCTTTCCCAGCGTAAACCTTTACGCACGAATTTTGCTGTTTTGAGGTACAATCTACCGATATTTTTTATACCTTTGCATCAGATTTCAGAAAGATATGAAAATCTGATCTCTATACAACATTTATTAAAGAGAAAGAAATAGATGTATAATTTAAAAGTATACTAATTTTAAAACAAATAACAGACAAAATAATAAATCATGAAAGAGCTTAAAGCATTGAACAAGCGCACTGCTCCTAAGAGCGTAGCGCCAGAGAAAATCATCCAGTTTGGCGAGGGTAACTTCTTGCGTGCATTCGTTGACTGGATTGTATGGAACATGAACAAGAAGACCGACTTCAACGGTTCTGTCGTTGTAGTTCAGCCATTGGCTGGCGGTATGGTTGACTGGTTGAACGGTCAGGACTGCCTCTATCACGTAAACCTTCAGGGTAAGGAGAACGGCCAGGCAATCAATACATTGGAGCGTATCGACGTAATCAGCCGTGCACTGAACCCATATTCTCAGAACCAGGCTTTCATGGCTTTGGCTGAGCAGCCAGAGATGCGTTTCATCATCTCTAACACAACTGAGGCAGGTATTGCATTCGATGACTCTTGCAAGTTCACTGATGCTCCTGCAGCTTCTTACCCAGGTAAGTTGGTTCAGTTGCTGTTCCACCGCTACAAGTTCTTCGAGGGCGACCCAACTAAGGGTATGATCCTGATGCCATGTGAGCTAATCTTCCTGAACGGTCACCACCTGAAGGAGTGCATCTACCAGTATATCGAGCTTTGGAAGGAAGACATGGGTGCTGACTACGAGGGCTTCAAGGAGTGGTTCACCAACCACTGCTATGTTTGCGCTACACTCGTAGACCGTATCGTTCCTGGCTTCCCACGCGACACCATCAAGGAAATCCAGCAGAAGGTTTGCTACAAGGACAACCTCGTAGTAAAGGCTGAGAGCTTCCACCTCTGGGTAATCGAGAAGGCTGAGAACATGACTGTAGAGCAGATGCAGGAGGAGTTCCCTGCTCACAAGGCTGGTCTTCACGTTCTCATCACAGACAACGAGAAGCCATACCACGAGCGTAAGGTTACTTTGCTGAATGGCCCTCACACTGTATTGAGCCCTGTTACATACCTCAGCGGCGTAAACATCGTTCGCGATGCTTGCGAGCACCCAGTATTGGGCAAGTACATCCACAAGGTACAGTTCGAGGAGTTGATGCAGACATTGAATCTCCCTATGGACGAGCTTCAGAAGTTCGCTTCTGACGTATTGGAGCGTTTCGAGAACCCATTCGTTGACCACCAGGTAACCAGTATCATGCTGAACTCATTCCCTAAGTTCGAGACTCGCGACCTCCCAGGCGTGAAGATTTACTTGGAGCGTAAGGGTGAGTTGCCACAGGGATTGGTATTCGGTCTTGCTGCCATCATCACTTACTATAAGGGTGGTGTTCGTGAGGACGGTGCTCCTATCCAGCCAAACGACGACCAGAAGATCATGGACAAGCTGACTGAGCTTTGGGCTACTGGCGACACCCAGAAGGTGGCAGAGGGTGTACTCGGCTTCGACTACATCTGGCATGAGAATCTGAACGAGACTGTTCCTGGCTTGACAGAGTTGGTTAAGAAGGATCTCGACCTCATCCAGGAGAAGGGTATGTTGGAGGCTGTGAAGACCATCCTCTAATTGATGAAGAAATAGTTATCAAGGTAAAAGGATAGAAAAAAGGAATCCGGTAAGTTCAAGCATGGCTTGATTCTTACCGGACTTATTTTTTATCAGAATGTTTTTATCTGAGCTTTTTATCAGAGTATTTTCATCATGAAATGTAAAGCCAATAAATGGCCAGGAGCACCAAAACCATAATGGAGCCTACCACCATCTTGATCATGCAGGTGGCAACCTTCTTCAAGACAACGATTCCAATCACCAGAGCCGCCAATGCAAAAGCATAATAAAGGAAATTATCCATTGCGCCCCTCCTTTCTGAATGGCTTGCGATTTGCATTAAAAGGCTTCTTTCCTCTTTCATCAAATGACTTTTTTCCTCTTTCGTCGAAAGGCTTGCTATCTTCCTTCATCGCTCTGACGAACTCGTTAGGAATCGGAGTCTCGAACTCCATCGGCTGATGGGTTACCGGATGGTAGAAGCAGAGCACATAGGCGTGCAGGCAAAGACGACCGCATGGATCATCGCCATTACCATACTTAATGTCACCACAAACCGGGTGTCCCATATCGGCAGTATGCACACGAATCTGGTTCTTTCTACCCGTCTCCAGCTTATATTCCACCAGAGAATGCTCGGTGGTGCGCTGCAGGGTATGGAAATGGGTAACGGCGTACTTGCCGCCATTGTCCGTATCGCTGGCATAAGTGATATAAGCCTTGTTATCCTTCAGCCAGTTGGCTACGGTTCCCTCATCTTCCTCCATCTCTCCGGAAACCAGGGCTACATATCGGCGGTCGTAAACGTTATGATGCCAGTCATCCTCCAGGGCAAGCTCGGTCTGCTTATCCTTGGCGTAGATCATCAGACCCGAGGTGTCGCGGTCGAGTCGGTGAACCACGTGAGCCTGACAGTTCTGGCGGGTCTTGTGGAAGTAATCATCCAATACGGTCTTCACGTTGAGCGTAGAATGACCGGCAGCCATGCTGAGGATACCCACGTTCTTCTCAACTACGATGATGTAGCGGTCTTCGTAAACAATCTTGATGTATCTGCTCTTGAAGACCTCCTGGTTCTTCTTGGTCTTGCTTACGCTCACCTTCATGCCCGGTTTCAGGGCGTAGTCAAACTGGGTGATGGTCTTTCCATCCACCTTGATTCCCCTACCCTGCAAGGTTTGCTTCACCTTGGTCTTGCTAGGACCCTTCACGTTCTCCATCAGCCACTCCAACAGCTGTGCTGGTTTCTCCACCTTGTAGTGGTCGTATTCGTTGGGGTTGCCATAGCCGTAAGCATTGTTGCTGTGCTTACTGAAATTACCTTTATTATTCTGTTGTTTCATTTCTTGTTTTGTTGCTATCTTGTGTCTTGATCAGCCCCTCTTGGTGCCAATTCAGCCTACAAAAGTAAGACTTTTCTGCAAAATAACAAAGAAGAGCCCCTTTTTTAACTAAAAATTAGTAACTTTTGCCAATAAAACATTGATATACAAATAATTTTTCGTAACTTTGCACCCAAATTAAGATAAAATCAGATAAAAGATATTTAGAAATAAGGAATGATTACAGTAACAAATCTTGCAATTCAATTCGGTAAGCGAGTGCTTTACAAAGATGTAAACCTCAAGTTCACTCATGGTAATATTTACGGTGTAATCGGTGCCAACGGTGCCGGTAAGTCTACCCTGCTCCGCGCCATCAGCGGCGACTTGGAGCCAAACAAGGGAACTGTGGAGATGGGACCAGGCGAGCGCCTTTCCGTTTTGGAGCAGGACCACTTCAAGTATGACGAGTTCCGCGTGATGGACACCGTACTGATGGGCCATCAGCCATTGTGGGAAAACATGAAGGAGCGCGAGCGCCTCTACGCTAAGCCAGAAATGACAGAGGAAGATGGTAACCTGGCTGCTGAGCTGGAGCTCAAGTTCGCTGAGATGAATGGTTGGGAGGCTGAAAGCAACGCTGCCCAGCTGCTCCAGAACCTTGGCGTAAAGGAGGAACTCCACGATAAGCTCGTAGGCGAGCTTTCTAACACAGAGAAGGTGCGCGTGATGCTGGCGAAGGCTCTCTTCGGTAACCCAGACAACCTCCTCCTCGATGAGCCTACCAACGACCTCGACCTCGACACCGTAGAGTGGTTGGAGGAATACCTCAGCAACATCGAGCAGACCGTTCTCGTGGTTTCTCACGACCGTCACTTCCTCGATGCTGTCAGCACACAGACAGTGGATATCGACTTCGGTAAGGTAACCATGTTTGCCGGTAACTACTCTTTCTGGTACGAGAGTTCTCAGTTGGCTCTCCGCCAGGCTCAGAACCAGAAGATGAAGGCTGAGGAGAAGAAGAAGCAGTTGGAGGAGTTCATCCGCCGATTCTCTGCCAATGTGGCTAAGAGTAAGCAGACCACATCCCGCAAGAAGATGTTGGAGAAGCTGAATGTTGAGGAAATCCGCCCATCTAGCCGTAAGTACCCAGGTATCATCTTCCAGATGGACCGTGAACCAGGCAACCAGATTCTGGAGGTTGAGGGCTTGAAGGCTTGCGATGAGGACGGAACAGTGCTCTTCGACAATGTAAACTTCAACATTGAGAAGGGCGAGAAGGTGGTATTCCTCTCTCATAACCCTAAGGCGATGACTGCGCTCTTCGAGATCATCAACGGCAACCGCAAGGCTGACGCAGGTGAATACAAGTGGGGTGTAACCATCACCACTGCCTACCTCCCACTCGACAACACCGAGTTTTTCCAGAGCGACATGAACCTGGTAGATTGGCTGAGCCAGTATGGTCCAGGCAACGAGGTAGCGATGAAGGGCTACCTGGGAAGAATGCTCTTCAGCGGCGAGGAAGTGTTGAAGAAGGTGAACGTGCTCTCAGGAGGTGAGAAGATGAGATGTATGATTGCCCGCATGCAGTTGCAGAACGCCAACTGTCTGATTCTCGATACTCCTACCAACCACCTGGACTTGGAGAGTATCCAGGCATTCAACAACAACCTGGTGGCTTTCAGAGGCAACATCCTCTTCGCCAGCCATGACCACGAGTTCATCAACACCGTGGCAAACCGCATCATCGAGCTCACTCCATCTGGAACCATCGACAAGCTCATGTCTTACGACGAGTATATCTACGATGAGGCCATCAAGGAGCAGAAGGCTAAGATGTATGGCGTGCAGCAGTAAACAGAATACACATATTTATATATATAGAGAGAGTGCCAATCTGATGCGAATCGGATTGGCACACTCTTTGTTAAATACCTAATAAAAAATAATCATGTTTAAAAAATTTAAGACTATGTCACAAGAAAAGAATATAAAAGTTGAAGACGGTAACGCTCAGGAGCAGGTTCTTAACGAGAACGCTGAGCAGAACGCTACTCAAAACGAGAATAATGCCGAGGCAAATGCCGAAGAGCAGGAAGCTGGAACTGACAATGAGTCGGCTAAGGCTGACAACAAGGCAGAGAACGCTGACAACAAGGCAGAGAACGCTGAGGTTGACCCATTGACCAAGGCTCAGCAGGAAGTGGAAGAACTCAAGAAGACGCTGCTCTACAAGACTGCAGAATTTGAGAACTACCGCAAGCGCACCATGAAGGAGAAGGCAGACCTTATCCTCAACGGCGGCGAGAAGACCATTTCTGCCATCCTCCCTGTTCTCGACGACTTTGAGCGTGCACTCGCCGACAAAAGCGAGGACCCTAAGGCCATCAAGGAAGGCGTACAGATGATTTTCAATAAGTTCGTAAAGACACTTGAGGGTCTTGGCGTGAAGAAGATTGAAACTGCCGACAAGGATTTCGATGTGGATTTCCACGAGGCCATCGCCATGGTACCAGGAATGGGCGACGACAAGAAGGGCAAGGTAATCGACTGTGTACAGACTGGTTACACCCTCAACGACAAAGTGATTCGTCACGCTAAGGTTGCCGTAGGTCAGTAATCTGACGCCAATCATCTTTGTGATTTAATTGTCTATAATTTGATTGGCTTCAGTTTATCCATCATCAAGGAGGAGAATATCATTCAAGAAACATCATTATTAGAATAAAGAATTAGCAATGGCTAAGAGAGACTATTATGAGGTGCTTGGCGTAGATAAGCAGGCATCAGAAGACGAAATCAAGAAGGCTTACCGCAAGATAGCCATCAAGTATCACCCTGACCGCAACCCTGGCGACAAGGAGGCGGAAGAAAAGTTCAAGGAAGCTGCCGAGGCTTACGAGGTTCTGCACGACCCTCAGAAGCGTCAGCAGTACGACCAGTTTGGATTCAACGGTCCTCAGGGCGGATTCGGCGGCGGATTCGGTGGTGGAGCCAGCATGGACATGAATGACATCTTCTCTATGTTTGGCGACATCTTCGGCGGACACGGGGGATTCGGCGGATTCGGCGGTGGCTTTGGAGGCGGTGGCGCTCAGCCACAGCAGTATCAGGGAAGAGACCTGCGCGTTCAGGCTAAGCTCACCCTGCAGGAAGCCTTCACCGGATGTACCAAGAAGTTTAAGATTCGCAAGGACGTGACCTGTACGGCTTGTCACGGTTCGGGCTGCGAGGCTGGTTCTCAGCCAGAAACCTGTCCTACCTGTCACGGTACGGGTTACACCGTACGCACGGTTCGCTCTATGTTCGGAACCATGCAGACCCAGGCTGCCTGCCCTACTTGCGGCGGCGAAGGTCATGTAATCAAGAACAAGTGTAAGGCTTGCGGCGGCGAGGGTATCGTTGCCGGCGAGGAAGTGGTAGAGGTAAACATCCCGGCAGGTGTTGACGACGGAATGGTTGTCACGGTTCCTGGCAAGGGTGGTGCCGGCAAGCACAATGGCGTGAACGGCGACTTGCAGGTGATTGTACGCGTAGAGAAGAGCGAACAGTTTGAACGCCAGGACAAGGATCTCTATTACAATCTCGTACTCGACTTCTCGACAGCCGTTCTTGGCGGCGAGATAGAGATTCCAACACTCGAAGGCAAGACCACCATCAAAATAGAACCGGGAACTCAGCCAGGCAAGCAGCTCCGTCTTCGCGGCAAGGGAATGCCGGCCATCAAGGGATATGGTTACGGAAGAGGCGACATCATCGTCAACATCACCGTCTACATTCCTAAGACTCTGAACAAGGAGGAGAAGGAACTGGTGAAGAAGTTCAAGGAATGCGAGAACTTCAAGGCTGATAATGCCGACAAGAAGTCAATCTTCGACAGCATCAAGAACCTGTTCAAGTAAAAACGGAAGTTGTAGTTTTTAGTATTAATACTGGCAATCTCATGCATTGGCTATCGCCGGTGATGAGATTGCCTTTTTTCATCTCATACATTAATATATAGCTCATGAATTATCAAGAGACAACAGAATACCTTTTTAACAGCACCCCAGTGTTCGAAAAGATTGGAGCCAAAGCATACAAGCCGGGCCTTCAAACCACCCATGCCCTGGACGAACACTTCGCACATCCCCATCGTCAATACAAGACCATCCATATTGCCGGAACCAATGGCAAGGGTTCCTGCTCTCATACCATCGCCGCCATCCTGCAGAGTCAGGGATACAAGGTAGGTCTCTACACCTCCCCTCATCTCGTAGATTTCAGAGAGCGTATCCGAGTTAACGGCGAATGCGTTCCGGAGCAGTATGTCATTGACTTCGTAGAGCAGAACCGAAGCTTCTTCGAACCCCTCCATCCATCCTTCTTCGAACTGACCACTGCCATGGCTTTGAAATACTTTGCCGAGCAGAAGGTAGATTACGCCGTAATCGAGGTAGGACTGGGCGGCAGACTCGACTGCACCAACATCATCACCCCAATGCTTTCCATCATCACCAACATCAGTTTCGACCATACCCAGTTTCTGGGCAACACGCTGGCAGAGATTGCCGGTGAGAAAGCAGGCATCATCAAGCCACACGTGCCAGTGGTTGTAGGCGAATATCTTGAAGCAACCCGCCCTGTGTTTGAAGAGAAGGCGAAGGAGATGCAGGCTCCTATCCTCTTTGCGCAGGATTTCTCTGCGCAGGATACAGAGATGGAAAGCCATGTAGAGATGGAACTGAAGGGTTCCTACCAGGAATGCAACAGGAAAACCATCCTTGCAGCACTCAGCATCCTCCGACAGAACACTACTATCGGCAACGCTGCCATCAGAAAAGGCTTCGCCCAGGTTTGTGAACTGACCGGACTCCGCGGCAGATGGGAGAAGCTCAATGATGCACCTCTCACCATCTGCGATACGGGACATAATCTGGCTGGTTGGAACTATCTGGCTCCACAAATCAAGAGTGTGAAGGCAGAGACCAAGCACATCGTCTTCGGCATGGTTGATGACAAGGATGTGACACACGTTTTGCAACTTTTGAGTCAACAGCTCAAAAACGGGGTAAAATACTACTGGACGCAGCCTTCTACCAAAAGAGCCATCCCTGTGGCGAAACTGAGAGACTTCGCATTGGAGTATGACTTGCACGGAAATGTGTATCATTCTGTAAAAGAAGCATATAAAGCAGCAAAAGAAAATGCGAAAAATAACGATTTCGTCTTCGTTGGCGGTTCAAGTTACGTAGTGGCAGATTTGCTCTCCTGAAAATTTTTAGTTTTTTTAAATCAAATAATTGCTAAAAGATTTGTCACATTCATTTTTTTTTAGTTACTTTGCAGTAAATTACTTTAGTACATAAAGTAGAGTAACTAAACAATGACATATTATGAATACAGAACCAGTTAACAAGTGTGGTTTGAAAAGAGAAGATTTTCAGACCACAGTGAACGGAAAGAAGACTGATCTCTTCGTGTTGAGAAACAAGCAGGGCAACGAGATTGCTGTGACTAACTACGGTGGTGCTGTTGTTGCAATTATGATGCCTGACAAGGACGGCAACTACGCCAACCTCATTCAGGGTCACGACAACATCCAGGATGTCATCAACTCGCCTGAGCCTTTCTTGAGCGTCCTCATCGGTCGTTACGGTAACCGCATCAAGGAGGGTAAGTTTACCCTTCATGGCAAGGAGTATCAGTTGGCATGCAACGATGGCAAGAACCACTTGCATGGAGGTCCTACTGGATTCCACGCACACGTTTGGGATGCAACTCGCATGAGCGACAATGCCGTAGTATTGAAGTACACCAGCCCATACGGCGAGGAAGGATTCTCAGGAGAGCTTACAGTTTGGGTAGCTTACACCTTAACTGAAGACAACGAATTCGTCATCAAGTATCAGGCTACAACCAACAAGATGACCATCTGCAACCTGACCCACCACGCATTCTTCTCTATCCAGGGAATTGCTAACCCAACTCCAACCATCGACAACATCATCTGTCAGGTTAACGCAGACTACTATCTGCCTATAGATGAGGAGTCTATCCCAACAGGTGAAATCCTGAAGGTAGAGGGTACACCATTCGATTTCCGCACTCCAAAGCCAATCGGCCAGGACATCAACGCGGACAACGAGCAGATTAAGAATGGTTCGGGTTACGACCACAACTATGTATTGAATAAGAAGGAAGAAGGCGAGTTGAGCTTTGCTGCTCGCATCAAAGATCCAGTTAGCTGTCGTACCATGGAGGTTTACACCACAGAGCCAGGTCTGCAGATGTACACAGGTAACTTCCTGGCAGGCATCAAGGGTCAGCATGGTGCAACCTTCCCACGCCGCAGCGCAGTATGCTTCGAGGCACAGAAGTTCCCAGATACACCTAACCATCCTTACTTCCCAAGTTGCCGATTGAATCCAGGTGAGACATACACCCAGAAAACAATCTATAAGTTTGGCGTAGAGAAATAAAAATCTTTCATACAATATTAGGAGTTGCTGCCTCTAAACAATTCATGCAGAGGCAGTTGCTCCTTTTTGCGGTAAAACAACTTGAGTAAGCACAACACGGGTAAACCGGCTATAAAACGCAAAAAAATTAAACATAACAATAAAATATCAACTATCAAAATTAAACAATGGAACAAAAAATTGGAAACAACAACGGTCGCATCATTGCAATCATTACGATGTGTTTTATCTTTGCAATGATTTCGTTTGTAACTAACATGGGAGCACCTTTTGGCAACATCTGGGGCTTTAAGTACTCTTGGGCAGCCATGATGGGTAACTTCATGAACTTTGCCGCTTACCTCTTCATGGGTATTCCTGCCGGCAAGATGATTGAAAACAAGGGTTACAAGAAAACTGCATTGATCGCACTTGCTGTCGGTACAATCGGTTTGATGATTCAGTACTTATCAAGTATCTTCGGTGACGACATCCCAGTCTTTACACTCAGTTCAGGCGCCGTTTGCCTCAACCTGATCATTTATCTGTTGGGCGCATTCATCTGCGGTTTCTGCGTATGTATGCTTAACACGGTGGTTAACCCAATGTTGAACCTGCTCGGTGGCGGTGGTAACCGTGGTAACCAGCTCATTCAGATTGGTGGTACATTGAACTCATTGAGTGGTACTCTTACTCCATTGTTGGCAGGTGTACTCGTAGGTACAGTTACAGCCAACACAAGTATGAGTGACGTTGCTCCTCTCCTCTTCATCGGTATGGCAGTGTTCATCGCAGCCTTCTTCATCATCTGGTTCGTTGCTATTCCTGAGCCAAACATCAAGAAGGAGAATGTACAGTACGACCACAGTCCTTGGTCTTTCCGTCACTGCGTACTCGGTGTCATCGGTATCTTCTTCTATGTAGGTGTTGAGATTGGTATTCCTGCTCAGCTTATCTTCTACATCAGTAGCATGGACTTCACAGGTGCAGCTTCTGTAGGTGGTGCTTTCGCAGCAGTTTACTGGTTGCTTATGATGTGCGGCCGATTCCTCAGCTCATTCATCAGCGGTGCCATTTCTACCAAGACACAGATGATAGTAGTATCATCAGTAGCTATCCTCCTGTTGCTCACAGCCATCTTCTTGCCAGAGGCAAACACATTGAACTTCTCTTTGGCAGGTGATTCAGAGATTGCAAGTCTTCTCAAGCTCGACGACCATGGTACTGGCGTTGTAGCATTTACAATCCCTACCAAGTGTGTACTCATCGCCATCTGCGGTTTGTGTACTTCTATCATGTGGGGTGGAATCTTCAACCTTGCCGTTGAGGGTCTTGGCAAATACACAGCTCAGGCATCAGGTATCTTCATGATGATGGTAGTTGGTGGTGGTGTAATGCCTCTCATCCAGGATGCTGTTGCTAAGGCTGTTGGCCCTATCGCATCTTACTGGGTTGTCATCGCCATGATCGCATACATTCTTTTCTATGCGCTCGTAGGTTGCAAGAATGTCAACAAGGACATCCCTGTAGAGTAATCTTCGAAACAACTTACACCCAAGTAAAGTAATGCTTTTACTACTCTGGGGTAACAAAATGATAATCAAAACTTTAATAATAACTTTTTAAACTACAGCAATTATGGATATTGAAAAAGTAAGAAGCCGCTTTATCAAGCACTTTGATGGTAAAACAGGTAACATCTATATGTCACCAGGTCGTATTAACCTGATTGGCGAGCACACTGACTATAATGGTGGATTCGTATTCCCAGGTGCAGTTGACAAGGGCATTATGGCTGAGATTCGTCCTAACGGAACAGATACAGTTATGCTCTACTCTATCGACTTGAAGGACCGCGTTGAGTTCAAGGTAAATGACCCAGAGGGTCCTCGCGCTTCATGGGCACGCTACATCTATGGTATCTGCCAGGAAATGAAGGCTTTGGGCGTTGACGTTAAAGGTTTCAATGCAGCATTCTATGGTGATGTACCTCTCGGTGCAGGTATGTCTTCTTCTGCTGCTCTTGAGAGCTGCTTTGCTTTCGCTTTGAACGACCTCTTCGGTGACAACAAAGTTTCTAAGTGGGATCTCGTTCTCGCTGGTCAGGCTACTGAGCACAAGTACGTAGGTGTAAACTGCGGTATTATGGACCAGTTTGCTTCTGTATTCGGCAAGGAGGGCAAGTTGATGCGTCTCGACTGCAACAGCCGTGAGTTTGAGTACTTCCCATTCGAGCCTAAGGGTTACAAGCTCTGCCTGGTTAACTCTAAGGTTAAGCACGAGTTGGCTGGTTCTCCATACAACGACCGTCGTAACTCTTGCGAGAACGTGGTTAAGCACATCGCTGCTAAGCACCCAGAGGCTAAGTTTGAAACTCTCCGCGATTGCACATGGGAGCAGCTGGAGGAAGTTCGCGCAGAAGTTGGCGAAGAGGATTACAGCCGCGCTCACTTCGTATTGGGCGAGAAGGACCGCGTATTAGCAGTCTGCGATGCTCTTGAGAAGGGCGACTACGAGACAGTAGGTCAGAAGATGTACGAGACTCACCACGGTTTGAGCAAGGAATATGAGGTAAGCTGCGAGGAACTCGACTTCTTGAACGATGTTGCCAAGGAGAACGGTGTTACTGGTAGCCGTATCATGGGTGGTGGCTTCGGTGGCTGCACCATCAACTTAGTAAAGGACGATATCTACGACAAGTTCGTTGAGGATGTTACAGCTAAGTTCACAGCTAAGTATGGTCACGCTCCTGAGATTTACCCAGTGGTTATCTCTGAAGGTTCTCACAAGGTTTGCTAATATTCATTATTAATATATATATAAAGGAACTGCAGTTGGCGTTTGCCGACTGCAGTTTTTTTTTGTGTTCTTTCTTAAACCCAAAAAGAATGCCGAAAAAACAGGGAGAATGAGGGTAAAAACGCCGGAAACAGGGCAATTATATGCAAATAGTGTTAAAAACACACTTTAGAATAAAAAAAGTTAGGGAAAACGCTTGCTAATTCGAAATAAAATTGTAATTTTACACCCAAAATTAATAAACGATATAAAACAACCTAAAAATGAGTAACGCAAAGAACCTCTTTATGGGAGTTGGTTTCGCGGCAATCGCTACCCTCTCAGCTTGTTCTTCAAGCAGCAATGCTAGTCTTACACAGTCAGGCTTAAATCCAGCAGACTTCGATTCTACTGTTTTGGGCAAGAAGACTGAGTTAGTAACCCTCAAGAATGCCAGTGGCATGGAAGTGTGCCTCACCAACTATGGTGGCCGTGTAGTTTCCATATCAGTTTCTGACAAGGATGGCAAACCTACAGATGTAGTATTGGGTTATGATAACATCCATCAGTATGCAGATACGCTCAACTCTCCATCTGATTACGGATCTTCAGTAGGTCGTTACGCCAACCGTATCAAGGATTCAAAGTTGACTCTTGCTGGCAAGACTTACAATCTGAAGCCAAACGATAATGGCAACTGCCTCCATGGCGGTGGTGCTACCGGTTGGTTGAATCAGGTTTATGATGTTACAGAGAAGAATGACTCTTCAGTAACATTCACCATCCACGCAAAGGATGGCGAGAATGGTTTCCCTGGCAATGTGACAGCTACGGCGAAATATACAGTGAAGAGCGACAACACACTCGATATTGAGTTTGGCGCAACAACAGATAAGGAGACCGTGGTTAACATGACCAACCACAGTTACTTCAATCTGAATGGCGACCCATCTAAGGAAGGTTTCGACCAGGTGATGTACATCAATGCAGATAAGTTCACACCAGCTGATAGCCTGTACATTCCAACAGGTGAAATCAAGAGCGTAGAGGGAACTCCAATGGATTTCCGCACTCCTACAGAGATTGGCAAGAAGGTGGATTACAGCTTCGACCAGATCAAGAACGCTACTGGTTACGACCACAACTGGTGTCTGAACACCTATAAGGATGGCAAGGGCGATGACAAGACAGTATGCGCTAGCCTCTATTCTCCAAAGAGCGGCATCCTGCTCGAGGTATTCACCAACGAGCCAGGTATTCAGGTTTACACTGGTAACTTCCAGGGCACAGGCATTGCCTGCAAGCATGGCATCAAGTATCCAAAGCACGTAAGCGTATGCTTCGAGAGCCAGAAGTATCCTGATTCTCCTACCAAGATTGCCCAGGGCGTAAAGGGATGGACTGATGCAACCTTGAAGCCAGGAGAGAAGTACTACTCTCACCTCGCTTACAAGTTCAGCGTTAAGAAGTAAGGAAGGCATCCAATAAAAGAAAGAATAAACAAATAATAAATAAAAAACAATCTTATAGTAATTATGAATTGGAATTCAACAGAATTCGTATGGCTTGATTGGACAGTGCTCGCCATTGGTGTAATCGGCGTGATTTGGGCTGTCTGGCATGCGATCGTGAAAGACAGAAAGGCTCAACAAGGTGAAGACTCTTCTGCTTACCTCTTCGGTAAGGGTGAGCCATGGTATGTAATCGGTATGGCTATCTTCGCAGCCAACATCGGTTCTGAGCACCTCGTGGGTCTTGCCGGTACAGGTGCCAAGAGTGGTGTAGGTATGGCTCACTGGGAGATGCAGGGTTGGATGATCCTCATCCTCGGTTGGTTGTTCGTACCATTCTATCAGTTGCTCATTAACAAGATGGGTAAGATCATCACCATGCCAGACTTCCTGAAGTTCCGCTACACTCAGCGTACAGGTTCATGGCTCTCTATCATCACACTCGTTGCTTACATTCTCACCAAGGTGAGCGTTACCGCACTTACTGGTGGTATTTTCTTCGAGTATCTCTGGGGCTTGAACTTCTGGGTAGGTGCTATCGGCTTGATCATCCTCACCACCATCTTCACCGTATTCGGCGGTATGAAGGGTGTAATGACCTTGTCAACCATCCAGACTCCTATCCTCGTCATCGGTTCATTCCTCGTGCTCTTCCTCGGTCTCTCTACCCTCGGTGGTGGCAGCATCTCTGCAGGTTGGGCTGATATGATGGACTACTGCGGCAAGTTGAACAACGGCTATGGTACAACTCACATGTTCCACTGGGAGGCAGGTGACTCTATGTATCAGGAGTATCCTGGTTTCGTAGTATTCATTGGTGCAACCATCATCGGTTTCTGGTACTGGTGTACAGACCAGCACATCGTTCAGCGTGTATTGGGTCAGGTTCCTGGCGAGAGCAACGTAGAGGTTATGAAGCGTGCCCGCCGCGGTACTATCGCAGCCGGTTTCTTCAAGGTTCTCCCTTGCTTCATGTTCCTCATTCCAGGTATGATTGCTGCAGCCTTGGCTCAGAAGGGCGCTATCCAGATGAACGAGACTGACGCTGCCTTCGCCATCATGGTAAAGACCGTACTTCCTGCTGGTATCAAGGGTATCGTAACCATCGGTTTCATCTGCGCACTCGTTGCTTCATTGGCAGCATTCTTCAACAGCTGTGCTACTCTCTTCACCGAGGACTTCTATAAGCCATTGAAGAAGGGAATGTCTGAGGCTCACTACGTACTCGTTGGTCGTATCGCTACCGTAGTAGTTGTCATCCTCGGTTTCGCATGGTTACCAATCATGATGAAGATGGATACATTATATAACTATCTCCAGGGAATCCAGTCACTTCTGGCTCCAGCCATGGTAGCCGTATTTGCAATGGGTATCTTCTTCAAGAAGATTACTCCAAAGTCAGGTGAATACACCATGATTACAGGTTTCCTCATCGGTATGCTCCGCCTCGTTACCAACGTCATCACAGATACAGGCAAGGCAACAATGGATGGTGCATTCTGGGATTACACCGCATGGTTCTGGCAGACCAACTGGCTCGTATTCGAGTGCTGGTTGCTCGTCTTCCTCATTATCTTCATGGTAGTAGTGAGCTGCTTCACACCAGCTCCAAGCAAGGAGCAGGTAGAGGCAATCACCTTCACTTCAGACTTCAAGAAGTCTATCCGTGAGAGCTGGGGTGCCTTCGATATCATTGGTACACTCGTAGTAATCGGTCTCTGCGCTGCATTCTACGCATACTTCTGGTAAAATATAAAACAAAGCAAGGAGTTAGAAGTTAGGAGTTAGGATTTTCCTTTAGTGTAATCTACAAATATAGTGCAATCAGAATATTGAATCATGTAATCAACATGTGGATTTGCCTATATCCTTCCATCCTTTCTTCTACTTCTGGCTCCCAGCTTTCCAACAACACTCAAAGTTCCCTAACGGGAGCAACCTAAGGAAAACAAAATAAACAATAAATCAATTCTTAGAATCTTAACATTCAAATCAATGCAACCATGACGCAGTTTTATAACGAATACTCCAAGGTATTAGTATCCGTGGATTGTATCATCTTCGGATTCAACGGAAGTAGCCTTCAAGTACTGATAGGCAAACGAAAGATGGATCCAGGACGTGGCGAATGGTCACTCTATGGTGGCTTCGTTGGCGCAGAGGAAAACCTTGAAGATGCAGCCAACCGAGTTATCTACGAACTCACTGGAATGCAAAGTCTCTATATCAGACAGGTGGGAGCATTCGGCCGCATCGACCGTGACCCAGGAGAACGAGTTATCTCAATCGCCTACTGTGCCCTCATCAATGTAGTAGACTACGATGATAGTCTCCGCATCGAACATGGATTGGAATGGGTAAGTCTGAACGAACTTCCAGAACTCTATTCTGACCACAGAACCATGATTCACGACGCCATCTGTCAGATTCGTCGTCGCATCAATCATGAACCGCTGAGTTTCAAGCTCCTCCCCAACCTCTTCACGCTGACACAGCTTCAACACGTGTTCGAGGCAGTAATGGGAGAAGAGATTGACAAGCGCAACTTCCGCAAGCGCGTGAAGGAAATTGACTTCATCGAGAAGACCGAACTGATTGATAAAGTCAATTCAAAACGAGGTGCCGCCCTCTATCGCTTCAACAAGAAGGCTTATGAGGAAGACCCATCGTTCAACTTGAAATAGAATATAGACAGCTCTCTGAAACAGAGCACAATATAACTCTTTGAAATAGAATATTCAACTCAAACTAAATATATTATGTTAGAAGAATTAAAAGAAAAAGTGTTCAAGGCAAACCTTGACCTCGTAAAGCACAACCTCGTGCTCTTTACATGGGGAAACGTGAGTGGCATCGACCGTGAGAAGGGTCTTGTTGTCATCAAGCCATCAGGCGTTGACTATGACACCATGAAGGCTAGCGACATGGTAGTAGTTGACTTGGAAACCGGCAAGGTGGTTGAAGGCGACTTGAATCCATCTTCAGATACCCCTACCCATCTGGTACTCTACCGTGCATTCCCTGAGCTGGGCGGTGTGGTTCATACTCACTCTACTTATGCCACAGCATGGGCTCAGGCAGGTATGGACATCCCTAACATCGGTACTACTCATGCAGATTATTTCCACGATTGCATCCCTTGCACTGACGCAATGACAGAGGATATGATGGCTGAGTATGAATACAATACAGGTGTGGTAATCGTTGATCGCTTCAAGAAGGACAACATCAACCCAGTTCACACTCCAGGCGTATTGGTTAAGAACCACGGTCCTTTTACATGGGGTAAAGATGCAGACCAGGCAGTTTATCACGCAGTGGTAGCTGAGCAGGTGGCTAAAATGGCGTTCATCTCTTTCAGCGTGAATCCAAACACCACGATGAACCCATTGCTCGTAGAAAAGCACTTCAACCGTAAGCACGGTCCTAACGCTTACTACGGACAGAAGAAAAAGCACTAATCTCTGAACGAGATGGATGCTGACAGAAAAAAAGTAATAAAAAAAATAACAATAACAATATTTAAAACAACAAACAATCATGATTAAGGCATTTGAGAATTTAGAAGTATGGTTTGTAACTGGTGCACAGCTTCTTTACGGAGGCGAGACAGTTAAGATAGTAGATGGTCACTCAAAGGACATGGTAGATGGCCTGAACAACAGTGGCATCATCCCTATCAAGGTGGTTTACAAAGGCACAGCTAACTCTTCTGCAGAGGTAGAGGCTGTGATGAAGGCTGCCAACAACGACGCTAAGTGCGTGGGTATCATCACATGGATGCACACCTTCTCACCAGCTAAGATGTGGATCAAGGGCTTGCAGGCACTCGAGAAGCCTCTCCTCCACTTCCATACACAGTATAACGCGGAACTCCCTTGGGATTCTATCGACATGGACTTCATGAACCTCAACCAGTCAGCTCACGGCGATATCGAGTTCGGTCACATCTGCACCCGTATGCGCATCCCTAGAAAGGTAGTTGTAGGCTACTGGAAGAGCGAAGAGGCTCAGAAGCAGATTGCTACTTGGGCTCGCGTAGCTGCCGGTGTAGCTGATGCTCACAACGTACGCTGCCTGATGTTCGGTATGAACATGAACAACGTAGCTGTAACAGATGGCGACCGCGTAGAGTTTGAGCAGCGCATGGGTTACCATGTAGATTACTACCCAGTATCTTCACTCATGGAGTACTACAAGAAAGTTACTGATGCTGAGGCAGATGCACTCGTTGAGGAGTACAAGAAGGAATACACCATCAAGATTGATGAGTCTGGCGAGGAAGTATATTGGGAGAAGGTTAAGAACGCAGCTAAGGCTGAGATCGCTCTCCGTCGTGTATTGAAAGATGAGAACGCAGTAGCGTTCACAACAAACTTCGATGACCTCGGTGATGCAGACATCGACGATCCTAACTTCTGCGGTTTCGACCAGATTCCAGGTTTGGCTTCACAGCGCTTGATGGCAGAGGGTTACGGTTTCGGTGCTGAGGGTGACTGGAAGACAGCTTGCCTCTATCGCACACTCTGGGTTATGAACCAGGGCTTGGAGAAGGGTTGCTCATTCCTCGAGGACTACACACTGAACTTCGCTGAGGACCGCACATCTAGCCTCCAGAGCCACATGCTCGAGGTTTGCCCATTGATTGCAACAGACAAGCCAAAGCTCGAGGTTCACTTCCTCGGCATTGGTATCCGCAAGCAGCAGACAGCTCGCCTCGTATTCACATCTAAGACAGGTAAGGGTGTTAAGGCAACAGTAGTTGACCTCGGCAACCGCTTCCGTCTCATCGCAAGTGAGGTAGAGTGCATCGAGCCAAAG
>JAIJUV010000015.1 GCA_022732315.1 Prevotella sp.
TGGAACCGTGTGAAGGAAGCATACGACTTGCTCGTTGAGGGTAAGGGTAAGCAGGCTGACGATATGGTGAAGGCAATGCAGGAGAGCTATGATGAGGACGTAACTGACGAGTTCATCAAGCCAATCAATAACTCAAAGGTTGACGGTACTATCCAGGAGGGTGATGTTGTTATCTTCATCAACTACCGTAACGACCGTGCCAAGGAGTTGACACAGGTATTGACTCAGCAGGATATGCCAGAGGAAGGCATGCATACCATCAAGGACTTGCAGTACTACTGCATGACTCCATACGATGCAAGCTTCCAGGGCGTTCACATCCTCTTCCCTAAGGAGAACGTAATGAACACTCTCGGCGAGTACTTGAGCGCACAGGGCAAGAAGCAGCTCCACACTGCAGAGACAGAGAAGTATGCTCACGTAACATTCTTCTTCAATGGTGGTCGTGAGACTCCATACGAGGGTGAGGACCGTATCCTGGTTCCTTCTCCAAAGGTAGCTACATACGACCTGAAGCCAGAGATGAGCGCTTACGA
Source organism: Prevotella sp. (assembly GCA_022732315.1). The sequence continues at coordinate 537 of JAIJUV010000015.1, forward strand.
GGTAAAGGATAAGCTGGTTGGTGCTATCAACACACAGGAGTACGACTTCATCGTTGTAAACTTCGCTAATGGTGATATGGTAGGTCACACTGGTATCTACAACGCTATCGCTAAGGCTGTTCATGCTGTTGACAACTGCGTAAAGGACGTTATCGAGGCTGCTAAGGCTAACGATTATGAGGCTATCATCATCGCTGACCACGGTAATGCAGACCACGCTATCAACGAGGACGGTACACCAAACACCGCTCACTCTTTGAACCCAGTTCCATTCATCTACGTAACTGACAACAACTCAGCTACCGTTAAGGATGGCCGTTTGGCAGACGTTGCTCCTTCTATCCTCCACATCATGGGCTTGGAGCAGCCAGCTGATATGACAGGTGAGAACTTGATTATTGACTAATAATAATTTCGGAAGTCAAGGCTTTTTGGAGCCTTGACTTCTTTAACTTAAAACATCATGGACGTAAAGATAGAAGAAAGTTGGAGACAGCATATAGGTGACGAGTTCAACAAGCAGTATTTTGTTGACCTCACAAACTTCGTGAAAGAGGAATACCTGCGTACACCCTGTTATCCTCCGGGCCGTTTGATTTTCAATGCCTTCAATCTCTGTCCTTTTGATGATGTAAAGGTAGTGATTATCGGACAAGACCCATATCATGAGCCGGGTCAGGCGATGGGATTGAGTTTCTCTGTGCCAGATGGAATCACTTTCCCACCATCATTGATTAATATATTCAAGGAGATTCAGATGGATCTCGGCACTCCGATGCCAGCCACGGGCGATTTGACCCGCTGGGCAAAGCAGGGAGTCTTGTTGCTCAACGCCACCCTTACCGTTCGTGCCCATCAGGCAGCGAGCCATCAGCGCAAGGGCTGGGAGCAATTCACAGATGCCGCTATCCAGGCGCTCAGCAAGGATAAGGAACACCTGGTGTTTATTCTTTGGGGCGGTTATGCCCGAAGCAAGGCAAAGCTCATCGATACGAGCAAGCACCTGATATTGGAAAGTGTGCATCCTTCGCCATTATCTGCCAACCGTGGCGGATGGTTTGGCAATCATCATTTCTCCCGCTGCAATGCGTATCTGCAGCAGAATGGTATTTCGCCTATCCAATGGTAGGCACACCTAATTATATATAGCTATCCACTCATGGGTAGCTATCATTATTTAATATATCAAAGACATTTATTCATCTCAAGAAACATTATGAAGAAAGAAGAACTGCGTATTCTGCAGGTGGGCAACGTATTGGTTTCACCTGATATCATCACCGAAAAATTCTGTTGCGACCTTGATGCCTGCAAGGGAGAGTGCTGCATCGAAGGCGATGCGGGAGCTCCTGTTACCCTGGATGAGATCATGGAGATAGAGGATGCGCTCGATGTGGTTTGGGATGATCTCTCGGCTTCTGCCCAGGCTATCATTGATAAGCAGGGTGTGGCTTATACCGATATTGAAGGCGATTTGGTAACGAGCATCGTGAACGGTAAGGATTGTGTGTTTACCTGCTACCAGGATTTGAAAGACTTGGAAGATGGACATACAATTCCGAATTGTTGCCTCTGTGCCCTGGAACGTGCTTATCGCGAAGGCAAGTCGAAGTTCAAGAAGCCTATCTCCTGTGCCTTGTATCCAATCCGTGCCAAGGATTTCGGAAACGAAGTGTATGGCATCAACTATAACAAGTGGCGCATCTGCAAGGATGCCATCAAGAAGGGTGAGGAGTTGAATCTTCCGGTTTATAAGTTCCTGGAAGGTCCGCTGATTGAGAAGTTCGGTAAGGAATGGTATGATGAGCTTTGCGAAGTGGCAGAACAGCTGCTTGCCGACTTGGAAGATTAATAAAAAAAGAGATTTCGAAAAGCTCTTGGGCTTATTCCGAAATCTCTAATCCTTCAATATGGACTATATCGCTCTTTTTGAATCTTCCGTTCCAGGTAATCGTATAGATTCTTCTGTTCTGAAATTTGAAACGGAAGAAAGCCTGTTCATCCAATTCCCCGTTGCAAATGTATTGATAACCATTGATGTGCAGCTTGGCGCCTCTGTGGGCATCTCGCAGAGTGAGGCGGATGGTGCCATGAAAAGGGCGACCGAAGTCGATGTTGTAACCACCCAGGGAATCTGTAAACGTACATACGGGTTCCAATACATTATATAATGTGTTCTCTGCCTTGAAAACCTTGTAGTCTTTGTATTCCTTATATCCTTTGTCTTCTTGGCGAGGTTGACCATCTGGTTTGTCTTCGCTTTCTGCTGAATCCATACTTCCTGTGGGATGAATCCAGCCGTAGGGTTCATATTCTTCCGATTTCCATGCCAGCGTGTTGGTTCTTCCGTCAAAGCGTTCGATGGTGCCATGGGTGCAGTCTCTCAGCTGTCGGCAGTACCATTTTCCGTCTGCCTGATGATAGAATGAGGTGGTGTCCTGATTCCATCCGTAAAACTCCAATGAAAGCTGTTTGCCGTGACTCGGTTTGCCTTCCGGCGAATACCATACGGCAATGATGTTCTCGCCGCTTCGCAGATATTTCGTGATGTCGATGGTGCGGTTGAGCAAGGTGCTATCCTTGATGCCGTCAAACTTCACGCTTCGGGTCACGTTTCTTTCGTTTACATAGAGGCGATAGCTTCCTGTGCTGGCAATGCTGAGCGATGCCTGCAGGGGGCGACCTTCCAGAAGATAACGCTGTCGGAATAATACTTCGGCAGAGTCACTGGGAAGGGGATACGAAATCCAATGGGTACCGAACTCCTGTGCATGGGAGCTCAGTACCCAGAGTATTGAAAAGATGAGAGTAGTTAAATATCTCATTGCTTTGTTTCTGTCTTTTAATCCAGTTTCTTAAAACCTATGTGATTCTTGTTATTTGATAATCTTTGTTTCTCCAGCCTTGAAGGAGAGGACTTTCTGCTTGCCATTGTAGTTGATGGTAAGATTTCCCCCGTTCTTGCTGGTGATGCTGGCGCGGGTCATCTTGCCATTATTCCAGGCAAGCGATACGCCATAGTTGCCACGGGCTTTCAGACCTTTCATCTCGCCTGCCTTCCATTCCTGCGGAAGGGCAGGGAGCAAGTCCATCGTCTCGCCGTCGCATTGCATCAGCATCTCGCATACACCTGCTGTGCCTCCGAAGTTGCCATCTATCTGGAAAGGTGGATGGGCATCAAAGAGGTTAGGGTAGGTGCCACCGCTGCGGTGCTTGCTGTCCTTGTAAACTTCAGGGCTTACGTATGTGAGCAGCTTGCGGTATATCTGGTAAGCTTTGTCGGCACGATGCAGACGAGCCCAGAGGTTGATTCTCCAGCCTGTACTCCAACCGGTGGAGTTATCGCCCTTGATTTCCAAAGTCTTGGTTGCGGCAGCTGCAAGTTCCGGAGTCTTGTTTACCGAAATCTGATGGAACGGATAGAGTCCGAGCAGGTGCGACTGGTGTCGATGATGCCAATCCTGGTCGTCCCAATCGTGATACCATTCCAGCAGATTGCCTCGCTTGCCGATGTGGTAAGGGCGCAGGCGATTGAGAGCAACTTGCAACTGCTGCTGATAATCGCTGTCGATGCCCAGGGCTTTGGCTCCCTTGATGGTGTTCTTGAAGAGCTCGCGGATGATAGCAAGGTCTGCGGTTCCACCATAGAAACTGCTGCCACGGTAGCCCTTATCGGTGATGTAGTCAGCCTCTGGCGATGTGCAAGGGGCGGTAATCAGCTCGTTGGGGTTGTGTGGGTTCGGGATGAGCCACGCAAGCAGGAAGTCGGTTGCACCCTTCATCAGCGGGTAGGCGGTAGTGCGAAGATATTCTGTATCGCGGGTATAGTCGTAGTGATCCCAAAGGGTTTCTACGAGCCAGGCTCCACCCATCGCCCAGTTGCTCCATTGCGGGCTCTCGTTTCCGGTTCCCACAGGATTGCTCATCGCCCAGGCGTCTGTATTGTGTCCGGCGCACCATCCTTTATCAATTCCGTAGAAATGCTGGGCATTGTGTCGGCCTGTCACCGACATGCCTTCAACCAATCCGTCTACCGGGGCAACCAGTTCTGGGAGGTTGGTAACTTCTGCCGGCCAGTAATTCTCTTCCAGGTTGATGTTGATGGTATAGTTGCCACGCCATGGTGAATAGAGGGCTGGTGCCCAGAGTCCCTGCAGGTTGGCTGGTACGCCCTTGGTCCTACTGCTGCTGATGAGCAGGTATCTGCCATACTGGAAATAGAGCTGTTCCAGGTAAGGATTGCTCTCGTGGTTGTCGCTGTAGGCGAGCAACTGTCTGTCGGTAGGGCGGGTGGTATCAAATTTGGCTCCTTTCAGGCTTAAGCTTACTCTATCAAAGAGTTTCTTATAGTCAGCGATGTGGCGCTGCTTGAATTCGTCGTATGTAAAGTTGGCGAGATGCCAGGCATCATCGGCTACGTTCTCGATGTATGGAGCTCCTTCCTTCACGGGATGCTTGTCGAAGCCGTTGTAACTTGTTTCGTTGATGAGATAGATGATAGCCTCGCTTACATCCTTCAGATGGAGTACGGAATCGCTTGCCCACACCTTTCCGTCGGTGTTCTTTACCTGAAGCATGGCACAGTAATGCGTACTGTTGGCTTCATCTCCGAGAACGTGTCCCGTCATGGTGAGCTGTCCTCTGGATGCTTTCACCTGATGGGGAATGAGGGAGGTGAGGGAGATGTCGCTGTTGATGGCTCGCTTTTGGGAAGCACTCAGCTTGATGGCAATCATCTTGTCGGGATGAGAAGCAAAATACTCTTTGGTGTATTGGATGCCGTTGCGCCTGTAACGAACAGTAGCCAGGGAATTGTCGAGACTCAGTTCGCGGTAATAATCCGTAAACTCGCCTTGGTTGCAGTCTTTGATGTTGATCATGCCCAGTGGCTGATAGAACTCCGAGTTATGGCCTTGCACATAGTGCTGCAGGGAATCGGCAGTCTTGTAATCCTCCTTGAACAGCGCCTCTCTGATTTTCGGAATCCACTTGTAGGCTTCGCCACCTTCGTTGGGATTCACGGGCACGCCCGTCCAGAGGGTGATGTCGTTGAGCTGGATGGAGTCGTTGTTGGCTCCACCGTAAACCAGCGCACCCAGTTTGCCATTGCCTAGCGGCAGTGACTCTTCGAAGGCGTATGCAGGCTTGTTGTACCACAGCTTGTTGGGCAGTGGCCCTTTACTTACTGTTGCCGCCTGATTGCTCAGAAAGCCTGAGGCAGCCAGCGCAAACGTGAAAAGCAGATGCTTCATAAATCCTGTTTTGTTAGTTGTTAAAATATGATGCCTGGGGCTGCGGTTCCTTGGAGGGCAGCAACCTAAAAAAGGGGGAAGACTCCTGTTGAGTCTGCCCCCAATATGTTCGTGTTAACTTTAAGCGTCGATATTGGCGTAAGTAGCGTTCTGCTCGATGAACTCACGGCGTGGCTCCACGTCGTCGCCCATCAGCATAGAGAAGATCTCGTCTGCCTGAGCTGCATTCTCGATGGTCACCTGCTTGAGCAAGCGTGTAGAAGGGTCCATGGTGGTTTCCCAAAGCTGCTCTGGGTTCATCTCACCCAAACCTTTGTATCGCTGGGTGTGGATATTCTTGTCTTCTGTGCCGTCGCCATACTTGTCGATGAAAGCCTGGCGCTGCTGCTCGGTATAGCAGTATTCGCTCACCTTGTTGCGGTATGTACACTTGTAGAGAGGTGGGGTTGCGATATATAAGTGGCCTTCCTCAATAACCTTTGGCATGAAGCGATAGAAGAGTGTCATGATCAGGGTGTCGATGTGTGAACCATCGACATCGGCATCGGTCATGATGATAATCTTGTCGTAGCGCAACTTGTCGGTGTTTGCCTCCTTGCTGTCTTCGCCATCCACACCGAAGCGGACACCAATACTCTGGATGATGTTCATCACAGACTCGGCCTCGAAGACCTTATGCCACTGAACCTTCTCTACGTTCAGAATCTTACCACGCAATGGGAGGATAGCCTGGCGGAAACGGTCGCGGCCCTGCTTGGCTGAACCACCAGCGGAATCACCCTCGACGAGGAAGATTTCGCATTCCTTAGGATCCTTCATAGAGCAGTCGGCGAGCTTACCAGGCAGACCTCCACCAGTCATGAAGTTCTTGCGCTGTACGCTCTCGCGTGCCTTGCGGGCAGCGATACGTGCTGTTGCAGCCAATACCACCTTCTCGCAGATGCGCTTAGCCTCGTCTGGATGCTCCTCCAGATAATCAGACAAAGCCTCGTTCACAGCCTGCTGAACGGCACCCTGCACCTCGCTGTTGCCGAGCTTGGTCTTGGTCTGTCCCTCAAACTGAGGCTCTGCTACTTTGATAGAGATAACGGCTGTGAGACCCTCGCGGAAGTCTTCTGGTGCAATCTCTACCTTTGCTTTCTCTATCTGCTTAGAGATAGTTGGGTCGGCTTCTGCGTAAGCCTTCAAGGTACGGGTCAACGCCATGCGGAAACCGGTCAGGTGAGTACCACCCTCGATGGTGTTGATGTTGTTGACGTATGAGTGGATGTTCTCTGAATAGTCTGTGTTGTACATCACAGCGATTTCGATAGGAATGCCCTGCTTCTCTGTCTTCAGATAGATGACATCATCGAAGAGGTGGGTACGATGGCGATCTACGTAGCGGACGAATTCCTTCAAACCGTCCTTGGCATGGAATACCTGCTCCTTGGTCTTGCCTTCCTCGTCTGGGCGCAGATCTTTCAAGGTAATCTTGATACCTGCGTTGAGGAATGCCAACTCGCGCATACGGTTGGCGATGATGTCCCACTTATACACTGTGTGGGTGAAGATGGTTGGATCTGGCCAGAACTGCTGGCGTGTACCGCGCTTGTTGGTCTCGCCTACCACCTTGACAGGATAGAGAGGCTTACCCTTCTCGTATTCCTGCTGGTAGATTTTGCCGCCACGGAACACCTGTGACAACATGTGGGTAGAAAGTGCGTTTACACAACTTACACCCACACCGTGCAAACCACCAGATACCTTGTAGGAACCCTTGTCGAACTTACCACCGGCATGGAGCACGGTCATTACGACCTCGAGGGCTGATTTATGGAGTTTCTCGTGCATATCCACAGGGATACCACGACCATTGTCTTCTACGGTGATGGAGTTATCTTCGTTGATGGTTACCTCGATGTCGGTACAGTAGCCCGCCATCGCCTCGTCGATAGAGTTATCGACGGTCTCGTTTACCAAGTGGTGAAGACCCTTTTCGGAGATGTCACCAATATACATCGCCGGACGTTTGCGAACAGCCTCCAAGCCTTCGAGAACCTGGATGTTACTCGCAGAGTAATTATTTGCGTTGTTTTGATTTTCTGCCATTTTTAGAATTGTCTTATTTCCGTGCAAAGATACTAAAAAAAGCTGAGATTCAGAAGGTTTTCTTTGTGAAAAATAGCGAAAAAAACAAGAAAACGTGAAGTTTTCAAATATGTAGAAGAAATAGGGGAAAAAAGAGGGTAAAACGTGCTGTTTCCGATAACAAAATAGGGAAGGAAAACATACTTTGGAAAACAAGAATAAGGCTGCAATCCTCTTGAAAGGAATGCAGCCTTATTTATGTCTTTTGCTTTGACTTATAAGTTAGGCCAACTTTGCGATGTGCTGAGTAAGACCAGACTTCAAGTTAGCAGCCTTGTTCTCATGAATAACGTTGATCTTAGCCAACTTGTCTAAAAGCTTCTGAACTGTAGGATAGAGCTTTGCAGCCTCCTCCTTGTCAGACATGTTGCGCAACTTGCGAACGGCATTGCGCATAGTCTTTGCATAGTACTTGTTATGCAAAGCCTTCTTCTTGTCCTGACGGATTCTCTTGATTGATGATTTGTGATTTGCCATCTCTATGTTTATATTTTTTTATTCTTTATAATGTTTGTAGTCCCTAGCAGAGTCGAACTGCTCTTTAGAGAATGAAAATCTCTCGTCCTAACCGATAGACGAAGGGACCATTGCTTATTTGCGGGTGCAAAGTTACTACTTTTTTTCGAATCTCACAAATTTTTTTGGGAAAATTTTCGCTAAATGCTTGTTTTTTTGTAATTTTGCCCTGTTTTTAAACAATTATAGACAAAATGGAAGTAAAAACTAGAGCCATTGTGCTGCAAACGATTAAATATGGTGATGCACAGCTTATCGTGGATTTCTTCACGGAAAAGTTGGGCAGACTATCTTTTATGGTTAAAATTCCCAAATCTTCCAAGTCGAAGATGAAGCGACAGCTGTTCCAGCCCCTGATGTTGCTGAACCTGGAATTTGACCATCGTCCGAAAGCAAGTCTGCAACGAATCAGGGATGTTGCCATCTCCTCTCCATTCGTGGATATTCCCTTCTCGCCGTTTAAGTTGGCTATGTCGATGTTCCTGGCTGAGCTACTGGGGCAGGCCACCCGCAACGAACAGGCTAACATGCCTTTGTTCTCGTTTATAGAGGAAAGTGTCTTGTGGCTCGACCGTGCCAGAGAGGGCTTTGCCAACTTTCACATCGTCTTCATGGTTCGCCTTACCTTCTTCCTGGGCTTCTCTCCGAACCTGGAAAGTGGAGTCACGGGCGATTACTTTGACTTAGAGGAGGGCCGCTTTGTTTCCTTCGTGCCTACGCATACACATTATTTAAATAAGGAGGATTCCCTGCGTATGGTGAGCCTGTTCAGGTTGAGCTATGAAACAATGCACCTCTATACAATGTCCCGAATGGATCGGAACCGCTGTATAGAGGTGATATTGCAATATTATAAGATTCATGTTCCGGGATTCCCGGAACTGAAAAGCTTTTCTGTTCTGAAGGAACTCTTTGCCTAGTCTTACCCCCTTTCCCCTATCCTTGTGGCAAGGGGATGAGGGGGGAGGCTTCATCATGAGATAGGGCAGTTAGGCGAAGCTGATAACTCCCTGAATAGAGTCGTTATCGTCTTTTTTCTTAGCCTCTTCCACTTCCACATTGCCTGAAGCTAGGTTGCGGATGTCTTCCAGAGTTTGGCGTGTACGCTTGTAGGTAGGAGTATTCTCTACCTGCAGGATTACATCCTCGTTGTCCAGATCCTCAGGACGGAACAGGAAGATGTGTGGATGACGCTTATACTGCGTAGAGTTGCCGTCTGAACCATAGTAGCGCTCTCTTCTGTTCTGGCGCTCGGCTCTTGTCTCTTCCTCTTCTGCCATGCGGCGGGCTTCCTCCTCCGTATGCTTCTTGATGTGGCGGTTCATACCCTCCACGTCTTCGAGTCCGAAACCGGTAGCCAGTACGGTTACCTTTACTCGGCTGCCCAGCTCTGGGTCGATGGCAAGTCCCCACTTCAGCTCGAAGTCCTCGCCGAATTTCTCCATGAAGTCGTTCACGTCGTTCATCTCATCCATGGTCAAACCAGGGTTATCCTTCTTCTCGCTGGCGAATGCGATGCTCAGCAGAATCTTCTTAGAGTTGAATACGTCGTTGTCGTTGAGCAATGGTGAATTCAAGGCATCTTCGATGGCCTTCTTCACACGACCTTCGCCCTCACCGTATCCCGTACTCATGATGGCAACACCACCATCCTTCAATACGGTCTTCACGTCGTTGAAGTCGAGGTTGATGAGTCCGTGAACTGTGATGATTTCTGCGATACTCTTGGCAGCTACGCTCAGGGTATCATCCGCCTTGCCGAATGCATCGAGCACGGCGAGGTCTGGATAAATCTGGCGAAGTCGCTCGTTGTTGATAACCAGCAGGGCATCAACGTGCTTTGACATTTCCTCAACGCCATCCAGCGCCTGGTCTATCTTCTTTGGACCTTCGAAGCGGAATGGGATGGTAACGATACCTACGGTCAGGATACCCAGTTCCTTGCTCACGCGGGCAATGACAGGGGCAGCACCTGTACCGGTACCACCACCCATACCTGCGGTGATGAAAGCCATCTTGGTTCCGTCGTTGAGCATGTGCTTGATTTCTTCCAGGGTTTCCTCGGCTGCCTGGCGTGCCTTGGCAGGCTTGTTGCCGGCTCCCAATCCTTCCTTACCCAACTGCAGGTGGACAGGTACAGGAGAATCGTTGAGTGCCTGATTGTCCGTGTTGCACAATACGAAGCTTACGTCGTGGATGCCCTCACGATACATGTGGTTTACGGCGTTACCGCCGCCACCACCCACACCAATCACCTTGATGATGCTGTTTTCTTTTTCTGGCTCTCCAAAGTCCAGAATATGTGGAGTATTTCCGTTATCTAGCATAATAGTATAATTCTAAAATGTTATTCTTTCTTATTCTTCCTCTGAGATGGTATCCTTGACGAATTTCTTGAATCCTCTCATAAACTTGTGTACGAGGCTGTTCTCCTTTCTGCGCTTGGCTTCTTCCTCGGCTTCAATCTCAGCCAGGCGTCTTGCTTCCTCTTCCTCCTGTTCCTTCTTGCGGCGAGCCTCTTCCTCTGCCTTCTTCTTGATTTCCTCTGTCTGAACTACGCCCAAACCTGTGGTGTCGTTAGGGTTGCGTGTAGTTCTGTGGGTATCAACGGTAGAAGTGTGGTTGTCGAGATTGTCGAAGAGATCCTGTCCGAATTCGTTGCCGGCACAGTTCATGTCGCCCTTGGCCAGGAGTCCCAGGATGGTGTTCATCATACCGTTGCGGCTGTTGATCTTCTGGTCCTTCGAATTGATGGTCTGGGTAACGAACTTGGCAATGCGCACCTTGTCAATATGCGTATGGTTCTTGAATACCTTGTCGATTTCCGGCATGTTGCTGCCACCACCGGTCAATACGATGCCGCCCATCAGCTTGTCTGAGAATTCCGCAGGAACCTGGAACCAGGCATTCTCCACGATTTCCTCAACGCGAGCCTCTACGATTTCGATGAACTTCTTGCTCTCCACGCTTCTGTCCTTATCTACAGGATAGAGAAGTGCCTGGTCCATATTGGCGATGTCGGTGTATGCCTTGGCGTATTTCAGTTTCATTTTCTCTGCGTCAGCTTCCTCAAGCTGCAGGCAAGTCAGATCCTTGGTGATGTTGTTGCCGCCCAATGGAATGACAGAGAGATGGCGCAATATACCTTTATAATATACGGATACGGTCGTTGTATCAGCACCCAGATCTACGAGCATACATCCTGCACGCTTCTCAGAGTCAGTAAGGACACTGTCTGCCATAGCCAAAGGAGCCAAGTACATCTCTGCAATAGAGATATTGGCGTTTTCGAAGCAAGTGTTGATGTTGTTGTAGAAGTTCTTGCGCCAGAGTATGTTCAGGAAGATACCCTCCAGATGGTTGCACTGTATGCCTACAGGGTCTATCTGATACTGGTTGTCTATCTTGTATTCCTGGGTTGCTGCATCCAGAATCTCCTGGTCTGGATACGTCATGTTGCGGTTGATGTCCATGAGCTCGTTGATCATGTCTTGCGAGATGATGGAAGCTCCAGGCAGATCCTTCACGATGACGTTTTTCAGACTTCTGATAGATCTGCCGCCTACACCCACGTATACCTGGGTGATGTCTTGCTGGAGAATATTCTTCAACTTCTTGATGATGCTGATGAGGCACTGCCCCGTCTTGTCGATGTTATAGATAACACCCTTTCTGATGCAAGAAGATGAATTCTCCTGAACGACAGCAAGTACGGTGATGCTGCCGTCCAAATTCTTCTGACCTGCTATACCTGTCATCTTAGATGAGCCAAGCTCGATAGCTACAATAAATTCCTTTGGCATAGTCCTTATATATTATCTTTTTCTGTTTCTATTTAACCTTAAATTAGCTGTTATGATGCTTTTTGCAAATAATCTGGTTGTCAAACTCGATATTGATGTATGAGTATTTGTTCCAGCCAGCCTGAGATAGTCCATATTTGTAGAATTTCTCCAATCGGTCCATCTTTTTGTTGATGAACGCTTCTACGTCCTTTTCTCTTTTGCTGATGATGTTACTCTCGGGCAGGTTACCTATATATATAATGTGGTTTCCTACCCGGGGAACTAGTTCGATGCCCCTGTTGGGCAGTACGTTGATCTGCTCAATCTGATTTCTCCAAAGATTGTTCGTCATCAGAGTCTTGCTCACCAGTGAGATATACTTCTGGGCGTACCATTTGTTGATGTTGCCCGTGGCGATGATGATGTCGCTCGTATAGTTGGTGTTCGGCATGATCTGATAATGATCATCTACATAGTAGTCCTCGTTGTTGATGCTCTTGATTCTAACAATTGGCATGCGCTGGGTGAGATAGATATCTACCAGACCTTCCTGGGTCTTGTAGCATTCTGCGGTCTTCACGAAGGGACTGGTTTTCAGTGCCTCCTCTATCATCCTGGAGTTCACTTGGCTGAGTGGCTTCTCCAGGGGGTAGAGCTTCTTCATCTCCAGTCTCTTCTTGATTTCCTTTGCATTCAGAAAGCCATTGGTCATCTCATCCTGTATGTTGATGTTCACCTTGGTGCACACCAAGTTCTTTTCATCAGGTTTGTTAAACTTGGTGAAAGCGAAACCCAGGTAGGTGGCCAATGCCACGTCTAGGGTGATGATGATGGTTTTCTGCCAATTGATATGCATTTACTTCTTTTCTAATATTTCTGTTATTTGAGGAACATAGTTGTCCAGGTCGCCGGCTCCCAGGATGACGAGTACGTCGAAGTCTCGGTTCTTCACCAGGTCGAGTACGTCTTCCTTGTGTATCATGCTCTTCTCTACGCCTGGTTTCAGGTTGTCGTAGATGAGCTTGGAGGTTACACCTGGGATAGGCTGCTCACGGGCTGGATAGATGTCGCAGAGGATGACTTCATCGAGAAGACTTAAGCTGTTGGCAAAGTCCTTGTAGAAGTCACGGGTGCGGGTATAGAGGTGTGGCTGGAAGATGGCAGTAATCTTGCGATCTTTGTACAGCTCACGGATGCTCTTCGCACTCTGGTAAATCTCTTTTGGGTGATGAGCGTAGTCGGAGAGGAATACGAGCTTGTCGTTCTTGATCTTGAAGTCGAAGCGGCGATCCACGCCTCCGTATGTCTTCATTCCGTTGCGCAGCTCATCGGCTGTGCAGCCATTCAGCTGTGCCATTGCCATTGCAGCCACACCGTTGGTGATGTTGATTGGCACAGGCTGTCCGAGTTCTACGCCTGTCACGTTCTCGATAGGAGAGATGAAGTCGAATGTGATTCCGCCATTCTCTATCTTGATGTTCTCTGCGTGGAAGTCGCCTTCGTCCTGGCTGTATTCGTATATCTTGACGCCGTCCTGCACGTGCTGCTTCATCTCCAGGTCTTTGTGGATGATGAGGGCACCGCCCGGCTGGATCAATTCTGTGTAGTGGCGGAAGCTTTCCAGATAAGCCTCCTTGGTGCCGTAGATGTCGAGGTGGTCTGGGTCGGTAGATGTGATGACGCTCATCCATGGACGCAACCAGTGGAAGCTGCGGTCGAACTCATCTGCCTCGATTACTACGTAGTCGCTCTTGTCAGAGAGAATGTAGTTGGTGCCGTAGTTCTTGGAGATACCACCCAGGAAGGCATTGCAATCTACATGGCTCTGGTGCATGATGTGGGCGCACATGGTAGATGTTGAAGTCTTGCCGTGTGTGCCGGCTACGCACAAGCCCTTGTGTGTACGGGTCAGGGTACCCAATACCTGTGCACGTTTCTCGATGGTGAAGCCGTTTTCATGGAAGAAAACCAGCTCCTTGTGCTCTGCTGGGATAGCTGGTGTGTAAATCACCAGGGTGCTCTTGGCATCCTTGCAGGCCTCAGGGATGAGGTCTACGTTCTCCTCGTAGTGGATGAGCATGCCCTCTTTCTCCAGCTCATGGGTGAGCTTGGAAGGAGTCTTGTCGTATCCTGCTACTACCAACTTCTTGCTGAGGAAGTATCTGGCGATGGCGCTCATGCCGATACCGCCGGCACCTACAAAATAAACAGCTTTGATATCTTTGATTTCCATTACTTTGTTGCTAATTTGATGACTTCGTCGGCGATGACGTCGGCAGAGTTCTTTAAACCTAATTTCTTGATGTTCTCACAGAGTGAGGCGAGCTTGGCTTCGTCCTTCACTGTATCTACTGCCTTTTTCAGCAATACCTCTGGAGCCTCGGCATCCTTCACGTAGATGGCAGCGTCCTTGTTCACCAGTGCCATGGCGTTCTTGGTCTGGTGGTCTTCTGCCACGTTAGGGCTAGGAACCAGAATTACTGGCTTGCCGATGAGGCAGAACTCGCTGATGCTGCTGGCACCGGCACGGCTGATAACCAGGTCGGCTGCCTTGTAGGCTGCACCCATGTCGCCGATGAAGTCGGTAACCTTGAGCATAGGCAATTCCTTGCCTTTCATCTGCTCCATGATGGCTGCGTTGTAGTACTTACCCGTCTGCCAGATAAACTGTACGCCGCTTTCCTTCACCAGGTCCAGGTGCTGCAGCACGCTATCGTTGATGGTTCTTGCTCCGAGGCTTCCGCCCACGAGCAGGATGGTTTTCTTTTCAGGGTCGAGTCCAAACTGCTTTCTTGCCTCTTCCTTGGTGATGGTAGTCTCCAGCACGTTCTGTCGCACTGGGTTTCCCGTCATGATAATCTTGTCGGCTGGGAAGAAACGTTCCATTCCTTCGTAAGCCACGCATATCTTTTCTGCCTTCTTTGCCAGGAGCTTGTTGGTCACACCTGCGTATGAGTTCTGTTCCTGGATGAGGCATGGAATACCTTTGCTGGCGCAAACGTTGAGCGTAGGTCCGCTGGCATATCCGCCCACGCCTACAGCCGCCATCGGCTTGAAATTCCTGATGATGCTCTTTGCCATGTGCTGGCTCTTCCAGATCTTGAAGAGCACGGCGATGTTCTTGAGCAGGTGCTTTCTGTCAAAACCGCAGATAGGCAATCCTTTGATTTCATAACCTGCTGCAGGGACACGCTGCATTTCCATTCTGCCGAGTGCTCCTACAAACAAAATCTTGGCATCAGGGCGCTTGGCCTTGATGGCGTTTGCGATGGATACGGCAGGGAATATATGACCGCCTGTACCGCCTCCACTTATGATGATTCTTAATTCATTGTCCATGTCCATTCTTGTTTCTGACCCATAGGGTCAATAAATCCAACGCAAAGGTAAGCAAAAAAATCCATTTAATGGCATTTTTTACCTAATTTTAGATAGTCTTTTGTTATGCAGCAGCAAATTTGTCAATATTTGCTTCATTTTGAGGCAAATCTTTCTTTTTTGCTGTTCTACTGATGCTTAATATGATTCCCAGATAGAGACAGTTGATGATGGTTGAAGTACCGCCTCGACTGATGAGCGGAAGCGGCTGACCGGTCACTGGAGCCAGGCCCACAGCCACTGCCATGTTGAACAATGCCTGCACCACGAGCATGATGGCAAGACCCATGCAGAGGAACGCCGGGAATGTGTTCTCGCAGCGGTTGGCTATCTTGCCGGCTCTGAACAGCAGGATGATGTAGAGCATGGCTACGAACACGGCTCCCCAGATGCCCATCTCTTCGATGATGATGGCATAGATGAAGTCGGAAAAAGCCTGCGACAGGAAGTCGCGCTCCACGGAGTTGCCCGGACCCTTTCCCACGATGTTGGATGAGGCGATGGCGATGTTGGCATGTGCCACCTGGGCATCCTTGTCAAGGTCTACGTCTTCAGGTGCCACTGGCTTGGAATTCAGAAACTTGTCGATACGTGCCTTCCAGGTGTCGGCGCGGTGGAACATCTTCTCTATTTTTCCCGGTGCCTCTTTCTCCTCGTTCACGTTTTCCGTCAAGGTATTTTCCGGTTTCTGCGCCGTCTCTCCCTTGTCCTGACCTACTATCATGACGGCGGCAAAGATGAGGCAGATGCCTATCAGGACTGTACCCACCAACTTGCCTATCTGACTCATCGGTACCCTGCCTATGATCATCATGCATAAGATGGTGATACATAGAAGCATGGCGGTTGACAGGTTTTCCAGACAGATGAGGAAAACAAACATGCTGCAAGCCGTCAGAACGTATTTGAATGCTCTACGGTCGGCACCGTTGGGTGTCTGCATGGCACTCAGAATCTGTGCCACAGCCAGCACCACCGCTCCCTTGGCTATTTCGGATGGCTGAAACTGGATGCCGATGAAGTTGATCCATCGGGATGCACCATTGGTTGACTGTCCGGCTACCAGCACCCAGACGAGCAGTCCGAGCGACGGGAGCAAGACGAAAGGAGTTACTATCTTGAAGTACTTGCACTTAACCTTGAGCATACATATCATGGTAATCAAGCCCAATCCCAGCAAGCCGATGTGCCTGAGTACAGGTGCCATGAAGTTGCCGCTCTTGTACGACAGGGAGCTGGAGGCGGAATACACCTCCACGATACTGATCATGCAGAGAAAGAAGAAAACCATCCAGATTACCTTGTCTCCCTTGAATATGTTGCCTATGGTTTTATTGTTCATTTCTTTTCTATCTATTTTGAAAGTGAAGGAGTTAAGGTCAGGGATGCCTGGTTCCTTAACTCCTCGTTTTTTTATTCTCCGATGGCTCTTGCCAATGCCTTAAACTGCTCACCTCTGTCTTCCATGTTCTTGAACAGGTCGAAGCTGGCGCAGCATGGGCTCAGCAATACGGTGTAGCCTGGCTTAGCCAGTTCCTGGCAGGCTGCCACGCAGTCTTTCATGCTGTGGGTGTCGCGCACAGGGATGCCCAGGGCATCGAAGTTGTCGTGCAACTTCTGATTGTCGGCTCCCAGATATACGATACCTGCGCATTTCTCCTTCACCAGGTCCTTGATCTGGTTGTAGTCGTTGCCCTTGTCCTTACCTCCGATGATGAGGATGGTAGGAGTGGTCATGCTTTCCAGCGCATACCAGCAGGCATCCACGTTGGTAGCCTTTGAGTTGTTCACATAGTAAACGCCCTTAAACTTGCCCACCTTCTCCAGACGGTGTTCTACGCCAGGGAAATCGCTCAGACCCTTGTGCAGGGTCTCGTGGTCGATGCCCACGATGTTGCAGGCAAGTCCGGCAGCCAGACTGTTGTAGATATTGTGCTTGCCGCGCAGGCTCATGTCTGCCTGTGGCATCTCGAAGGCTGATGGGAAGTTGAGCTTGTACTTGCCGTCCTCGATGAAGCCCACGCATCCTTCCTCGTTGAATTCTGAAAAAGGGCAGAGGTGTGACTTGAGGTCATACTTCTCCAGTTCCTTCTTCACGATAGGGTCGTCGTTCCAGAAGATGAAGCTGTCTTCCTCTGTCTGGTTCTGGGTGATGCGCATCTTGGCATCGGTATAGTTCTGCATCTTGAACTCATAGCGGTCCAGATGATCAGGGGTGATGTTGAGCAGGATAGCCACGTTGGCACGGAACTCATACATGTTGTCGAGCTGGAAACTGCTCAGCTCGATGACGTAGTATTTATGAGGAGTTTCTGCCACCTGCAGCGCCAGACTCTTTCCGATGTTGCCCGCCAGACCTACATCATAGCCAGCTGACTTGATGATGTGGTAAATCAGCGAGGTGGTGGTAGTCTTGCCGTTGCTGCCCGTGATGCAGATCATCTTGGCATCGGTATAGCGGCCTGCAAACTCTATTTCGCTGATGATAGGAGTGCCCTTCGCCATCAGTTTCTGAACCATAGGTGCCTCCTTAGGGATGCCCGGGCTCTTGATGACTTCGTCGGCGTCTAAGATCTTCTCTTCTGTGTGGTGACCCTCTTCCCATTCAATGTTGTGGTCATCCATCAACTTCTTGTAGTTATCCTTGATCTTCGACATGTCTGATACGAAGACCTCGAATCCCTCCTTCTTAGCCAGCACGGCAGCACCTGCGCCGCTCTCGCCGGCTCCTAAAATTACAATTTTGCTCATTGTCTTATTCTTATCTAAATCAGGCTGATAAAAGAGCCTGTGTATTATCTAATCTTCAATGTGATGATGGTCAATGCCGCCAGGATGATGGTCACAATCCAGAAGCGGATGGTAATCTTCGACTCGTGGTAGCAGTTGCGAGGCTTCTTCCACAAGTACTTGCACTCTGGGTCCAGCTGGCTGTCCTGTGTGCGGAAGTTGTCGTGGATAGGTGTGCGCTTGAAGATGCGCTGCTTGATGCCCCTGCGCTTGCCCAGCTTGTAGTAGTAAACCTGCATCATCACGCTGAGGCTTTCTACGAAGAAGATACCGCAGAGGATAGGCAGCATCAGCTCCTTGTGGATGATGATGGCACCCACGGCGATGATACCGCCGATGGTCAGCGAACCCGTGTCGCCCATGAACACCTGGGCAGGGTAGGCGTTGTACCAGAGGAAACCGATGAGTGCTCCGATGAAGGCGCAGAAGAATACCACCAGCTCCTCAGAACCAGGGATATACATGATGTTGAGGTAGGCGGCAAACTCGATGTGCGAAGACACATACGCAAGTATGCCTAGCGCCACACCTATGATGGCGGAGTTGCCGGCACACATGCCGTCCATACCGTCGTTGAGGTTGGCTCCGTTGGATACGGCTGTCACCACAAAGATGGTCATAATCACGAAGAGAATCCAGCCTGCTGCCACCTTGTATTTGCCGCAGAAGCTGGTAATGTTGGAGTAATCCAGGTTGTGGCCCTTGAAGAAAGGAATCGTTGTCTTCAGCGATTTCCTGGCTTCCGCACGGTGTTTCACCACGGTCTCCTGTCCCTGGCGTTCGATGGCGAGGTTCTCGTTCATCTTCACGTCAGGTGAAGCCCAAAGCACCAGACCCACGATGAGGCCTATGCCCACCTGTCCCACAATCTTGTACTTACCCTTCAAGCCTTCCTTGTCGCGCTTGAAAATCTTGATGAAGTCGTCCATGCCGCCCAGGAAACCCAGCCATACGGTGGTGATGATCATCAGGATGAGATAGATGTTGCGCAGACGTCCCAGCAGAATCACCGGAACGAGGATAGCAAGGATGATGATGACACCACCCATAGAAGGCACGCCAATCTTCTTCACTCCAAACGGGTCGATGCTGGCATCGCGCTGGGTCTCAGTGATTTGCTTGTTTTTGAGATACTTGATGAATTTCTCGCCAAACCATGCTGAGATAACGAGTGACAATATCAATGCGAGCAGGGCTCGGAACGAGATGTAACCCCACATGTGAGAGCCTGAGATGCCCCACTGCTCTAAAAATCTAAAGAGATAATATAACATTTTTCTTCTTTTTCTTTGTTTTACTTCTGTGGAATGCCGAAGATGTCGCGTATCACCTCTTTGTCGTCAAAGTGGTGCTTCACGCCCTTAATCTCCTGATAGTCCTCATGTCCCTTTCCGGCTACGAGAATCACGTCGCCCTTCTTTGCCATCATGCAGGCTGTGCGGATGGCTTCCTTGCGGTCTACGATGCTGATCACCTTCTTCATCTGCTGGGCGTTGAGTCCGGCAAGCATGTCGTTGATGATGTCCTGCGGCTCCTCAAAGCGTGGGTTATCGCTGGTGATGATTACCTTATCGCTTTGCTTTACAGCCTCCTGTGCCATCAGCGGGCGCTTGCCCTTGTCGCGGTTGCCGCCGGCTCCGCATACGGTAATTACTTCGCCGCCCTTGCCGTCGAGCACTTCATGGATTGCGTTCAAAACGTTCTCCAGGGCATCTGGCGTGTGCGCATAGTCTACGATGGCAGTATAGCCCTCTGGCGACTGGATTGGTTCCAGTCTTCCGTTTACGCTGTGAAGGGTGCTCATCACTACGAGCACATCCTCTGGCTTCTTGCCCAGCATCACGGCTGCACCATATACGGCGAGCAGGTTGCTCACGTTGAACTTGCCGATAAACTGTACGCCCACTTCTCTGCCGTCTACTTCCAGATACATGCCGCCGAAGTGACACTCCAGGATTCTTGCCTTGAAGTCCGCCATAGAGCGGGTAGAGTAGGTCTTCACGGTAGCCTTGGTGTTCTGCACCATAATCATGCCGTTCTTGTCGTCGGCATTGGTGATGGCAAAGGCGGTCTTTGGCAGTCCGTCGAAGAATGCCTTCTTGGCGTTGCGGTAGTTCTCAAAGGTCTTGTGATAGTCCAGATGGTCGCGGGTCAGGTTGGTAAACAATCCGCCGGCAAACTGCAGGCCTCCGATACGCTTCTGTGCGATGGCGTGCGAAGAGCACTCCATGAAGGCATACTCGCAGCCAGCCTCTACCATCTTGCCCAGCAGCATGTTCAGCTCTATAGGGTCTGGAGTGGTATGGTCGGCAGGAATCGCCTCGTCCTCAATGTAGTTGCACACGGTGGAGAGCAAACCGCACTTATGTCCGAACTTGCGGAACATATTATATAATAAGGTGGCGATGGTGGTCTTGCCATTGGTACCAGTCACGCCAACCAACTTCAGTTTTCTGGATGGGTCGCCATAGAAAAGGGTTGCCACCTTGCCTACAGCATCCTCGGTAGATGCTACCTGAATGTAAGTTACGCCCTCAACCTTCTCCTCAGGCAAGTCCTCGCACAAAACCGATTTTGCGCCCAGTTCCAATGCCTTTGGTATAAACTTGTGGCCGTCAACCTGTGTGCCCTTCATGGCAACGAACAAGTGACCTTCCTTAATCTTTCGGGAATCGATGTTGATGCCCGACACCTCTACATCTGCATTGCCGATTATCTGAATCGGCTCGATGTTTTTGAGCAATTCTTGTAACTTCATATAATTGTTTTTTATAAATTTACACCTTAATTATATATAGAGATTTACACCTTATTTATATATAGGGTGCAGAACTCAGCTCTGGATGCCATCGAGAGTTGAGTCCCGCTCTGGTTTAGTTGAGTTCAAGGGAGCATACGGCACCCTTCTTGACCGGAGTTCCGGGAACCAGACTCTGCTTGGTTACCTTTCCTCTGCCCACAATCCGGGTCTTGATGCCTCGGCTCTCCATGTTGAAGATGGCGTCTCTTGCGCCCATGCCCGTCACGTCAGGCACGGTGCCCTTGCCGTATTGCTTCTCTCTGATGAGTCGGATGCTTCGGCTTCCAGAACGTTCTGCCTTGCCCCAGATAGGGTTTCCGTTGGCATAGCTGCCGCCCCAGTTGGTGTTGGTCTTGATGCCCAGGTGGGTGAGCACATAGTCGGCAGCAAGCACGTTGCCGTTCTTCACGTCGGGTACGAAGATGGAAGCGGAATCCTTGGCGTCCTTCACGTCGAGTTTCAGACTCTGCGCCATGATGCCTTCGGCGATGTCGTGGAACACCTTTCCGCTCATGCTTCCTCCCGAAGCAGGCAAGCCCGATTTCTGGATACACACGATGCAGCTGTAGCGCGGATTGTCGGCAGGGAAATAGCCGGCAAAGCTAACCAGATAGTTGGTTCCGCCGTTCTTGTATCCGCCGGCACCCTTTGATACCTGCGCCGTACCCGTCTTTCCAGCCACCTTGAAGTTAGGCGAACCAGCCTTCTTTCCGAGTCCCACGCTCACCACCTGTTCCAGGATGGTCTGCAACTCCTTGATGCTCTTCTCCTTGGCTATCTGCGGGCGCATCACCTCTGGCGGGAATTCCATGATGGTTTCTCCGTTCTTCACCACTTTGCTCACGAATCTAGGGCGCATCATCTTGCCGTTGTTGGCGATGGTGTTGTAGAAGGTGAGGGTAGAGATAGGTGGCACCTGCGTCTCATATCCGATACTCATCCATGGCAGCGAAGTCTTAGCCCAGTTGTCATACTGTCCGTGGCTGTTCTTGTGCGGCATGCGGATTCTTGCCGGGGTAGCACCCATCAGCGGAATCTTCAGGTCGTCGTGCAGACCGGTGCGGTAGATGCCCTTCACGAATTTCTCAGGATTGTTCCTGTAATGATCGTCGATGATGCGGCTCACACCGATGTTGGAACTGTACCACAGGGTCTGGGCAAAGCTCAGCATGCCATATCCGCCCTTGCGCCAGTTGTGGTCCTTCATGTCTCTGCCATACATCTGCCATACGCCGCAGCCCGTCTCCACATGGTAGGTGGTATCCACCACGCCGTCGTCCAGTGCCACGAGCAGCGAGGCTGGCTTGAACACGGAACCCGGCTCCAGCAGGTCGCTCACGGCATGGTTGTGAATCTCTCTGTATTCTCCGTCGAAACATTTCTCCATGTTCACGATGGCCTTGATGTCGCCGGTAGGCACATCCATCACGATGGCTACACCCACGTTGGCGTTGATTTCCTTCAGTTCCTCGATGAGCGAACGCTCGGCAAGATCCTGCATGCTCACGTCGATGGTGGTCACGATGTCGGCTCCGTCGATAGGAGGGGTATCGGTGATGTCGAGGAACTTGTTGCGCACCTTGCGGCGGTGCACGATACCGTTGGTTCCGCGCAGGATGGAGTCGTAGCTCAGTTCCAGTCCGAAGCGGGCGGTATCCTTGGCGCCGAACATGGCTCCGATGGTACGTCCGGCAAGCGAACCGTAGGTACGGGTGCGGGCATTATATTCCTCCCAGTGGAAACCGCTCTTGTAGGGCGACATGCGGAACACCGGCAGACTCTTCACCTCGGTGAAGGTGTTGTAGTCGATGCGGCTGCCGTATATTGCCCAGTGGCGGCTCTTCTTGCCTCGTCCCTCTATCAGATTGCGCTTGAATTCCTCAGCGCTCTTCTCCGGGAATATCTTGTGCAGACCCTGGCAGATGGAATCCTGCTTCACATCCCACAGCGAGTCGTTCTTGGCGGTAGACAATGCCTGGAAGTCCATGAACACCTTGAACTCAGGCAGCGAACTCGCCATCAGCTGACCGGCGCAGCTCAATATGTTGCCTCGGTTAGGCTTCACGGTCACGGAATCTTTCTTCTGTCGCTCGGCAACCTTCATCCAGTAGTCGTGCTTGGCAGTCATGATGTAGAATGCCTTGCCCACGATGGCAGCCGCTATCAGGGTCATGATGATGGCGATGGCGCTGTAGCGGGGCATTACTTTCTTATGTTCAAACTTGCTCATTCTTCGGGTACGTTAATGATGTAAGGAGGCTGGGTGGCGATGTGCAGGATGCTGTCTTTGCTGTGCTTCAGCACGTCGAGCACATTGCTCTCACGACTCTTTTCTGTTATCTGGCTGCTGGTAGACAAAGCCTTGTACTTGGTGTCTTGCAGCTCTTTTTGCAGTTGGTCCAGCTCGATAAGGTCCTTCTGGATGCTGTATCGGTTGGATATGTAGATGATGACGAAAAACACGATGAGCACAAACAGCCATATCTGCTTGCGTATGATTTGGGCGGTGAGGATATCGCCACCCAGAATCTTGCGCAGGGTAAAGCTTGCCGATCCCGAAGCCTCCTCTTCAATGGCCTGTTTGGCTAGAGCTGCCTTGAGCGACTCTTCGGGAGTTGCTTCCTTGGCTGGACCTTCGGGAGCAGCTTCCTTGGCAGGCTCTTCAGGAGCTGTTCCTTCCGCCTGGCTGTTGACTATCTGTTTTTCTTTTTTTTCTTCCATTTTCTTATTTCTTTTCTGCTATTCTAAGTTTAGCACTTCTGCTTCTCGGGTTTCTCTCCTGCTCGTCGGCATCAGGAATGATTACCTTGTTGTTCACGAGCTTGAACGGAGTTTCTATTCTTCCGAAGAAGTCTTGTTCTATCTTTCCTTCCGGATTGCCCGCCTTCATCATGTTCTTCACGATGCGGTCTTCCAGCGAGTGGTAGGTGATCACCGAGAGCCTACCGCCCGGCTTCAGCAGTTCGGTGGCAGATCGGAGCATCTCTTTCAGGGCATCCATCTCGTGGTTCACCTCTATGCGCAGCGCCTGGAAGAGCTTCGCCATCTCCTTCTTCTCTCGCTCGCGCTTGAAGAGGGGTTCCACGGCTGCCATGAAGTCCTTGGTAGTCTTGATGGGGCTGGTGGCTCTCGCCTTGACCAGGGCAGAGGCGATGCGGCGCGAATTCTTCAGCTCGCCGTAGAGGTAGAAGATGTCGGCAAGGGCTTCTTCCTCATATTCGTTCACGATGTCGGCAGCAGTCTTTCCGGCTCTCTTGTTCATGCGCATGTCGAGCGGCGAGTCGAAGCGGAACGAGAAGCCGCGGGTCTCGTCGTCGAAGTGATGGCTCGATACGCCGAGGTCGGCAAGCAGTCCGTCGAGTCCGTCAACGCCATAGTATCGCATCCAGTTTTTCAGGTATCTGAAGTTGGAGCAAACGAAGGTGAAGTCAGGATTCGCCACCACGTTGCGTTCGGCGTCGGCATCCTGGTCGAAGCTATACAGGTGTGCGCCCTCGCTGAGTCGGGAGAGTATCTCCCTGGAGTGTCCGCCACCGCCGAAGGTAACATCTACGTAGATGCCGCCTGGCTGGATATTCAGTCCGTCAACGCTCTCTTTCAGGAGAACGGGTACGTGGTATGTTTCTGCTGTCTTAATCATATCGTCTTTTCTTATTTTTCTTTATAAGTTTCTTATTTTTAACTCATTCCTCCCACGTGTATGTACCTATTTACCACACGTATGTACCTATTTAAAAGGAATTCGGGTTCAAAGGTACATAAAAATCCCCACAAACTGCTACTTTTCCGTGCAAAATTTTAAAAACGGCTATAAAAAAGTTGTTTTCCCGCCTTTTGGGCTCTGCTGAACCGAATGTCACGGAAACTCCGAAAACACTGTTTTTTGTCTTGATTTCTGCACGAATGATGCTATTTTATAGGAAATTTAGGCAAAAATGATATTTTTTTGGAAAAAATGACTCGTATTTAAAAAAGAAGAACTAATTTTGCACGTACTTATAAGTTTTAATGAACATGAGTGCTTCAATTGAGAAAACGATAGATATAGAAAAGATACTGAAGAGCAAGATGGGAAGCAAGGCGAAGTATGTGCCGGGTTTCCTGGTTTCTTGGCTTAAGAAAATCATTCACGAGGACGAGGTCAACAAGTTCTTGTGGGAAAGTCGTGGCCTTTCCGGTACTGAGTGGCTCACCGAATGCGTGCGCTATCTGAAGATGGATGTAGAGATTGTGGGCTTGGAGAATCTGCCGGATAAGAACGACGGAAAGCTCTATACCTTCGTGTCTAATCATCCGCTGGGCGGACAGGACGGCGTGTGCCTGGGCTCCATCATCGGAAAGCATTATGACGGCAAGTTCCGCTATCTGGTAAACGACCTTCTGCTCAATCTTCCGGGACTCAAGCCTGTAAGCATCGGCATCAACAAAACCGGTCGACAGAGCCGTGACTTCCCGCGCATGGTGGAGGCAGGTTTCCAGAGCGACAACCACATGCTCATGTTCCCTGCTGGCCTGAACAGCCGCAAGCAG
Organism: Prevotella sp.; assembly: GCA_022732315.1. Next base: position 25,718 of record JAIJUV010000015.1, read on the forward strand.
CCTGACGGCAGCATCCGTGACCTGCCTTGGAAGAAGACTTTCATTTCCAAGAGCGTGGAGTATCAGCGCGACGTGGTGCCTATCCACTTTGGCGGACGCAACTCAGCGCGATTCTATCGCATCGCCCGCTTCAGCGACAAGCATCTGCCGTTCAATCTCGCCATGCTTTTCCTGGTAGACGAGATGTACAAGAATGTGGGCAAGCATTTCCGCATCGCCATCGGCAAACCTATTCCTTGGCAGACCTTCGACCATAGCAAGTCGGCCACCGAGTGGGCACAGTATGTGAAAGATAAGGTCTACGAATTATAACAAAGCATTATAAGCAAAGCATTATAAGCATCGTATTATAAGCATCGTAAAACATAATATAGATTTATAGAATATAGTTTTTATATAGAGATAGAGTAGTATGGAAGAAGAAATCATCCAACCGATTGACCGCGAGCTGCTGAAGAGCGAGTTGACTCCCGACAAGCAGCTTCGCATGACCAATAAGAGCCATAACGAGATTTACATCGTTACGGCAAATGACTCGCCAAATGTATTGAAGGAGATTGGGCGCCTTCGTGAAATCGCTTTCCGTGAGGCTGGCGGTGGAACCGGGAAATCGATGGATCTTGACGAATTCGACTTTGGCGACAACTGCTATAAGCAGCTCATCGTCTGGAATCCGGAGGCCAACGAGATTATCGGTGGTTACCGTTATCTGCTGGGTAGGGACTGGCAGCTCGACGAGAAGGGCCAGCCAAAGCTCGCCACCAGCCACATGTTCCATTTCTCCGACAAGTTCCTGAAGGATTACATGCCTTACACCGTGGAGCTGGGCCGTTCGTTCGTTTCTATTGAGTATCAGAATGTTCGCAAGAACAGCAAGAGCATCTTTGCTCTGGATAATCTCTGGGATGGCTTGGGCGCCCTGACTGTGCTTTACCCAGAGGTGAAGTATTTCTTTGGCAAGATGACGATGTATCCATCTTACATCCGTCGTGGTCGCGACATGATTCTCTACTTCCTCAAGAAGCATTTTGATGACAAGGAGAACCTGGTGATTCCGATGAAGCCATTGAAGTTGGAGACTCCTGAGAGTGAGATGGAGAAGATTTTCACCGAGGATGATTTCCGTGCTGATTATCGCATCTTGAATCGTGAAATCAGAGAGTTGGGCTTCAACATTCCTCCATTGGTGAATGCGTATATGAATCTGAGTCCTACCATGAAGCTCTTCGGCACCGCCATCAACTATGGTTTCGGTGATGTAGAGGAGACGGGTATTCTCATAGCCGTGGATGAGATTCTGGAAGAGAAGCGTGTTCGCCACATCAACAGTTTCATAAAGGAGCATCCTGAGGCGCTGAAGATAACCAGTGGTGCCAACAAGATTTTCTATAAGGAAAAATAATAATAAAACCAGCAAAAATCCCATGTCCTTATTACTTTCCGGCAATAAGGGCATGGGATTTTTTCGACCTGTACGGTTGAAATTACCCAATACGCCCTGAAAGGGCAGAAGCTCCTAGCCCAGGGCAACGCCCTGGGTATAATGAAATATAAACCAACGCCCTGAAAGGGCAAAAGCTTTACAATTATGGCACAATCATTATCAAAAATTTATATCCATTTGATTTTCCACATCAAAACCACGAGCCCAAAAATCCGTGAAAATGATTTGGAGCGACTTCATAATTATATCGGTAAACTTGTTAAAACTACGGGATGTGTCGAGATAAAGGCAGGTGGTGTAGGAGATCATGTTCATGTCTTGTTCATTTATAAAGCTTTTGCCCTTTCAGGGCGACGGGTTTGGGTTCATAATTACCCAGGGCGATGCCCTGGGCTAGGAGCTTCTGCCCTTTCAGGGCGTATTGGGGTAAATTCAACCGTACAGGTTTATTTTTTTTGGCGCACCAGTAAATTCCTGTGTCTATAATGTGGGATTATGAAGATAATTCTGTATTTTTGCACCCAGAGTTCACCACCCTTCACCATCATCTTTACGAGTTGGAAAGAGCTTCTTACCATGTTGGAAAGAGTATCTTCTCGGGTTGGAGAAAGTATCATTCCGGGTGCTAGGAAGTAACAGGGCAGACGCATTAAATTGCGCTGCCCTCCAAAAGTTTTGACAGGTACTCTTCATCCCAGCCTGCCTTCAATCTTTTCAGGTTGAGACTTCCCTTGG
>JAIJUV010000142.1 GCA_022732315.1 Prevotella sp.
TTATTACAGCAGCAAGGGAACTACCCACGGAGCATGGAATCCATACGATATCCATATTCCTTGCCTGTTTATGGGTTGGGGCATCCAGCACGGCGAGAGCGCCCAGCCTCACTATATGACGGATATTGCCGCCACCGTATGTGCGATGCTGCATATCCAGGCACCTAACGGCTGCATCGGCACACCGATATTCTAAACAAAACAAAGGCTAGGTTTCCCAGAATCGGGAACCTAGCCTTTATTATTTATTTCCTCTTCAAAAGAGAAACTCTTTTATTCTTTCATGCAGATTGTATTCTTCATGCATAATTATATTCTTTCATGCATGATTTTCCTAATCATCATTCATGATTTCCATATATTCCTCGTAGGAAATATATCTGCCACCCATCGACTTGAGATGCGGGGTTTCCAACTGGCAATCTATCATCTTGCCTCCATGCTCCTGCAGATAACGGGCCAGGAAGATGAGGGCTATCTTTGAACCCGACGGAACCTTGGAAAACATACTCTCGCCAATGAAGACCTTGCCGATGGTGACGCCATAAAGTCCGCCCACCAACTCACCAGTTTCATTATCCCATACTTCCACGCTTGCCGCAAAGCCCTGCTCATGAAGGGCGGTGAATGCCTGAATAATGTTTTCACCCAACCAGGCACCCTCTTCCTCGTAACGGCCATTGGTCTTGCTGCAGGCACGAATCACTGCATCGAAATCCTCGTTGATTCCCACGCTGTACCTGTTCTTTCTCAGCAGGGTGCGCATGGAATGACTGACGTGGATTTCATCCGGGAAGATGACGAAGCGCTTCATCGGACAGAACCAGAGTATCTCCGGCTGGTCGCGAAAGCTATACCAAGGAAAGATGCCGTTGCTGTAAGCCAGCAGCAGGCGGTCGATACTTAAATCGCCTCCTATTGCAAAACATCCGTCGTCATCACCATAATGCGGATCGGGAAAATAAATCTCTTCCGCATTTTCATCTATCTGTAATATCATAGCTTCCTAATAATTAACCACCAGTTCCTTACCATCGAAATCTACGCAGCCCTTACCTGCTTTCTTGAGCTTGCCGAAGAGCAGTGCCTTCATCAGGATTGGCTTCAGGCGGTTGCCGATGACACGATCCATCTCGCGGGCACCATATTCCTTGGTGAAGCTCCACTCCAGAATCTTCTCTCTTGCCGCATCGGTAAGCGTGACAGAGACTCCCTTTGCAGCCAACTTTGCATCGAGCTGACGAAGCTTCTTGGCAAGAATCAGTTCTGCCATGTGCTTATCCATATCGTTGAACACCACAGTGTCGGAAAGTCGGTTGATGAACTCTGGCTTAAAGGTCTTCTTTACCTGAGCCAACATCGCCTCGCCACGGGTTACATTACCGCCGAAACCTACGCTTGCCTGGGATGCATACTGCGCTCCGGCATTGGAAGTCATCACGAGGATTACGTTTCTGAAATCTGCCTTCTGACCCTTGTTGTCGGTCAATCGGGCATAGTCCATCACCTGAAGCAGGATGTTGTAGATGTCGCTATGCGCCTTCTCAATCTCATCGAGCAGGAGCACGCAGTTTGGTGTCTTGCGGATGGCATCGGTCAGAAGACCGCCATCTTCATAGCCCACGTATCCGGCAGGCGAACCGATGAGCTTAGCCACGGTATGCTTCTCGGTGTATTCACTCATATCGAAGCGCACCAGCTCGATGCCGAGTTCCTTAGCCAGCACACGAACCACCTCGGTTTTACCTACACCCGTAGGACCCACGAAGAGCAGCGACGCCATCGGCTTGTCATCATCCACCAGTCCTGCCTTCGCCATCATCACAGCCTCAACCACCTTATCCACAGCCTTGTCCTGACCGTAGATCTTGTCGAGTATGCGCTGGCGGAGCGTAGCCAGGGAATCATTGTTTTCATCCTTGATGGCAGCCGCATCTATCTTGCAGACCTTGGTAAGAATCTGCTGGATAATCGCCTTGGTTACGTAAGAACGCTGGCGATATTCCACAGGATGCACCTCCAGATAAGCACCCGCCTCATCCATCAGGTCGATGGCCTTGTCAGGCAGGCAGCGGTTGCTGATGTATTTGGCACTGGCACGAACGGCATACTCCAGGGCATCCTTGCGATAAGTAACGTTGTGGAACTTATTGTATTTATACTGCAAGCCCTCCAGTATCTTGATAGCCTCCTCCTCGGTAGGTTCCTTGATGTCAATCTGCTGGAAGCGGCGCACGATGCCCTTGCTCTGAGCCATGTAGCGGTTGAACTCCTCGTAGGTGGTAGAGCCGATGAATCGGATGTCGCCAGCCTCCAGATACTGCTTCAGCATATTGGAAGCATCCGGTCCACCATCAGAGCCACGGCCTGCACCTATCATATTATGAATCTCATCAATATAGATGATGGTATTGCCTTCCTTGGCGGCTCCCTCCATCACCATCTTGATACGCTTTTCGAAATCGCCACGATACTGGGCGCCGGCAAGCATCTGTCCCATGTCCATGCCATAGATGCGTGCTCCCTTGAGACGATCAGGCACCTGATTCTCGTTGATGAGTTTGGCAAGACCATAAACCAGGGCGGTTTTACCTACGCCCGGTTCGCCGATGTGAAGCGGATTGTTTTTTTCTGCACGACAGAGCACCTGGATGGTTCTATCCAGTTCCTGCTCTCTGCCGATGAGCGGATTGTGCTCCTCCACCTGATCAGAGATGCAGGTAACCAACTGATGCCAATCCTGAGGCTGTCGGCTTCTGCCATCCTCTTCGTCATCATCATAATCGTTATCATAGTCATCCTCATCGTAGCCATCACCCATCATCAGGGTTTCATCACCTGGTTCATTTTCCAGCGGATAATAGCTATCCACACTCGCCAGGAATTCGCCCTGACGGTCGCCCACGTTCTTGCACAATAAGTAAGCGGCTTCTGAGTTCTGCAAGCCAAACATCGCCTGCACGAAATGAGGCACATTCACGAGTTTTCTATCAGCGGCAGCAGCCAAGGCGCATGCCGTTCCAAACATGGTCTTGAAGAGCGACGAAGGCTCCGGCAGATACTTGATGTTTTCAGGCACACGCTCTTGCTTGGCGAGCCATCCCACCAAGTCTTCGTGCATCTTGAGACTATCCACGCCCTCCTCCTGCAAAGCCTGGCAGAAGGCATACTGGCGGAGCAATGAAAGGAGCATGTGCTCCGGCATCACGAACTCGTGGTCGAAGAATCGGGCCTGCTTCATGGCATCGTCCATCAAGACACTCATATATCGGGTTAATCCCATACTGTCCATTCTATTCTTTTCCTTTCTTTATTCGGGATTTAAAACTTGAATCGGGGGTTTTGAAAAGCCCCCTATCATTCTGGCATATAAGTGAGCTTCAGCGGATATTTCTGCGTACGGGCTTTCTCCATCGCTTTTTCCACTTTGCTCTTGGCAATGTCGTAGCTGTAGGTGCCCACCACGGCTTTTTCTTCGTGATGAACCTTGAGCATGATAGCTTCAGCCTCAGCCTGCGACTTGAAGAAGATGGTTTCGAGGATATCCACCACGAAATCCATCGGTGTGAAGTCATCGTTGAACATCATCACCACGTAACGCCCCGGCTCCTTGAGCCTGGTTTTCTGGCGTTCACGAATTGCTGTCTGTTCTTGAGCCATATCTTATATATTACTTTGTATAAGCATTGGTGATTTCCACAACATAGACATCGTGGAATCCACCCTTTGCACCATACCACTGCAGCAGGTCCTTGTCGAGGAACTTCTCTGCCGTCATATTGTCCTTATAGAGTTTGCGGCATTCCAGAGTGAGTCGTGACTGCTCAAAGCCAATGCAGCCGTTATCGGTTTCCACAGGACTCAATCCTGTTTCCTTTGCCTTATCGAAATCACGTCCGCTCTTGGATCCGCAGAAGTTATATATCTTTCGAGCCTCCTCGCTATTGCCGAGGAAAGAGAGGGTCATGAATTCATTCTCCTCGATGATGCCGTGGGTGTAGCGTTCCGGACGGATAAATACCACAGCCACCGGCTTGTTCCAGAGCCATCCCAGGCAACCCCAGGAAGCAGTCATCATATTGAACTTATCCTTGTTGCCGGCGCAAACCAGCATCCACTCCTTACCAATAGTCTCGAAGACATTATCATTCAGTTCTTTTACGTTGATTTTCTCCATTTTATCTTTTCCTTTCTCTGTATATTTTAATTAATGAAATAAAGCAGCATTCAACAAAAGCCATGCCAATTCATCGCCTAACACCGCATATCACCTGCAAAGATACAAGAATAATCTGAAAAAGCGAATGTTTCTATCAGAAAATATCGAAATCGCCCATTTTTACAATTATTCACAAAACAGATCATCTGCCACAACCTCGCTCTGCACTCTATTCCAATAGGCATTATGAGCTACCCCATAAGTGGTAACCATCGTAAGATGAATCGCCTTACGATGAGAAACAGAAGCGCCAAAGCGGGAGAGCTTGTGACGAAGAACTGCATCGTAATCCTTATCTATCACAAACTCATTCTGTGAGAACTTCATCTCGCAGATATTAACCGTATTATCGGCTCGCTCTATCAGCATATCAATCTGCGCTCCTGCACCATAAACCGGATCATCTTTCACCTGCCAGGAATACGTATTGGTAACAACGCCCGAGACGCCAAGCGCCTGCTTGATTTGAGGAATATGCTGGAAACATACCCGTTCGAAAGCCAAACCACACCACGAATACCGGAGAGGCGAAGTATAATTGTGAGACCAGAACGAAGGATCATCGGTTTTGTTCTCCTGCATGAACTTCAGGAAAAACAAAGAGAAATTATCCATCAGGCGATAGATGGCATTATATTTCCTGGCACCATAGGCATTGGTACGGACGATAAAGCCACAATGCTCCAAATCTTCCAAGATTCGGGAAAGATTGCCATTATCCGCAATTCCCAGACCAGACACTATCTCCTCTCTACGCATTCCGCCTAACTTCTTCCCCAAGATACTCACCACATCTATATATTTATCAGAATTACGGAAGAGAGAATCATACAACTCCCTGAACTCATAATGCAAAAGGCCCTGAGGTGCAAAGAAAAGAGCATCTATATTCTGTGCCAAACTTCTGCCCTTCTGCATCAAAGACCAATAATAGGGAACACCACCCATCACCATATACGCTTCCAGTAAATCATATCGAGAATAAGCCAAGCCCATAGCCTCGCTATATTCCTCACACTCGTGAAGGGTGAAAGGCTCCAGGAATATCTGATAGTTCACACGATTATGAAGTCCGCCATGATTCCTGAAGATCTTATTGATAATCCAGGATGTGGCAGAACCACAAATAATGAGCAGGATGTCGTCTCGCATGGCAGCCCATCCATTCCAGAAGAACTCCAAAGCCGTGACAAACTTAGACCTAGGCGTATCCATCCAAGGCATTTCGTCGATGAAAACAACTTTCTTCTTCGCTGATGACTGGCGAATAAGCTCCTTCAACATATCGAAAGCCTCCAGCCAATGCTTGGGGGTAGAAGGCGCAACATATCCTGCGTTCTCTAAAGAAGAACGCCAACCATACAGTTGCTCTTGCAAAGACCCATTAGCAAGACCGGAATGAGAAAAAGTAAACTTATCCTTGAACGTCTGTTTGATGAGATAAGTCTTTCCCACACGTCTTCTTCCATACAACGCAACGAATCTTGAGTCATCGGAATTATAAGCTTCCAGCAACTCAGCCTGCTGTTTCTTTCTGCCTATCAACATATTATAATCCTCCCTAATTGATGATTCTACATTTTAAACTAGGGGCAAAGATAATAAAAACAATCGGTATAATTGGCGGAAAATACATTTTTTAACCCACATTCCGCCAAGTATACACTTATAATTGGCGGAAAACGCCTTTTTAACCCCCTTTTCCGCCAAGTATAGCAAGCCAACCGCTCTTGATTTAAATTAAATCTTTACATGCAGGATAAAATAAATCACATTTTACTTTGTTATTTCAAGGAAAGACATTACCTTTGCACCCCGAATGCCGAAAACCGTGCAGGCTTGCGGCTTCAAATTATTAATCATTTATAAACATTTTATTTAATGTACAAAACAATTTTCAACAAGTGCAACAGCTTGAAGTTCAACCGATTCTCTAACAAGAATTACTCACTCTTCGCAGTTTTGGGAAGAGAGGTTCTTGTTGGTGCACTCAGCGTTGCTACCCTGAGTCATGCTAAGGCAGCAGGCGTAAGCACAGAGGGAGCCAAGGTTGATTCTACCCTCTACAAGGGCGGAAAGGCTTACGAGCTGGATGCGGTGAGCGTTACCGGATCTCGTGCGCCGATGACTGTAGAGCAGTCACCTAAGATTGTGTCTGTCATTACCCGCGACGATATTCATCGTGCGGCTGCGCAGACTAT
>JAIJUV010000143.1 GCA_022732315.1 Prevotella sp.
GTCCGCACCAATGCCGAGCAGTTTGGCAAGACCTACGATGATGAGCTTCACCGCGTCATCATCCATGGCATCCTGCACCTCTGCGGAATCAACGACAAGGGTCCGGGAGAGCGAGAAATCATGGAGGAGAACGAGAACAAGGCTCTCGCCCTGCTCGAAGGTGCTTCGATATTGAAGAAGTAAAGCCTTTCTCTATAATTTGAGGAAGCTAGGTTTCTTCAATTTCAGGTAGAAGTATAGAAAAAACAACTGTTAACTGTTAACCTGTTAACTTCTGAATGTGGTTGATGGTTAATACAAAAGAAGAAAGATGTTCTATCAACTTATACAAAAGAAAAGAGATTTATGGTTTCAATCTTCTGATTGTACGGTTTTATACCTCGTTGATTATATTGATCAGCGAGGTATGTTGCGTGATGCCCAGATTGATGCAATCAAGACTTATCTGTTTTTGAAAATAGCCTGTCAGGGCAAGCCGCTTTGGCAACTTTTTGCAGAAGGCGAATTTAATGAAACTGACGTTGATGCAGAGGAAATCAATGCAGAGGCACGGGATGTGATGACAAAGAATCCTGCTGCGTTGGCCTTGTATCAGTATAGCAGACAGAAAGACCGCAACGGCAAGCAGATAGCTCCAGAGCTGGAGCAGTTTATCCGTCATCATGCCAGGGAGATTGATTACGAGAAAGTGTTGAAGGATATCTTTTACCAGGTAACTTATTCGGATTATCTTTTCAGTCTTCCTATGGGTGCGGGAAAAACCTATCTGATGGCCGCATTCATTTATATAGATTTGTACTTTGCTCAGAATGAGCCGCATAATCCGATATGGGCACATAATTTCCTGATATTGGCACCATCCGGCTTGAAGTCAAGCATCGTTCCTAGTCTTCGTAGTATTCAGAACTTTGACGTTACCTGGCTTTTCCCGGCAGCTACAGCCATGCTGCTGAAGAGGCTCGTAAAATTTGAAATCCTTGATGAGCAAAAGAGTGCCAGGAAAAGCAATGTAATCAGAAATCCCAATGCGTTTAAGATTAACCAGCATTGGGATGGAGGTACGATGATGGGATTGGTGGCTATTACAAATGCAGAGAAGGTTATCTTAGACAGATGGGAGGAGAACGGGAAAGACCAGAGTCTTCTTTCGGATGATGAACGCCGGCTGGTGGATGTGGCTAATGAGCTGCGCAATATGATAGGTAAAATACCTTCTCTTTCTATTTTTATCGATGAGGTGCATCATGCTTCTGATGGTGAAATCAAACTCCGTCAGGTGGTTGCAGGATGGGCTACTCAAGGTTGTAATTTCTGCAATGTGCTTGGCTTTACGGGCACTCCTTATCTGGAAAAAGCAGAGAAGGTGACATTGGGCGGAAGTTTCAATATCAAGAATACCAATATCACCAATGTGGTGTATTTCTATCCGTTGATGGAGGGTATCGACAACTTCCTGAAGCGTCCCGAAGTAAAGTTTACGGACCATGATATGCTGACCATTGTGAGAAGCGGAGTGCATGAGTTTTTCGATAAATATAAGGATACAACCTATGCTGATGGAACCTGTGCGAAGCTTGCTGTATATTGCGGTCAGATTCCAACTCTCGAAGAAGAAATCTATCCTCTCGTATCCGAGATTGTAACGGAATATGGATTGAACCCTGCAGAGGTGATTCTGAAGCGCCATAAGGGTAGTAATTCCTCTAAGGCAGGTGCCAGAAAATATGCAGAGCCCGAAGGTTCAGAGGCGGCTTTCGCCATGCTCGATTCGCCTACCTCTAAAATCCGTATCGTGCTGCTGGTGCAGATAGGAAAGGAGGGATGGGATTGCAAGAGCCTTACGGGCGTGGTGCTGCCTCATGAAGGGGCGTGCCCTAAGAACATGGTGCTGCAAACTTCCTGCCGCTGCCTGCGACAGGTGGTTCGGGGCGAACAGGAAAAAGCCTTGGTTTGGATGAACAGGTGGAATGCCGACAAACTCAACAAGGAATTGAAGCAGCAGCAGAACATCACACTCCAGGAATTCAGCAAGAAGCCGGAACCTGCAAAGAAGCGCATAGAGCGATTCTCACGTATGGATAAGCAGCAGGTGCCACCCATTGATTTCTTCCAACTGAAAGTGGAATATGAAACTCAGGTGATCGAAGAACAGTCAGATACTGCCACGCTGCTTGCTGACGAAAGTTTGAAGCAGAAGGCTAACCGCTCGCTGGTTTATGTTCAAGACTTTGAAGGAAACATGCTCGGCTATGAGGAGCTGAGAAAAGAGAATGGAGAGAGCTTCACTTTCCACTGGTGGTTGCAGAAAATAGCCAAGGAAAGTATGGGGGCGCTGAGTATGAAAGAATTGAAACAGTATGAGACTCAGCTGCATAAACTGTTCGATGAGATTACGATTGCTGATGAGCAGGATGGGAAATATCGTACAGAGAATATGGAGTATGACCATTATCAGATACGTGCCAACATCCGGAAGGCTTTTGTGCCTAAGCGTGATTTCCGCATCTCAGAAGAGGTGGTTCCTGATACGGCAACCATCCTCTCGGTGGAGCAACCTATGCCTCTTGATGTGGAAGACGACAGCCGTTTCTATCCAAGCGAGAAAGTGGTGAAGGAAATCCTGGCATGGGACAATGACCCGGGCAAGATGGAACTCCCGCCAGAAGTGAAGGCTGTTGTGGAAAAGATGAAGGCTGCCGGATTCTCTGATACTGACATCCAGATGATGGTGAAAGACAAGCTGCCTAAGGATGAATATCCTGAGCGCAATCAGACTTACCATTATCAGCCTTACCGCTTCGACAGTAACCTGGAGAAGGAATACTTTGCCAACGGATTGATTCCGCTGATGAAGGATAAGCAGCTGGAGTATTATTTCAATGGCGATGATACGCTTACAGAGTTTAAGATTCGCTGCTATCGCAGGGTGGGCAAACACTGGCAGTATGATGGACTTTATTATCCCGACTTCCTGGTGCTCAGCCGTGATGCTGAGGGCAGGATCGACCGCATTTGCATCATAGAGACGAAGGGCGAGGTATATGCTGCCAAGTTCAAGGAGCGCCTGGAGTTTATGCGAGATGTGTTTGTGCCAAAGAATAATGAGGCTTTCCATCGCAAGCGATTCCAGTTCCTTTATCTGGAGGACACCATTTCTGCTGAAGAGAGAATGGCAAAGACCCTACAGATGATTAAGGAATTTTTCATATAAAATAGAATAAAGACAATGGCTACAAAATATATTTCATATTATCCCAATACCCTGGAGGGGCAAGCCCTCCTGGATAATTTTGTGCGCACCCGCCGCATTCTCCGCTATCGTGACAACGATCGCATCGTGGAGCATATTAAGCGAGGAATGCCGCTCTATGAGGTGGAATCTCTCGAAAAGAGAGGCGCCAACGAGAAGCATAACCTGATGATGCATGGTGAGTGCCTTTCTACCTGTGCCTATCTCAAGGAGCAGGGCATAGAGGTGGATTTGGTTTATATCGACCCGCCCTTTGCCAGCGGAGCCGATTATGCCAAGAAAATCTATATCCGCCGCAATCCGCTTGTGCAAAAAGTAATGAAAGAAGCGGAGCAGAATCTCGATAATGAGGAAATGAAAGAGTTTGAGGAGAAAATGTACGGAGACATCTGGGACAAGGAAAGATACCTCAACTGGATGTACGAGAATCTGATGGCAATCAAGAGCGTGATGAGCGAGAATGCAAGCATCTATGTGCATCTGGATGACCATATTGGGCATTACGTTAAAATCCTCATGGATGAAATATTTGGAGAAGGAAACTTTAGAAATGATATTTCTTGGAAGAGTACAGCATCACATAATGATTCAAGTAAAAGCTTTAGTAGTATTTCTGACCATATATATTTCTACTCGTTGTCTGAAAATGGTGTCTTTAATACATTATATACTCCCTATACTGATGAATATATTGCCAATGAGTGGATAAAACTTCCTTCTGGCAGATATTATAAAGCAGAGAATATGCTAGACCCTCAATTAAAAATGGAAGAATATGACTTTCATGGAACAAGGGCGAGATGGCGTACGACACCTGAAAAGTTTGAAGTTTTATGGAATGCAGAACAGACAGAAGTTCCTAATAGTCATGGTCGTATTAAACTAGGCAAAAATGGTAAGCCTATAAAGCGTTGCAGAATAATATTCAAGGATGAACTTCCAGGAACCCCAATTAATGATATTTGGAATGATATTTCTTATGTTGCTGGTCGTTCTCAAGAAAAAGAAGATTACGCCACTCAGAAGCCGGAAGCCCTTTTGGAGCGTATTATCAAGGCTTCATCCAACGAAGGAATGCTCGTGGCTGATTTCTTTGGCGGAAGCGGGGTAACCGCAGCCGTGGCTCATAAGCTCAACCGCCGCTTTATTCATGGCGACGTGAATATCAATAGCCTTCAGACTGCTCGCGACCGACTGGTTAATGCCGGAGCAGAGTTTGAGATAAAGGAAGTGAAAGATGGCGTGCGTCTCTTCAGAAATCCTGTACAGACGATGGATAAGCTACGCGACAACCTGATACCGGGTTTAACAGCCAACGCCAAGCTGGACAGCCAGTATTGGGCAGGCTCTATCATGGACAGCAAGTATGGTATGATGCCCGTATATCTGCCTAATCTACTCGATGGAAGCAAGCGAGTGCTGGATAAGAGTGAGATGATGAACATCATCCATAAGGCGCTGCCTGATTTGCCTGATGAGGTGAAGCGTGTCATCATCTATTACGTGGATGTGGAAGAGATAAACGAGTTGCGCCAATTCATAGAAGCCGAAAACCAGCAGACGCTGATAGAATTTGAGTTGAGAGACTTGAAGCAGGTGCTCGACGAGGTGATAATGGAAGATGAGGCTGAATGGGATTTGCAGGAAGCCAAGGATTCGCTGGGCTTGTCGATGGGATGGAAACTTCAACTGAAATCATTCCATAGCGACCGGGTAGCAAAGAAAGTTCATGGTTTCAACGAAAAAGGTGTTCTGCAGACAAACAAGAAACGAGCAAGCGGTAAGAGTGCCAACTTCTCGAAAATAAAACTCAGCGATGAAGGGCTGGAAACCATCGAATGGGCTTCTGTAGATTGCGTCAATGCTGAGAAAAATGCTCCTTGGCACAGTGATATGGAGGTGAAGATAGAGAAGATGGGAACCGTAACCATCAACGGAAAGAAAACCCAGGATTATTGGGATGCTAGCATTGTATCAGACGATAAGCCTTTGCGCTTGAAAATTCGTAATATTTGCGGGGATGAAACCATTTTCGTTCTATAAGCGAAAGCGGTGGAAGTATAGAAAAAACAGCTGTTAACTGTTAACCTGTTAACTGCGAATAAATAAAAAGGGAGATTCCAGCGATGATGGTTGGAGTCTCCCTTTCCCTTTATCTTATGCTTTCGGCGCATTTGAATCCGCCGCAAGCAAGTCTAGATTTCTATTGCCTTGATTCTCTCCCTACATTCTTTCAGAATCCCAGTTAGTTCCTCCACGGTCGTGGCTCTCAGCATGGCGATTCTCGTTTGGCGGAAATCAGGAATGCCCTTGAAGATTGGGGAGGCGGCCAGGTGGCGACGGGTGTGGAGAATGCCTCTGTACTCGTCGATGCGCTCCACGTTGATGCGCAGCTGCTCCTCCAGGAGGTCAATTTTCTCATCCACGGTTAATGGGGTTGCGCCTGTATTGTCTAAGTAATCGCGTATTTCCTTGAAAATCCATGGTCTTCCGAAGGTGGCGCGGCCAATCATCACCGCATCTACGCCGTATCTTTCGAAGGCAAGCTTGGCTTCTTCCGGGGTCGTAATATCGCCGTTGCCGATGATAGGAATATGGATGCGGGGATTGTTCTTCACCTCTCCTAGAAGGCTCCAGTCAGCTTCTCCGGTGTACATTTGGCTACGGGTTCTGCCGTGGATGGTGAGCGCCTGGATTCCGCAATCCTGCAGCTGCTCGGCAAGGTCGGTGATGATGAGGTTCTCGCAATCCCATCCCAGTCGGGTTTTCACGGTTACGGGCACGTTTACCGCCTTTACCACTTCTCTTGTAATATCCAGCATCAATGGGATATTTCGGAGCATTCCGGCTCCTGCACCCTTTCCTGCAACCTTCTTCACCGGGCAACCGAAGTTAATATCAATCACATCCGGCTTCGCCTGTTCTACGATTTTTGCAGCTTCCACCATATCCTCTGTGGTTCTGCCATAAATCTGAATGCCCACAGGGCGCTCTTCATCGCTTATCGTAAGCTTGCTGACAGTACTCTTGATGCTTCTCACCAAGGCTTCCGCCGATACGAACTCTGTATAAACCATGGCAGCTCCGAATCGCTTGCAGAGCATGCGAAAGCCAATATCCGTTACGTCTTCCATCGGAGCGAGGAAGAGGGGCTGAGGCCCAAAT
>JAIJUV010000144.1 GCA_022732315.1 Prevotella sp.
GTCCTTATCGCTGCTGGAGGTGCGCTGGAAGTTGCCTTCTACATGACTGAGCACACGGAGTTTATCCTGCTGGCTGATGACGCTGACGATGCCTTTTGCACCGCCGTAGGTATCACCGAAAAGTCCCCATCTGCCGGTAGTTCCGTTCTCCTTCTTCCGCAGCGTGATGTCGATGACTTTCTTCAGACTGCTGCATCCCTTCATCACTTCGGCGTTCTGGCACACCTTGATGGTTTCTATCTCCCGAGCCTTGAAATGGTGGAGGAAGGTGGCGTAATCGAGTCCGTATTCCTGGTTGTCGATGCGGATGACGAACTTGCCGTAGAGGTTGGCGAATGGATCTCCGCCGATGATGTTGTTGCCGTCGAGCGAGATGACTTCCGGGCACATCATGAGCACATCGAGGAGTGATTCTTCGCCTGTGAGTTCCATTTCTGGAATATGCATGATGTATCTGTCGCCGATATGTTCTATCGGAGCGGCCTGTGTCTGGTAAGTAGTGCTGGCCATCGCGAGTGCGATGATGAGCAGGCTTTTCTTCGTACTGTTGTTTATCTTCATTTTTTTCTAATTTATATTATTGGTAAAAAGGATTGCTTCGCGCCAAATTTACTTGCAAAGATAAGGCAAAAATCGGGGAATAACGAAATTTGGATGAGTTTTTTTCCGTTCAATGCGTAAAAAGGGGTGTCATTGCGTAAAAAAGTGGAGAACGGGGCAAAAAAAGAGGGCGTAAAACTTGCGTGGTATTATTTTTTTACCTATCTTTGCAAATGAAGAAGAATTTTCTAAGAACTATACATATTATATAATAACCCTTAAAAAAGATAAGAACTTATGAAGCGACTATTACACATTCAATTTCTATTGGTATTGTTGCTGGCGCTGGGATACTCTTCTCTGCAGGCCAAGCGAATCACACAGTGGCAGGCTCAGCAACAGGCATACAGCTTCTGGGGAAAACAGATGCCGCAGAAGGCGAAGGCGAAGAGCCGCACGGCTACCACTGCATCGTCATCGGATGCTTACTATGTATTTAATAACGACGCAGGCGGATTCGTCATTATCGCTGGTGATGATGCCGTAACGCCAGTATTGGGCTATACCTCAACGGGATCATTTGATGCAGAAAATCTGCCTGACGGACTGAAGGATCTGCTGAAGAGCTATGAACGGCAGATTGCGGCGCTGGGCGACAATTATGTAGCGAACCAGACTGCCACGAGAGCCGCTTTTACAGGCGAAAAACTGCTCAATACCGCAAAATGGAACCAGAATGCTCCTTTCAACAAGTATACGCCAAACAACTATGTAACAGGCTGTGTAGCAACGGCTGGAGCCATCGTAATGAAGCACCACGGATATCCTGCCAAGGGTACCGGAAGCCATTCTTATACCTGGAACGGCAAGACCCTCTCAGCCAATTTCGAGCATACTTACGATTGGGCAAGCATGCCAGCCGTATATGACGGCACCAACGATGCTGCTTTCGACGGCGTGGCAAGACTGATGGCAGACCTCGGTGTGGCAGTGGAGATGCAGTATAAGAAGGACGGAAGCGGTGCGTATATCGGCAATCTGATAACCGCCATGCAGAAATATTACGGCTACAGCAAGCTTTCGCATCTGATGGCAATAGAAGATGTGGGTGCTGAGGCATGGAACGGCAGACTGCGCGAGGAGATTGATGCCAACCGCCCTGTGCTCTATTCCGCATCCAGTCCTTCGGGCGGCGGACATGCCTTCGTGATTGACGGTTACAAGGACGAGAGCTTCAGCGTAAACTGGGGCTGGGGCGGCTATTGTAATGGCTTCTACCAGATAGGAGCCCTGAATCCTGAAAGCGCAGGAAAGCCAACGGGCGATAAGTATAATGTAGGTCAATCGGCAGTATTCGGCATGGAACCTTCTGATGGCACGGAGAAAGTATCTGGCATGGGATTCATGACAAATGTAGGTCGGTTTCATATACTGAATATGAATATCACCGATGTGAAGAAGGGGCAGAAGGTTGGCATCTTCTGTGCGCCAATCGGTAATACGGGAGACCAACCGTATACCGGAGAAGTAGCCGTAGCGCTGATGAATGCGAAGGGCGAGAAACGGGAAATCGTAACATCCAGACCTCTGACTGTTGTTAATCTTGCCGCTGGCGGGTATTATTCGTCTCCGTCTTTCAATTTTGTGAGTACAGTGGATGCAGAACCGGGTGATTATCTGGCTATTGTGGCAAAGGAAAAAGGCTCTTCGGAATATATAGAGTTGTATGATTCGAACTTCGAGAGATTGCGTCTGCCGGCAACCGGATATAAGCCTCTTACGTTTGAGGTAAGTACGAAAATGGGCGACGGGGCTACATTCCAGCTAGCAGGCACGGGATATAATTCTTCCTACAATTTCTATAATGGCAAGCCGGTTATCGGTGCCTGGTACTATTATTATCTGACGGTAGATGAGGGCATCTCACAGTATTTCGTAGAATTGAACGGAAAGCTGATGGATGATGTTAAACTGGGTACTACAGTCTATCCGAATTCTTTCAGAGGAATAGAACCGGTTTATGATCTCGTGGTGACCACTTATCGCAACTATCAGGAGAAGGAGTTGGTTATCAACCTGGAGAAGGCGGGACAGCTGAAGCAAACACTTGCCAAGGAAAACCCTGACTATCTTGTTTACAGAAATATCAAGGTGAACGGCGAGATAGACAAGCGCGACTTTGATGAGCTGGCGAGCCATTATTTCAAGAGCATCGACCTGAGCGGTGCCAAGGTGGTGGCTTATGAGGACAGCAAGGCTGATATGGTTCCTAAATATGCATTCGAAGGCAATGCCACTCTGGAGCATTTCAAGATGCCAGCCGGTGTCAGGGAGTTGGGTTTCAACGCCTTCAGGTCTACCAAGCTGAAGGAGATTGATTTGCCGGAGACGATAACGGAATTCGGCCGCAACACATTCTTTGCCTGCTTTGAATTGAAGGATGTATATATGCGTCATAAAGAGGCACCTTACTGGATAAGCTGGTGTGTATTTGCTAGCAAGAGCAGTAAGTTGTATCGCACGCTGCATCTCTATCCGGGCAGCAAGGCGAAGTATGATGCTCATCAGTATACCAAGAACTGGATTAAATACTTTGATAATGTGGTAGAGGATTTGGAGCCTACCGGCATCCATTCTGTAACATTGGATAAGAAGCCAGGCAATGCTGCCATTTACGACCTGAACGGCCGCCGCATAACTGAGGCTATGAAGAAGGGCGTATACATCAAGAATGGCAAGAAAATTAGCGCGAAGTAATGTTGAGTGTTGAATGTTGAATGTTGAGTGTTGAATATTACAATTAAAAGATAGGAATCCCCTGGTGCTTTCTGTGGCATCAGGGGATTTTTTTTCGCTTAATACGTAAAAAGAGGGGGCAATACATAAAAAATGAGGGTAGGGACGAAAAAAAGTGCGAAAAAACTTGTTTGGTACGAATATTTTTCTTATATTTGCAGCAGAACAAAGTATTTAAAAAACTACAGAAGCCCGATATTCAGGCAGGGCTTATTCAGGTGGATTTATACAAGTGAACTTATATTAGGATATATATTAGGATATATAGAGGATATTTAGTAAATTATTAAACAACAAGAACTAATGAAACGAAAATTACACTTTAAAAACATATTGGCATTGTTGCTGCTGCTGGTATATTCTCCTTCGGAGGCTAAGCGGATAACTCAATGGCAGGCACAGCAGCAGGCTTATAGCTTCTGGGGAAAACAGATGCCGCAGAAAGCTAGAGCCAAGAGCAGAACGGCTAATACCGCATCGCGCTCTGATGCTTATTATGTTTTCAACAATGACGCAGGCGGATTCGTCATTATAGCAGGTGACGACGCAGTAGCGCCAGTTTTGGGGTATACCTCAACAGGAACATTTGATGCAGGAAATCTGCCCGACGGATTGAAGGACCTGCTCAAGAGTTATGAACGGCAGATAGCAGCGCTGGCTAACAGCAATCAGGCGAACCAGACTGCCACAAGAACCGGTTTCAGCGGCGAAAAGCTGCTCAATACCGCGAAATGGGACCAGATGGCTCCATTCAACAAGTACACGCCAAACAAATATCCGGTTGGCTGTGCGGCTACGGCTGGTGCCATCGTGATGCAGTATCACGGTTATCCTGCCAAGGGCACCGGAAGCCATTCCTATAAATGGGACGGCAAGACCCTGACTGCCCAATTCGAGCACGAATATGATTGGGCAAACATGCCTGCGCGATATGACGGAACCAACGCTGCTGACTTCGACGGCGTGGCAAGGCTCATGTCAGACCTCGGTGTGGCTGTGGATATGCAGTATACTGAAGACGGTAGCGGTTCGTATATAAGCGATCTGGTGGCCGCCATGCAGAAGTATTTCGGCTACAGCAAGATTTCGCATCAGATGTCAATAGAAGCTGGGAGCGCAGAGGAATGGAACGAAAAGTTGCGCGGAGAGATTGATGCCAACCGTCCTGTGCTCTATGCTGCATTCGACTCTATTGGCGGCGGTCATGCCTTCGTGATAGATGGTTATAAGGACGATAGCTTCAGCGTAAACTGGGGCTGGGGCGGTCTTTGCAACGGGTTCTACCATATAGGAGCCCTCAATCCGCAAAACGAAGAAGGAAAGCCAGTTGCCAGTCGGTATAACGTTGGCCAGATGGCAGTATTCGGCATGGAGCCATCTGACGGAAAGGAAAAAATCTCTGATATGAGATTCACGAAGATGACTGACTATCTTCAGGAAATGAATATGAATGTTACTGATGTGAAGAAGGGACAGAAATGTATCGTCTTTTCAGTACCAATCAAAAATGAAGGAAAACAGAACTTTGACGGAGTACTTGCCATGGCTCTGATGAATGCTAAGGGCGAGATTCGGGAGATTATATCATCCGGCACCAAGACGGTTAAAGATTTTGGACGGGGCTACATCTATCCTAAATTGGTCTTTACGGTTCTGAGTACTGTAGATGCAGAACCGGGTGATTATCTGGCTGTTGTGGCTAAGAGAAATGGCTCGGAGGAGTATATGGAACTGTATGGTCAGGACTTTGAGAGACTGCGTCTGCCGGCAACCGGATACGAACCTCGCACATTTGAGGTGAGAACCAAAATAGGAGAAGGTGTAACATTCGAGGAAGCAGGAAGCCAGTATAATCCTTCCCGCAATTTCTATAATGGCAAACCTGTCATCGGCTCCACTTATTACTATTATCTGACGGTGGATGAAGGCGTATCAAAGTATTATGCACTGGTGGATGGTAAATTGGCTGAAAACATCGTGTTTGGTGCTGGATGCGTGAACAGCGTAAGAGGTCTTGAACCGGTTTATGAACTCGAGGTAAGGACTTACCGCAACCTGGAGTCTACCGGCATCCATTCTGTAACATCGGATCAGGAGCCAGACAATGCTGCCATTTATGACCTGAGCGGCCGCCGCATTACGGGGGCTATGAAGAAGGGTATATACATCAAGAATGGCAAGAAATTCTGCGTGAGATAGTGATTAGTGATTAATGATTAGTGATTAATGATTAGTGATTAATGATTAGTGATTATTACGATTACTGATAATATAAAAATCCCCTGGTGACTTTGTGGCATCAGGGGATTTTTTTCTCGTTACGAAAAGAGGAGGGTGATGAGCGGGATGGTGATGATGCTGCCAACCGTGGTGATGAACGTCATCTCGGTGATGAGCGAAGGATTGCGGCCGTATTTCAGACAGAACATCGTGCCGAAACTCGCTACAGGCATCGCTATAACCACCGTATTGATGTTGTTGACCAAATCGCTTACACCACATACCTTGAACAGGAAATAGATGCTCAGCGGTACTACGCAAAGGCGCAGAAAAGAGGAAACATATACCTTCGGACTGCCGATAATCTCCTTCACCGGCAACTTCGCCATCGAGGAACCGATAATCATCAGAGCCGCCGGAACCGTGACATTGCCCACCATCGTTACCGGACGCGCAATGATATCAGGCGTATGTACCCCGAAAGCTACCAGGAGGGCGGCAACGAAGGCGGCAAGAAGAGCCGGAGAGAACAGTACCTTAGGATTGAACTGCTTCACGCTGTACTCACCCTTGATAAGCATCACGCCTGCCGTAAAAATGAAGAAGGTATTCGGCATGTTGAGCAAGGCTGCATAAAAAATCGCCTTCGGACCAAAAATGCTCGAAACGATAGGGTAGCCGATGAAACCTACGTTGGCAAACATCAGCGCAAAACCTATCATGCCCTGGTCATCATGATTGCGAGTGATGAGGCGCGGCACCCAGAAACCGAATACCAGCAAAAGGATGTAGGTAAGGAAACCTACGCCCAGAAGGGGGAGGATGAGCGTGCGGTCGGGCAGCTCATCGCCCATTAC
>JAIJUV010000145.1 GCA_022732315.1 Prevotella sp.
TGCTACTATCCTGACCTCAGCCGCAGAATGGCACAGTTTGAGTTGACATTGCTCGACTGGGCAGAGGCTCACAAGGGTTCTCGCCAGTATGTAGCATTCGCCGACAAGTGCTGGCCAGCCTTCCCAAGCCAGTTCGGTTTCGAGCCTTGCTATGTTAACAGCCGTCTCGTTAGCCGCGGTATTCCTGTAGCTTGCGAGGTAGATATCTATGGTGCTTTGTCTGAGTACATCGGTATGTGTGCTTCTGATGATACAGTAACATTGCTCGACATCAACAACTCTGTTCCTCAGTATATCTATGATGAGGACATCAAGGGTAAGTACGATTACAAGTTGACTGATACCTTCATGGGCTTCCACTGCGGTAACACTCCACAGTGCAAGATGTGCTCTAGCCGTAAGATCAAGTATCAGTTGATTCAGAACCGCTTGTTGGAGAATGGTGGTACACCAGACTTCACCCGTGGTACTTTGGAGGGTGACATCGCTGCATCAGATATCACATTCTATCGTCTGCAGTGCGATTCAGAGGGTAACCTCCGTTCTTATATCGCAGAGGGTGAGGTTCTTGATGTTCCTACCCGTTCATTCGGTGGTATCGGTATCTTCGCGATCAACGAGATGGGCCGCTTCTATCGCCACGTCTTGGTTCAGAAGGGCTATCCACACCACGGTGCAGTAGCTTTCTCTCACGTAGGCAAGACCCTGTTCGAGGTATTCAAGTATCTTGGCATCAAGGACATCGCTTACAACCAGCCAGCTAGCCTGCCTTATCCAACCGAGAATCCTTGGAAGTAAATAGTGGTAATTATCATCCACATGCCCTGAAAGAAGAGTGTGGTAATTATCATCCACACGTCCTGAAAGAAGAGTGTGGTCTTTTTTCATCCATACGCCCTGAAAGGGCAGAAGCTCCTAGCCCAGGGTAACACCCTGGGTTAACATATAAGCGACAATGTCGCCCTGAAAGGGCAAAAGCTTTGAAATTGAAAGCTTTTGCCCTTTCAGGGCGACTTTGTTGTATCTATTCTAAAACCCAGGGCGCTGCCCTGGGCTAGGAGCTTCTGCCCTTTCAGGGCGTATGGGATGTGGTTTATGACACACCCTCTTTTGTTTCCAGTAACTCCGCCACTAAAAGAAACGGCAATTTTGAACATTTTGTGAATAGTGATTATTTGCAGAAAATCAGTACCTTTGCACCAGAATTAAATTGTATTTTATATCATAAGAAACATATTGAAAATGAACAAGAAAAAGATATTATGTTTTTGTCTGGCTCTCGGGGCTTTTTCTGCTATGATGGCGCAGGAAACTCTGTCGCTGAGCCAGTGCCTGCAGATGGCAGTGGATAACAACCTGTCGCTACAGAAAAGCAGGAACGAGATTGCAAAGGGAAAGTATTCCATCAGCGAGAATCAGGCTAAGCTGCTGCCGCAGATCAACGCTGTGGCACAGTTGAACGATAACTTCACCCCTCCCGTTTCCGTGACGGATGGTTCTGCCTACGGCAAACCTTACAATGTAACCAAGACCCTGCAGTATAATGCTTCGGCAGGCTTGCAGCTCCAGATGCCGCTTTACAACCAGATGGTGAATACAGCCATCGACATTGCCAAGATAGCAGACCATCTCAACCAGCTCTCTTACGAGAAGGCGCGCGAAGACCTCATCGTGCAGACTGCCAAGATGTATTACATGGCGCAGAATACTGCCGAACAGATTCGTCTGGTGAACGACAACATCAAGCGCCAGGAAGAACTCTATGGCATCACCCAGGCTTTCTACGACAACCAGATGACTCTGGAAGTGGATGTGAAGCGTGTGAAACTCAACATCGAGAATCTCACCGTGCAGCGCGACAATGCCATTGCCATGCTCGATCAGCAATATACCATGCTTAAGTATGTGATAGATTATCCTGCGGATAAGCAAATTAAGGTAAGTGAAGTAAATCCCGGAGAGATAGAAACGGTAAATGCCAACGGATTGAACACTCATCTCTACGAACTCCAGCTCCTGGAGAAGAGAAAGGAACTTGCCCAGAAGCAGACCAAGCTTGCCAAGGATGGCTATTTGCCTTCTGTGAGTCTTACCGGAAGTCTGATGTATTCTGCCTTTACCGATAAGATAGAGCATTGGATTCATTCGGGCGAATCAAACCACTGGTATGGTTCCAACGGCATCGGCATCCAGCTGAGAGTGCCAGTCTTCGATGGCTTCGAGAAGCGTTCCAAGATAAGACGTGCCAAGATGGAGGAGGAGAATGCCCGCATCGGATACGAGGATGCCTTAAAAGGCATGCAGGCAAACTATATGAACGCCGTGAGCGAGGTGAACAACAGTCAGCGCAACTACAAGAAGCAGTTTGATAATTACACCCTGGCGCAGGATGTATATAGCGTAACAGCCGACCAGTATAAAGAGGGTGTAGGAACGATGACCGCCGTTCTCCAGGATGAGATGCGCATGAGTGAAGCCATGAACAATTATCTCACCGCCTATTATAAATATAAGGTGGCGAATCTCTCGCTCCTGAAACTCACCGGACAGTTGGATCAAGTAAAATAGCAAAGGAATCATCAAATAATAATCAATCAGAATATAACAATGGAACAGAACGAAAACAACAAGATAGAAACCGCTCGTGAGGATAATGCCGCAACCACTCAGGCTTCTCACGAAAATAATGCCGCAACTCAGACTTCTCACGAGGAAATGCAGAAGAAATTGAAGAAGCAGCGCATCCGTCAGATTATCGCCAGTCTCATCGGCGTAGCCATCCTCGTCTTCGGACTCTGGAAGATTGTCTGCCTCTTCTTGGATTATAATGCCAACGAAACCAGCAACGATGCCCAGGTAGAGCAGTATATCTCTCCTGTCAACCTCCGTGCATCGGGCTATATCGCCAAGGTTTGCTTCAAGGAACACGAGGAGGTTCATAAGGGTGACACCCTTCTTATCCTCGACGACCGTGAGTATCGCATCCGCCTGATGGAGGCTGAGGCGGCATTGAAGGATGCCAAGGCGGGTGCCAACGTGATTGATGCTACCCAGCAGACCACCCAGACATCGGCTACCGTCTATTCGGCATCCATCGATGAGATAGAGGTGCGCCTTGCCAAACTCGCCAAGGACTGCGAGCGCTATCGCAACCTGGTAGAGAAGAAGGCGGCTACACCTATTCAGCTGGAGCAGCTCGAAGTGGAATATGCGGCTACCAAGAAGAAACTGGAGTCGGTAAAGCGACAGCAGGCTGCTGCCTATAAGGGCGTGAACGAGGTGGTTACCCGCAAGCAGAATGTGGCTGCTGCCATCGAGCGTGCTGAGGCTGCGGTGGAGATGGCGAAGCTGAACCTCTCTTATTGTGTGGTTGTAGCGCCATGCGATGGTAAGTTGGGTCGCCGCTCTATCGAAGAGGGACAGATGGTGAACGCTGGAACTACCATCACCTATATCCTTCCTAATGCCCAGAAGTGGGTCATCGCTAACTATAAGGAAACTCAGGTAGAGAATCTCTATGTGGGTCAGAAGGTACGCATGACGGTAGATGCCATCAGCAACAAGGAGTTTGAGGGCACCGTTACCGCTATCTCCGGTGCAACCGGTTCCAAGTATTCTCTTGTTCCTACCGATAATTCGGCAGGTAACTTCGTGAAGATTCAGCAGCGTGTGCCTGTAAGAATCGACTTCACTAACCTCAGCAAGGAAGACAATGCCCGCCTGGCAGCAGGTATGATGGTGGTAGTGAAGGCGGAGAGAAAATCAAAGTAATGGAATATGGAAGAAGAATATAAGAATTATCCGTTCTATGACTGGGTGCCGAAACCGCTGGGCATCATCTTCATGATCATCCTCTTCGTGCCGATGATTACGATGAGTGGTGTCTATTCCGCCAACAGCGGAGAGATGATGAGCGGACTGGGCATCCAGTCGGAATACATCGCCTTTGCGGGCTTCTGCACGTCGATAGGAATGGCGGCTTTCTCGCCGTTCTTCTACGAACTGGTGTGCATCCGGAGAGAGAAGATGATGTGTATCGTGGGATTCTCCATTCTCTTTTTGCTCAGTTTTGTCTGCGCCCAGACCGATTCGCTGTTCATCCTCGGACTGTGCAGTCTGCTGATGGGCTTTGTCCGACAGACGCTTCTGATGGCGCATCTCTTTGTATTGATTCGATATGGTTTCGGCATCGAGGCAACGAAGAATATCACGCCGGGTTGCGAGCCTACCACCGAGGAGGCTTGGGATGCGGTGGATTCAGAAAAGATGGTGTCCCAGCCGGTCATCTATCTCTTCTTCATGATCATCGGACAGTTGGGCACCTGGCTCACGGCTTGGCTTGCCTATGCTTACGAATGGCAGTATGTGTATCATTTCATGATGGCATTCATGCTGGCGGGCATCATCATCGTGTTCTTCACCATGCCTTATCATAAGTATCCGATGCCGAAGTTCCCGATTACGATGTCGAAGTTTGGCAATGTCACGGTGTTTTGCATCATGCTCTGCTCGTTTGCCTATGTGATGGTGTTCGGCAAGACGCTGGACTGGTTTGATGATCCTACCATCTGTTACTCTACGGTGGTTTGTCTCATCTTTACCGCCCTGTTCATCTATCTAGAGAAGACCCGCCGCTCACCTTATTTTATCATGGAGGTGTTCCAGCTCAGGGTCATCAATTATGGCATCATGCTGTTCTTCCTCCTGATGGTCTGCAACTCCAGCGCCATGTTCGTGAATGTGTTCACCAATGTGGGAATGAAGATAGACAACTGGCAGAATGCCACCCTGGGCAACTGGGTGATGGTGGGATATACCGTGGGCTTGATTTTCGCAGTCATCGCCAGAGCCAAGAATGTTCACCTGAAGTGGATGTACTGTCTGGGCTTCCTCTTTATCGGAGGCTACGCCCTCTTTATGTACTTCGAGGTACAGAACGACGGCATGTATGAGCGCATGAAATGGCCTATCATCATCCGTTCTACGGGAATGATGCTGCTCTATTCGCTCATCTCCACGATAGCCAATCAGCGCATGCCTTACCGTTTTATGTCCACCTGGGTCTGTATCATGCTCACCGTTCGTATGGTCATCGCCCCTTGCATCGGTTCGGCGCTTTACACCAATGTGCTCCAGCATCGTCAGCAGTATTACGTCACCCGCTTTGCGCAGGATTACGACCGCACCAGCATTGAGACGGCAAGAACCTACGACCAGACGGTGATGGGCATGCAGTATCAGGGCAAGAGTGTGACCGAGGCGCAGAACATGGCAGCCATGAGTGCGAAGGGTAAGGTGCAGGTGCAAGCCACCCTGGTATCCATCAAGGAGATGGCAGGCTGGACCTTCTATGGCTGTCTGGTATGTGCTGGCTTGATGCTCGTGATACCTTGGCGTAAGCGCAACATCAAGGAGCTGACTCGCGAGTATCTGCTGAAGAATGTGAATGAGAAAAACTTGGGAAGGAGGTAAGGGAAGATCAGGCAGATACTTCCGGAAAAGTGGGGATTCTTCCAGAAGCGGCTGGATTCTGCTAAAATATCATAAATAATCGGGATTGTTATCAGATGGAATAGATATTTTTGTTATCTTCGCAGTTCAAGCAATTTGAAAAAATGGAGATAACAGATAATATTATCATATGTGAGGCAAGTGAATTTCCTCATTTTCTGATGCAACCTTTCTATTCCGATTATGTGGGAATAGTGATTTGTCATCAAGGGATGTTCCGTTTCCAAGTAAACGGGGCATCCTTTGCTGCGTCTATGGGAGAGACCATTTTCCTTTCTCCTGAAATTCTTTTTCATGTTCAGGAAACCTCTTCCGATTTCCGCTTTACATTACTTTTCTATCGCGTGGAGCAGATTCGTCACATGTTGGGCAATACGGTGATGAGCATGCGCCTTTATTCCACGCTTTATCCCAAGGCATGCACCGTGGCGCAGACGGGTTACGAGGAGATGCTGACGTCTTATGCTCGGATGCTTCTTGTTTTGGATCAGAAGGAGAAGAGGGATACGTATAGTGATCATGAGCAGAAGTTGCTTCTCATGGCGGTGACCTATCGTCTTTGCAGCATATTCTCTGCCTCGCTCACCACGCCGAGAAAGGAGATGGATCGCAAGATAGAGACGTTTGAGGAGTTGGTGAAGCTGATAGATGCGAATTTCATGCGAGAGCGTGGTGTGGCGTTTTATGCCGACCAGCTTTGTCTCACCCCGAAGTATCTTTCGGTGATAGTGAAGTCGGTGTGTGGCAAGACGGTTCAGCAGTTGATTTTCAAGGCGATCATCCGTCGCAGCATTTATCTGATGAAGAATACGAACATGACGATTCAGCAGATAGCCTGCGAGTTAAGCTTCCCTAATGCCTCATCCTTCGGCACCTTCTTCAAGAAGCATACCG
>JAIJUV010000578.1 GCA_022732315.1 Prevotella sp.
ATCTTCTCCGGCCAGAAGTTGTTGTCATAATAATGACGCACCAGACCGGGAACACAGATACCGATGGAATCCTGGGCACCAGAGATGATACCATCGTGACGCTCCGGATTGTTCTCAAAGCAGAATACCAGTCGGGCAAGCATCTCCGGATCCATCTTCGGCAACTTCACCGGCCATATCTTCTGAATCATCTTACGGGTAGAGGTAGACAGGCCACAACGGTCGCGCACCTCAAAGGTAGGTTCCAGCGAGATGGTAATCGCCCATCCCGGATGATACATGCTTACATAAAGCTGATCAATCCATGTACCAGCCAGATCCAGACGGGTAGGAATCCCCGCCTCCTGTGCCGAATTCTCAGAAACATTCGATAACGCCTTCTTCAAGTCAGAAGAAGACCGTGCCTTCAAACCCGCATGAGGAGTGCGCTGGAGTTCGACATATTCGATGCCCCTTTCCTTACAGATTCTACGTTTCTCATCAGAACCACCTTCAGCGTTCACCACAAACACATCCGGTTTCACCTTATCAAGAGTTGGCAGGAAGTCGATGACTCCGCTTCCCTCATTGATATACGCATCCTTCACCGCCTTGATATTTTTGACCATGAATAGCCTTTCCTCCTGCGGGAACATAGGCTTGCGATGCTTATACTCCAGATAAGTAGCATCCGATCCGATACCCACATACAGGTCACCATACCGTGATGCCTGTTGGAAAAACTCCACATGACCGGAATGCAGCAGGTCATAACACCCGCTCACAAAAACTTTCTTCTTCATTTGTTGTTTATCACTAATCATAGAGTCTCCGAAATCGGAATAGGGGAGAGGTGAATGAGGAGTCTCCTCTAAGTGGTTTATTCTTTCTTTTCTTTTTTCCATCAGTAATAGTTTGTGTTGTAAATATGTGATTTGTGTGCCTTATTTGTGTCGTAACCGCCAAAAAAGTGCCAAGTTCGATAAATGCCCATTCTACTTCACACTACACAACGAATCCGCAACAAGCTGCCTTATAGCTATTTAGCTGAGTGTAATGTCACTTCTTTTACCTTTGCACCTGGAAACAAGTTTAAACGAATTGGTTAACGGGTGTTAAGGTGAACTGTATGTCACTCTAGAATATCACTATTTT
>JAIJUV010000579.1 GCA_022732315.1 Prevotella sp.
GATGCGGTTATCGATGATATCAACAAGAAGATTGAGGCTCGACACAAACAGGAAAAGTAACATTTAAATGAGAAAAATAAAAAATAGACATGAAGAAAATATCAACTTTTGCATTGGGCTTGATGCTTGCTTCTACAGCATTTGCCCAAAAGGCGAATAACGCTACCGAGATTCCTACATTCCAGGAAACCATGGGCAAGTACTTCCTGGTGGGAGCTGCCGTGAATACTTTCCTGCCAGACGGACAGGATCCTGCTGCCGAAGAGGTGGTGAAAAAGCAGTTTAACCAGGTGGTTGCCGAAAACTGCATGAAGGGTGAGGTAAATCATCCTGAGGTGAATCGCTTTGATTTTACCGATGGCGATAAGCTTGCTGACTGGGCAGAGAAGAACGGCAAGACCTTGATAGGTCATTGCCTGGTTTGGCACTCTCAGCCACCTAAGTGGATGTTTACCGATGATAAAGGTAATCTGGTTAGCCGCGAGGTTCTTATCGGCAGAATGTATAATCATATCATGAATGTGGTTACTCATTATAAAGGTAGAGTAAAGGGATGGGACGTGGTGAACGAGGCTTTCGAGGATGATGGCTCTTACCGCAAGTCTTTATATTATAAGATTATCGGTCCGGAGTTTATCGAACTGGCTTTCCGCTTTGCGCATGAGGCTGATCCTAACGTAGAGCTTTACTATAATGATTATTCTACTTCTAAGCCAGCCAAGCGTGAGGCTATCTGCAAGCTGGTTCGCGATTTGAAGGCTAAGGGTCTCCGCATCGATGCTGTAGGTATGCAGAGCCACAATGGCTTTGATTATCCTGATTACGCAGAGTATGAGAAGAGCATCGAGGCTTTTGCTGCTGAAGGCGTGAAGGTGATGCTGACGGAGTTGGATGTCAACATGCTTCCTAATCCGGAAGGATTCGGCGGAGCGGAAATCAGTCAGAAGTTTGAACTTCAGAAGAAGTACAATCCATACGTGAAGGGACTTAACAAGAAGGCACAGAAACTCTTCAACCAGCGTTATCTCGATCTCTTCAAGATTGTAGAGCGTCACAAGGATGTCATCAGTCGTGTTACCTTCTGGGGTGTCAACGATGGTCACTCTTGGTTGAATGGCTGGCCTATCCCTGGCA